>CALFTO010000020.1 GCA_937916195.1 uncultured Clostridia bacterium
ACCAAGGAGCAGCCTGCTCATAGTCACCCATAAAGAGTACATAGGTACGAAGAACGTCTGCGCCGAATACGTCAACAACTTCGTTGGGGTCAATAACGTTACCGCGAGATTTACTCATTTTTACGCCGTCAGGACCGAGAATAAGACCTTGAGCAGTTCTCTTGGCATATGGCTCTTCACAAGGCACTGCTCCGATATCATAAAGGAACTTATGCCAGAAACGAGAGTAAATCAAGTGACGTGTAACGTGCTCCATACCGCCGTTGTACCAGTCAACAGGCATCCAATAGTTAAGCTTATCCATATCTGCGAGTGCTTCATCATTATGTGGGTCGATATATCTTAAGAAATACCATGATGAACCTGCCCACTGTGGCATTGTGTCAGTCTCACGCTTTGCGTCACCGCCGCACTTGGGACACTTGCAATTTACATAGCTTTCAATTTTAGCAAGAGGGCTTTCGCCGTCTGTACCTGGCTCAAAGTTTTCAACCTCGGGAAGTCTTAATGGCAATTCTTCATAAGGCACAGCAACCATACCGCACTTGTCACAATGAACAATCGGAATTGGCTCGCCCCAATAGCGCTGACGGTTGAATGCCCAGTCCTTCATCTTATACTGAACGCCGCCCTCACCGACGCCTTTTTCCTGAAGAACATCAATCATTTTTGCGATTGAATCCTTCTTGTTATCCATACCGTTGAGGAAATCGGAGTTAACCATTTCACCGTCGCCTGTGTATGCAGCTTCGTCGATATTGCCACCCTTGATAACCTCGATAATGTCGATACCGAACTTCTTTGCGAAGTCATAGTCACGGTCGTCGTGTGCAGGCACAGCCATAATAGCACCTGTACCGTAGCCCATCATAACATAATCAGATATGTAAATGGGGATATCCTTACCGTTAACGGGGTTCTTTGCAGTAATACCTGCAATTTTAACACCTGTCTTATCCTTTACAAGCTGTGTGCGTTCAAACTCTGTTTTCTTTGCACATTCTGTTCTATATGCAAGGATTTCGTCCATATTTGAAATCTTGTCAGCATACTTGTCGATAATTGGGTGTTCAGGAGCCATAACCATAAATGTTACGCCAAAAAGAGTGTCGGGACGGGTTGTATAAATCTTGAGTTCTTCGGGGATTTCATTAAGATTGAAGTTTACGAACGCACCGCGTGATTTGCCAATCCAGTTAACCTGCTGAAGCTTGATATTTGGAAGATAATCAACATCGTTTAAGCCCTCAAGAAGCTTATCAGCATACTCTGTAATTCTTAAGTACCAAACGTCCTTTGACTTCTGAACAACGTCGCTGTGGCAAATGTCACACTTACCACCCTGTGAGTCCTCATTTGAAAGAACAACCTTACAAGATGGGCAATAGTTAACAAGTGTCTTGTCACGGAATGCAAGTCCGTTTTCGAACATTTTAAGGAAAATCCACTGTGTCCACTTATAATATTTATCGTCAGTTGTATCAACAACTCTTGAATAGTCAAATGAGAAACCGACGCGCTTTAACTGACTTGTGAACTTTTCAATGTTCATATCAGTAACTTTTCTTGGGTGTATACCGGTTTTAATCGCATAGTTTTCTGTGGGAAGACCGTAAGCGTCAAAACCGATTGGGAAAAGCACATTGTAGCCCTGAAGTCTGCGTTTTCTTGACACTACTTCAAGACCTGAGTAAGCCTTAATGTGACCAACGTGCATACCTGCACCTGATGGATATGGAAACTCAACAAGACCATAGAATTTGGGTTTTTCAGAATTATCCTGAGCCTCAAAAACCTTTGCCTCTTCCCATTTTGCCTGCCATTTTTGCTCGGTGGCTTTAAAATCGTAATTCATATATATAACCTTCTTTAAAGAGATTTTTACTGTTTTATAAAATGTCGAAAATTACTCGTCAAGATGCATTTCAATTTCTTTTGCGTCGCCCCACAAGTGTTCGAGACTATAAAGTTCTCTTTGGTCGTGAGTAAACAAGTGAACAATAACCGTGCCGTAATCAAGAAGTATCCAGCCTGTTGTTTTACCCTCAATATGATTTGGCTCAACACCCATTTTTGCGAGTGCATCTTCAACCTCATCAGCAAGAGCACGAATATGTGTGCCCGAAGTACCTGTTGCAATTACAAAATAATCTGCAACAACGGTTAAATCTGTTATCTCAAGAGATTTTATATCCATTGCCTTCTTGTTGTCAAGAGTAACAACAATATTTTTAAGAAGTTCTGTTCTTTCCATATTTTATATCCTTTCTGCAAGATAGTTAAAGGCTTTAATTGTATCAATGTGAATTGGTCTGCATTTTCTTGCATTATCCTCAATGGTGAATGAAAGCCCTCGCATTAGTGCCTTATCAAGACTTTCTTCTGCCATTGTACGCACCTCATTCACATCGGGGTATTCGCGGTCTTCAGAGGTTAAATCTGCCACATAGATTATTTTTTCAAGTAGTGACATATCCTCCTTGCCCGTTGTGTGCCAACGCACCGCTGAAAGAATTTCACCGTCGGTAACACCCAATTCTTTTCTCAAATACACCTCACCCGCAACCGCGTGAAGTGTGAATTCAATCTTTTTCTCGCTTTCGGTGAGTTTTTGACCGTCACTTTCAATAAGCTCAATCATTTTTTCTGCGGGCTCATAGCGAAGAATATCGTGAATAAGCCCTGCGGTGTATGACTTCTCTGCGTCTCCGCCGAAAATTTCAGCCAAATGCTTTGCCTGCTCGGCAACACAGATTGAATGATAAAGTCTTTTTGGCGGTAAACGCTTTTTAAGAATTTCTAAAAACTCACTGTTTCTTGCCGTATCCATATAACTTGTGGCTCTCCATATATTCAATGATTTCCGGCTCAACAATTCCGTAAAGACTGCGACCGTCGGCAATTCGCTCACGGATTTCACTTGAGCTTACAATATAAGCGTCAAGGGGCGAGATATGTATATTCTTCCCGTCCAAATCCTTAATATAAATGCCGAGTTTTTCAAATGCGTATGAGCGAAGCTCGTGAATACTGTCGTCAGTATTGCGAGAAGCCACACAGATTGTGCATTTTTCCAAAAGCTCTTTATGCTTGTACCATTTGTGGAAAATAAGGAACATATCAGAGCCGATAATTAAATACAAATCATCGTTTGGATATCTTTTTTTTAGCTCGTCCACCGTATAAATAGTGTAGCTGTCGCTTTCTCGGTCCATTTCCATACGGCTGATTTCGTATTTAGGATTTTGAAACGCGATTTTGCACATAGCTATTCTGTCGCGATTATCTGCCAAATCGTCGCATCGCTTATGAGTAGGAATTTTGTTGGGGATAATAAGCACCTTATCAAGCCCCAATTCCTCGGTCATTCTGTCAATCATTCGTGTGTGTCCCTTGTGGGGAGGATTGAATGTTCCGCCGAAAATACCAATTTTCATTATTATTTTCTTCCTTTATCTTCTTGCTTTTTTCTTTTCGTCCTTGTGAAGTTCGGGATTGTAGCGATAGAATATCATACTGCCACCGATAACGCCAACGCAATCGCTGTTTGTTGCCTCACTGAGCTTTTGTGCGATTTCTTTTGGCTTTTCGGGGCTTGTTTCTAAAAGCACCTTAATTTTAATAAGCTCGCGGGCTTTAAGTGCATCGTCAGTCTGCTTAATGAGGGCGTCTGAAATTCCACCCTTGCCAACCTGAAATAATGCGGGGAGACCGTTTGCCTGACCTCTCCAATATGCTCTTTCTTTACTTGTCATATTATTCTCCTAAATATTTTGGTAATTCTTCTACAAATTTGCGGAGTGCGTTTCCGCGGTGGCTGACCTTATCTTTTTCTTCTGCGGTGAGTTCACCGAATGTTTTGTCATCTACTAAAAATAACGGGTCATAACCAAAACCGCCGTTGCCGTGTACTTCGTGAGCAATAATACCCTCGCAAGTGCCACGAACTGTGAAGCTTCTTCCGTCGGGGAAGCAACAACATACACAGCTTACAAATCGGGCTGTTCGTTCCTCGTCGGGAACATCTTTCATAAGATTTAACAATTTTTCGTTGTTTTTTACATCGTTCCCGTGCTCACCGCCGAAGCGTGCGGAATAAACACCGGGGGCACCGTCAAGGAAGTCAACCATAAGTCCCGAATCGTCTGCTACACAGACCATTCCGCTTTCTTTGCAACCGCTGTCCGCCTTTAAAAATGCATTTTCTTCAAAGGTTGTGCCTGTTTCGTCAACGTCTGAAAGCTCAATTCCTGCCATATCGGCAGTAAGTACGTTTATGCCAAGCGGTGAGAGAATTCTCTGCAATTCCGCCTGCTTTTTCATATTATGAGTTGCGATTAAAAAGTCCAAAGAAACCCCTCTTTTTCTTT
>CALFTO010000021.1 GCA_937916195.1 uncultured Clostridia bacterium
ATCATCTTACACTACTGTATACAATCATACTCTTGACACGTGAATCGCCCCTACATTTATGAGGGCGTTTTCGGTTAAATCAACTGTGTTGTAATTGTTGCCGAAAAGGGTTTGTACAAGTGAGTTATTTGACAGTGCGTCGAGGACGCCGTAACGGGCGGGCACGGAGACCCGCCCCTACGAAATCACTTGTCATTTGAAGAACACACAGAACCGTCCCCTGTGCACTAATAACGCTTTAGTCAACACATAGAACCGTCCCCTGTGCACTCATAAAAAACAGTCATTTTTTGCGGTTTATTTGCGGTTTATTTTTGTGAAATGGTGTTTATTTTCGTGAAACCTCATAAAAGGTGAAATCGCGCAAACCGTTGATATATAAGGCTTCACGGCACTTCGTGGAATTTCGTGAAACCTACTTTTTGGATTTCGAGTCTCTCCTTCTGCGTCAAATAAAATCGTTGAAAAATCCTTATTTATCAAGGCTTTCAGCGGTTTTATTTTTTGCAAAATGTCGATTTGGTGTTTATTTGGTGTTTATTGCATAAAAAAACGAGGTGGTTAGCCTCGTCCCGTTGGTTGATATTAAGATTTATCGAACACAGAGAACCGTCCCCTGTGCACTTTTATCGAACACAGAGAACCGTCCCCTGTGCACTCTGCACTTCACTCTCTTATCTTCCCCTTTCCCTCTTTCTTGTTTCTTTTTCCATTTTTTTCAATTCACGTATTTCATAAATTGTTCCACAGCTAGAACACTTGAAATAATAAGTTACAAACATTATATTACCTTTCAAAAAGGTATCAACAACAAAAAAATCATAGTTTTTTGCTTCTTCTGATTCCGAATTGACAACTATTTCACGTTTTTTTCTCTCTAACTCATTCCCGCATTTGAAACAAAAATGTTTCTTTTTAAGAAAAAAGAATGAACAATCATATTGAGTAATTCTTCCATGTATCATATTAAAACTCCCTTTATGCAGGTGTGACTCTAATTATATAACCAAAGCCTAAAACACCTGGGCTATTCATTTTACTTCCCCAGCCCCCATCCGGAAGAATTCCATACTGCACAGGGGACGGTTCTGTGTGTTCGTCCCTTGTGACCTATTTTTACACTGACCTCAAGTTAAATATATCATTTTTAATTAGTTCCGTCAACCGATTATCTATTTTAATTATTTATTCCGTTTTGATTTTTGCAAGGCTTCGATTAAATCCTCGCGGAGATTTAGAATTTGGGTAACATGGTAGTTAGTTATAATATCGTTTTCGGTCATTTCGGTTGTTACGGTGACATCGCGGATAAGCGCTCCGTTTTCGACCAATCGGTTTAGGTTTTCTTCGCTTAAGCTTCCGTGTTTTTCCATTCGGCTGAGGACTTCCATTTGTGCTACGAGCTGACGGGCTTTGTCGGCACAGATATTGAAAACCTCAAGTCTTTTACGGTTTCTTTTAAGTCGCAGAAGTAACCATTGATTTGAGAAAATTGAAAGCTGACGAGCGAGAGTATCAATGGTTGAGGTCATTTTTTCGGTGTCGGGGTACTCATTATCGCCGTCAAACATATCTTCAAGAAAAAGAATAATCTCTTTATCAAGGCTTTCTGCGGTCAGACGAATTTTTCGGGTATTGTTATATGGAAAAATCAGCGAATTGATAATAAGCCCCACGCCCAAGCCGATTGCGGTATCCCAAAGTCTGCCCAGAGCATATGTAAGGGGCTGAATATCGGGTGTGGTGCAGATTATCACCACCATAAGACACGGGAGTGTTGGTGAAAAACGGATATGCAGAAGATTATAAATTGTTATTACAAGCACGATGCCGATACCCGTTGCCACAAGGGGATTTATGGGCAGAAGCATCAGCAAAACACCTGCAATCGCGCCGAAGAATACGCCGAAAATCTGCGTAAGGCAAGAGCCGATTGAGTCTTTTAAGGTGGGCTCAATAACCGCCATAGCGCCGAGCATTGCGAAGATAAGGCGCGAGGTTGTTGTGCCGTAAGAGGTCACCAAAAGCATTGCGATTACCACGGCTGTGGCGGTTTTGAGTGTTCGCAAGCCAATGTGGAATTTTTTGAGATTTTTCATATTAACACCTCAAGGTGATTATAACAAAATCGTGGATAAAAGGCAAGTGTATATACCCCCCTCAGTCGCTTCGCGACAGCTCCCCCTCAAGGGTGGAGCCTATTAAATCTTGCAAACTATTGTTTTATATGCTAAAATGTTTTTAATAAATTATTGGGAGTGATTATTATGTTGGAAGCTAACATGTGCGAGGTACAAGAATTATAATTAAACTTTTTATCTTGTAAATGAGATAAAATAATTATTGTAAAACAAGGAGAAAACATGAAATCTATTGTATTAAATAATATTAATTATTGCAAATATCCTGAGGGAATTGAAAACATTGAGCAGTTTGCAAATTACTGTAATGAGCATTACAATTCATTTATCAAGCTTGTAAAATACTCAGAAGAAAACTGTTGTTCACCTTATTTTATCGAAAATGAATTTGAAGAAATATACTTAAACGTTTCTTTAATTCACCGAATTCATGAAGAAGAAATAACAATTCTGTCAAAAGAAGAATATGATACAAGATTACGAAAAGTTGTTGCAGAAAGGTGTATTTACTGTGTAAACTATGAATCAGAGTCTTTGGAAGATGACTTAAAAGGGCACAGAGGAAATATAAGTCTTGATGGTGAATGTTTCTATTTTGAAAAGAAAAGTGAATAATTAAAAAGAGTCACCCACGCACTGTAAAAAGTGTGTGGGTGACTTTATTATTTCTCGGACAGAACAGGAGTTCTGTCCCTACGCATTTTCTCTCCCTCCGTCATTTTCTTACGAAAATGACACCAATTACTCGCCTGCCGGCTCAGGCATCGCTAATTCGGCATCCACCGGATGCCCGCGACCTCGTCAGAGGGAGGATAGGAAGTGTCTGCATTATTCAAGTGCGAAAACGGCTTCGTCCATACACATACGCAAAGATTTTGCTTTTATGCCACGGATAAAGGACTTATAATCTGCTACGGTTTCGCAATTATTGAGTTTTTTATTTGTGAGGACTTTTTTCATATTTGGTCCGTTAAGATGAATAAGGCAATCGAGCGCACGCTCACGAACGGGCTTATTCTTTTTGGCAACAATGCCCTTAAGGGTTACTGTGATTTCGTCCTCTACGGTTATATCTTCAAGATTTACGAAGCTTTTGCCGTAGCTTGCGGGAGTTTGGGTACCGTTGATTATTACAATTACTTCGTCAAAGTCCTCGATATCCTTGAAATTAAGAGTATAAGTTCTCTTGGCAGGAATACACTTAAGTGCTTTGCCACCGTTTATTGTAAATGTCAGGGTATCGTTTTCTTCTTGAACAGTCATTTTTGTAATTGAATACTCGCCGTTTTTGTAGTTACAGGTTTCACCGTCATCCTCATAGAAATCAAAGGAATTGTTACCGCGGTAAATATCAATATCAAGGTGCTGTGGGCACTGCCACGAATTGCCGTCATCGGCACTCATAGGTATAATTGCCCCCTCTTTTGCAAGAGCAGGAATAGTATTAATTGGGCTGTTGATTACAACGGTTTGACCGCCCTTATAGATTTTGCCGTCAAAGATGTTAGTCCATCTGCCCTGGGGCAACCACACTTTTGTTGCGGCAGTTTTTGTTTTGCCGTCAAGTTTAGTGGTTACTGGGCAAACGAGAATTTCAGAGCCGAAGAAATACTCATTCTTCACTTCAAAGCTCTCTTGATTTTCGGGATATGTATAATACATTGGCTCGCAGAGTGCTCTGCCCTCTTTATATGAGCGATAATTCATTGCATAAATATAGGGAATAAGCTTATGGCGGAGACGCAGGCTTTCTGCGCCCAATACCTCAGCCTCCCAAGAGAAATTCCAAGGCTCTTTGCCAAGAGTTTCAAGGGCGGTAGAATGAAGTCTTAAAATCGGTGAGAAAACCGCATACTGCAACCAACGGATATAGAGTTCGTCGTCGTGCTCGCCGAAATGGTGACCGCCGATATCGTGACTCCACCAAGTATAACCGCAGTTTGCCGCGTTTGCGGTGAAATAGGGTTGGAAATTGAGCACTTTCCAGTTAATTGCGGTGTCACCCGAAAATCCTAAAGGATAACGATGTGAGCCGATGCCTGCATAGCGGGAAAGAATGAGCGGACGGCTATTCTCTTTTTCATTATCGCAATAATGGTAATGATTGAGCAGCCACAAGGGGTCAAGACCTGCTTTTTTACTCTTTGTGCCCTGTTGCCAGTCAATCCACCAGAAATCTACGCCCTCATTCTCAAAGGGATGATGAAGAATGTCAAAGTAGGCATTAATGAAATTCTTATCGGTTAAGTCAAATTCAACTGTTTTTTCGGTTGCGGGGTCAATGTTCATAGCCTTTGCCATATCTTCATATTGATTTTCAAAGCTACGGACACCGTCGGCCGGGTGAAGATTTAAAGTAACCTTTAAATCCATATCGTGAAGCTTTTGCAAGAAGGCTTTATAGTCGGGGAAAAGGTCAGTATTCCAGCTATATCCTGTCCAACCGCTACCCCACTTTACGCCTTTTTTCTCGCACTTACCAAATTTTTCATCAATTTTAACCCAATGCCAATCCATATCAACGGTGGCAATGGTCAAAGGAATGTCACGGCGGAAAAATTCTGCCATTAAATCTTCATATTCTTTTTGTGTATAGGCACGATAACGGCTCCACCAATTGCCCAGGGCATAGCGTGGCACAAGGGGTGGCTTGCCTGTAATTTTATAGAAATCCTTTAGCCAATCAACATAGTTTTTGCCGAATGCGAAAACATAAATATCTTTTGTATCCTTTTCGCGTTCGGTAAGCATTCCGTCAGCCTGCAAAAGCAGAGTTTTGCTATCGTCATAAACAGAAACGCCGTCAGTTGAGAGAATACCGTCATCAAGGTTTACCGGACCAAATGTACCGTCAAGAGTTCGGGTTGTGCCTTTAAGGTTATGAGAAGCGTCATAAGAACATTGTTTGCCGTTGATAACCGCATATTTGAAATTACCTGAATGGCTGTTTACATAGAATTCTGCTGACTTGGTTTTGATTATGAGAATATCCGTTTTAACCTCTTTTGTGAAATCAACCTTGCCGAAATCACGATACCAAACGGTCTGTGACGGCAAATCGGTAAAATCACCTGCGGGTGAATATTCAACACGCACCATTCTGTCTGTAAGCACGGTTACACGCACATTACCACAGAGAATTATGTTGTCTTTGTTGGGTTTACCTTCAGTTTTAGCTAACAATTGCTTATTTAACTCCATAACATAACTCCTTTAGATTTCGTCATAAGAAAGTGATTTTGACATAATCTTTAAATCAGAAGTGTTTTCTGTAAGTGTTACTTCGCTGTTTTCAAGGGCGGTGCAATATTCGTCGCCGTTATAAACTGAACAAGCCAAATCTCTGTTTACATAAAGCTTGACAAGTCCGTTAGGCTCGCAGACAACGGCAAGCTTATCACCATTTTTAAGGGCAATATCTCCCCTGCTTGTTTTATCACCAAAACGGATTACGCCATAGCCCTCACGACTGCTTACATTAATCATATCACCGATTGAGAACAATACGCCGTCCTCTGCGGTGTTAAGATTACATTGAACTGTGAAATCTCTGCCACAGGGGATTTTATTGTCTGCGCAGATAAAATCAGCATAATTGTTACCGCTGAACTGTGCATCGATCATATCACCAAAGATATTTTTAACTGTGAGTGAAACAAATGCTTTTTCAACATTTTCAGCGAAAGTAATTTTAAGTGTGCTGTAATCCTCTAAAAGCTCTGTTTTGCTGATTTGAACATCGGATGAAATTGCGTTTTCGTCAACAACAATTCTGTCGTTAAAGAAAAGTAACAAATCGTTAGCACTGTCAAATCTGCCGTAGATAAGCTGAGGAAGTTTTTCTTCTGCACAAGAGAATTTCATAATCATTGCTTCAAGAGGAGCAAGATTAACGGTTATTGTGTCACCGAAATTATATGTTTTGCCCTCGGTTTGCTTGCCATAGGGATAAACAAAGGCTACACGCATATCTTTTGCATTTTCGTTAACGCCGATATTTTCATCAAGAGTAACGGTAATACTCTGAGGGCGGTTTGCGGGGTTGCGGAGTGATACAATTCCCTTATTTTCACTCCAACAGGAATAACCATATGCTTCTCCGTTAGCGGGACAACCGCCGATAAACTGTGAAGTTTTAAGTGATTCATAGTCATTACGGATAAAGCGAAGTGCATCGGCATTAATACGCCATTTTGCCTTATTAAACATATTATATGAATAATAAAGCTCCCAAAATGCAGTACCGCGTGTTGCCATCATAAGCATATACTTACGATATTCTTCATCTGTCATAGAGATTTTTGCGGTATTGCCATAAATGGGGTCGTGGTTATAAAGAAATTCTTGCGGGAACTGATAATTTCTTGTAACGCTGAAGTCGTAATAGCAATTATCACGATAAGTGAGAGTTCTGTCAACGTCCTTATCGCTCAAATTCTCGCCCTTTTTAGTTTTATCTATAAAGCCGATGTCCTCACTATTCTGAATCCACAAGCTGTCTGACCACTGCAAGAACCAAGGGCTTGGTGTGGAATAACTTGTCTGATTTATCCACATATCCTTGCCCACAGTTTCACGGCTTAAACGAATTTTCTTGAAAATATTAATCCAATTTTCCCACATTTCAGTATATTGATACATACCGTTATATCCGCCTGTCATATGGCCGTGTTTTTTGCTTGGGCAGGCAGTGAGAAGAAAACCGTCAAGCTTCCAATAGTTAATATCGAATTTTTTAGTGTAATCAAGATAATAATCTGTGATATTTTTAATATAAGCATGAGAAGAAACGCATACATCTTTTGCAGCTTTGTTATATCCGCCCTTGCCTGCTTTTTCCATTCTCTTGCCGAAAGGACCGGTTTCGTCATTATAACCGCCACGAGGACCGTTCCAAAGCCCGAATTCTGATGAGAATTTCTTTGCAAGTGCTACTGCGGGATAAAGCTCATTGGGGAATTTTTGGTTGAAAGTCCAGAAATCTGCTTTCCAATCAACAAAACCGTCATCCACAACATAAGAATCAAGGGGTGGAACGAGAGTTTGTGAAAGTCCTTTTTCAATTTCTTTGAAGGATTTACTGATATTTTCGTCAGTAATATCGTGCATATGGTCATACCACGAGTTATATTGGAAACGAGGCTGAACGGGACGTGAAATCTCGCGAATATATGTTAAGAAATCTTCGCGGATTACACGCTCATCAAGGGTTCTTGCCGCACCAACAACAGTATTCCATGTACGGAAAGTATGACCACAGTTAAGGTTTAATTCATCAAAACGCTTACCGCTGAAATAACGGATATAGCCTACATTATCACGAATTTTTGTTTCAGTAAGTGGAAATTCAGAGCCGAAGAACATTCCGTTCATATAAAACGGCTGACCAAGTGAGGCATGATAAGCACTGATATGTGCTTTTTCGATATCACCAATTGTCCACATCTGCTCAAGATTATCAACACAGATGTGCTCGCAATCAATATAATCAATAGTAACCAAATGCTGACGGTCGGGGTCTACCATCATTTCAATATTTTTGTGCATATAATGCTTATCGTCTTCAATTTCCACATTCATTATAAATGTAATTCTTGCGCCGTTATATGTATAGGGCTCAAAAACGAACTCGACACGACGTTTAAGCACATTTACGCTCTGCACTTTAAGGTCGTTTGATGAGAGAAAGTCTGTGGCATATCCAAAGAATTTCTTTCTGCGGAAGCCAATGAAAAATTCAGCAGAAAACTTTTTGAATTTAAGTGATTTTCCATCGTCTATACGCTTATTTATGATTTCGGTGGTTGTGAGGCGGTTATCCGCTGTAGAAAAGCGTCTTTCAATATAATCATTACCAATGATAGCGGTATCATTTTCAAAATAAACATAAGCTTGTGACATATTTATTCTACCTCACCAAATAATATTTTTTCTGTGGCTTTTGCCGCATCTTCTACAATCTTAACGCAAGGACGCTTTTTATAATATTCTGCTGTGCGGGCTTCGGGTACACTTGAATTTTCAGGCTTTGAAAGTCCCAACAATTCTTTGCACACAATTGACGGATTGGTTTTCTTGAATTCGTCAGCGATAAGACGAACTTTTTCATAGACTTCGCCCTTATCGAGTTCGGGGTATTTAAGACCTACCACCATTGAGGCTCCGCTTATAGCCCCGCAGACCTCTCGCATTCTTCCTACTCCCCCACCGAGACCAACGGATATGGCAAGTGCCATATCTTCGGTAAGTCCCAAATCGGTTGCGAAAGCTACAAAAACTGCCTGCGAGCAATTTTTACCCGACATAAAGAGCTCGACTGCCCGTTCTGAATACTTTGACAAAATAATCACCCAAAAATTATATATTTATTAAATTTTATCACACATTGTGTTTTGTTGCAATAAAAAAGCAGTAGAATTCTACTGCTTTAACGTGATTTTATTCGGGCAATCGTTTATTTGCTTTTAGATTAGGTAGTTCAGGAATAAAATACTCTTTTGTAAGCGTAATTAATATTTTTGCCTCAACAAAACTAACACCATCATTATCTAACCCATTCTTACTTGCTTTGACTACTGTATTAGTTTCTTCATTAACGTCATACACGTATTTCAACTCAGTATATGTCATAACAAGGTCGCCATTGGCATCTTTTTTGCCTGAAAATTCAAGGACGGTTGCACTCGGAAACTCCGCATTAACTTTAACTAATGCCACAAGATTTTCTTTATTTGAGCCATATTTGTCAGATACAGCAACGATATATTTGTTGTTTGGATTATCAGTAAAGAACACTTCAGCATTACTGTTTTCAATTTTTTCCATATCTTCATCACTAATCAACGGATTACTCTGATTCTTTTTAGTTGTAGTTGTTGTATCTTCATTACTGCTAAATGTTTGTTTTTCAGTTTGCTTTTCAGTGGTTGTTTCTGTAGTTTTCTTAACTTCAGTGGTTGTTTCTGTAGTTATTGTGGTAGACTCAACTGTATTTGTTGTATTGGATGTAGTTGTTGTACTTTCTTCGTCATTTTTTTCAGAACAACCTACAAAAATAAAGCAAAATACTAAAAAAATAGATAAAGATAATATAATTTTTTTCATAAATATATCTCCTTATAAAAAAAAGGTGTGACGAGCACACCTGATTTTTAATTACATAAAATTAGCCAAGAAGACCACCAAGGAGACCTGTGATTGTAGCAATAATGCCTTCAACATCAACGCCACCAAGTAATCCCATAATCATTTCAAGAATGCCTGCGAAATCCATCCTGTGCACCTCCTTTAATCATTTTTATGCGTACATAATAGCACTAGTTACGAATAATTTCAACACTTTTTATCGAAAATGTTGAACAAATATTTTGTTGATAATTTGTTAACAATCAACAAATTATTGTGTTAATTATATTAGCAAAAATATAACCCCACTCCTGCGAGAGTGGGGTTAATTTAATAATTCTTAAATTATTTAAGAGTAACTTTAGCGCCAACTTCTTCAAGCTTAGCTTTGATGCTCTCTGCATCTTCCTTAGAAGCTGCTTCCTTAAGTACCTTGGGAGCGCCGTCAACAACAGCCTTTGCTTCTGCAAGACCAAGACCTGTAACTTCACGAACTGCCTTGATAACCTTAATCTTTTCTGCGCCAACTTCTGTAAGTTCAACGTCGAATTCTGTCTTCTCTGCTGCTGCTTCTGCGCCGCCTGCTGCGGGAGCTGCTACTGCAACTGCTGCTGCAGCTGATACGCCAAATTCTTCTTCTACTGCTTTAACGAGCTCTGAAAGCTCAAGAA
>CALFTO010000022.1 GCA_937916195.1 uncultured Clostridia bacterium
CAAGAACAAAATGGGGTAAATGTCGTCCTTATCTTAAATGGATGGCTATTCCAATTGCAATTATGACAATTGCTTGCTTCTTACCTGTTTTCCAGGCAAAAGCAACATCATCATTCATTATCATTGCAATTATTTATGTCATTTGGTCAGTTACATACACTGTTGCTGACGTTCCATATTGGGGACTTTCAACATGTATGACAAACGACACAGTTGTTCGTGGCAATCTTCTCACTGTTACTCGTCTTCTTTGCACACTCGGTGCAGGTATCGTTACTGTTTTTGTTCCGATTATTACAGGTGCAGTTACAAGTAAATATAAGTACACAGAAGATATGATTGACCAGATTATGGTTGACAAGGCTGTTGAAATTGAAAAACTTGTTGCAAACCAAGGCCTTACTGTTGAAGAGGCAGCAAACACATTTGTTAGCACAGTTATTGCAGGTCAAGAAGTTGCAAATGCTGACACACTTAAATGGACATATTTCATTTGTGCTGCAGTTCTTGTTGTTCTTGCTGTTCCAATGTTCTTCTATGGATTTAAGAATACCAAAGAACGCTTCACAGCAGATGATAACCCACCAAGCTTTGGTCACAACTTAAAGCTTCTCTTTAAGAATAAAGAGCTTCTTCTTATTGTTCTTTCAGGTGTTCTCGGTGGCGCAAGAATGGTTTATACATACACAGGCGGTCTTTATTTTGCCAAGTATGTTCTTCAAAACGAAGGTCTTTATAGCTTAATTACACTTCTTGTTGTTCCCGGCGGTCTTGTTGCTTCTCTTCTTGTTCCGTGGATGTCCAAGAAGTTCACAAAGAAATGGGCATATATTCTCGTTCATCTCTTTGGTGGTGCGGTAATGGCTGTTATGTATTTCGTTGGCTATGATGAGACTTGGAAGCTTATTGTTGCCGCAATCGGACTTGTTCTTCTCGGTATTCCTCAGGGTGTTAACAACATTATCACTTACGCTATGATTGGTGATACTGTTGACTATCTTGAATGGAAAACAGGCGAGCGTGGTGAGGGTATCTGCTTTGCTATGCAGACACTTATCAATAAAATCGGTATGGCTGTTGGTGCATTCATCGGTGTTATTTCATTCGCAGCTGCAGGTATTGACGCTGAAACAGGATATATCTCAGCAGAGGGTGCAAACACTCTTTGGAATATGCTTGTTCTTTCAGGTGTTATCAGTATGTTTGCTTGTGCAGTTCCTATGTTCTTCTATACAATTACAGAGAAGAAGCAGGCACAGATGGTTTCAGAAATCGAAGCAAGAAAAGCAAACGCAAAATAATTTATTGGCAAATATGGCGGTGGTAGGTGACTATCACCGCTTTTTTATTGGTGAATTATGAAACATGAAAATATAGTAAAAGGTGAGTTTCAAGACCGTCCCAACCGTTTTATTGCGAATGTTTTAATAAATGGTAAAACGGAAGTCTGCCATGTTAAAAATACGGGCAGATGTAGAGAATTACTCACAAAAGGTGCAACGGTTTATCTTCAAAAATCCAATAATCCAAATCGCAAAACAAAATATGATTTGATTGCCGTACAAAAAGGCGAAAAACTTGTCAATATAGATAGTCAGATAGTAAACTATGTTGCTCTTGAATATTTGCCTCAGATGTTTGAAAACATAACTTATGTGAAGCCTGAGTGCAAATACGGTAATTCCCGATTTGATATCTATGTTGAAACCGAAACAGACAAAATCTTTATTGAGGTTAAGGGTGTAACTCTTGAAAATGACGGCGTGGTACGTTTTCCTGACGCTCCCACAGAGCGAGGCATAAAACATCTCAAAGAGCTTCAAAAAGCCGTTACAGAGGGCTATAAGGCCTATGTTTTGTTTGTTGTTCAAATGGATAATGTGCTTTACTTTGAGCCAAACCGAATTACACATCCCGAATTCGCAGAAACCTTAAATTTGGCAAGCAAAAACGGAGTTAGTGTGTTAGCCTATCAATGTCATGTTACGTCTGAAAGCATAATAATGAAAAATAAAATCCCCGTAAAGATATGAAAAATCCCTACTGAATTTCAGTAGGGATTTACTTATATTATGTGTTTTGTGGCATTAACCAAACTGTGAAAGTAAGAAACCTGCGGCAACTGCAGAGCCAATAACGCCTGCAACGTTTGGTCCCATTGCGTGCATTAAAAGGAAGTTAGATGGGTTGTATTTTCTGCCCTCAACCTGTGCAACACGAGCCGCCATAGGAACAGCAGAAACGCCTGCTGAACCGATAAGAGGATTAACTCTGCCTCTTGTAATAACGTTCATAAGCTTTGCAAAGAGTACACCGCCTGCGGTTGAGAAAGAGAATGCAAGCAAGCCGATACCAATGATAAGAAGTGTTTTGATATCAAGGAATGTCTTGCCTTCAGCAGTTGCACCAACTGTAACGCCTAAAAGGATTGTTATAATGTTGCAAAGAGTGTTTTGTGCTGTATCTGAAAGTCTGTCTGTAACTCCGCTCTCTTTGAAAAGGTTACCAAGCATAAGGAATCCAAGAAGAGGAGCAACATCGGGAATAAGAAGAACACAAATTACTGTAACAATAATGGGGAAGATAATCTTTTCAGCTTTACTAACCGTACGAAGCTGGTTCATTTTGATTTCTCTTTCCTTTTTAGTTGTAAGAGCTTTCATAATTGGTGGCTGAATAAGAGGAATCAGTGCCATGTATGAATATGCCGCAACGGCAATAGGTCCTAAAAGATGTGGAGCAAGCTTTCCTGTAAGGAAAATAGCTGTGGGGCCGTCTGCACCGCCGATAATAGCGATTGATGCTGCTTCTTCAGCAGTAAACTGACCTGATGCAATTGCAATAAGGAATGCAACGTAAATACCGAGCTGTGCTGCTGCACCTAAAAGAAGGCTTGAGGGGTTTGCAAGCAAAGGACCAAAGTCAGTCATTGCGCCGACACCCATAAAGATTAAGCAGGGGAATATACTCGATTTAACACCGAGATATATAAGCCTTAAAACACCAGTGTCATACCAATGAGCGCCCTCAACAACCTCGCCCTCATAAGATGACATCATAAGCGGGTCAGCCATGATTGGCGGGTAAATGTTTACCAAAAGCATACCGAATGCGATGGGGAGCAACAAAAGTGGCTCAAATTTCTTTACAATCGCAAGATAAAGAAGAACAAATGAAACACCAATCATAACCCAATTCTGCCATTCAAGGTTTGCGAATTGAGACTGGCTCAAAAGTTCAATAAGTGCGTTTATAATTGACATCGAGTATCGCCTCCGATTAGCCGATTACTGCAAGAACCTCATCAGTAGCAACTGATGCGCCCTTTGTTGCAATAACCTGCTTAACTGTACCTGCGCAGGGAGCAACGATTTCATTTTCCATTTTCATAGCTTCAAGAATGAAAAGAACATCACCCTCGTTTACAGCCTGACCATTTGAAACGTTAACTGAAAGAACTGTACCGGGCATGGGAGCAGTAACCTTTGTGCCGTCGCCAACTGCAACAGGTGCGGGTGCTGCTGCAGGTGCAGAAGCAGCCTCAACAACTGCGGGTGCAGGAGCTGCAACAGGAGCAGCAACAACGGGAGCAACTGCTACGGGTGTTGCTGAGGGAACAACAGATGTAACCATAGCTTCATTAAGCTCGTTTACTTCAACTTCATAATCATTTCCGTTTAATGTAACAACGTATTTCATATCAAAAATCTCCTTTGTTATTCTTCGATAAGTTTGATTGACTTAAATACAAGTCTGTCAAGGGGAATACCGCTCTGGTGGCTTACAATTGCCATAATTGTTGCGGCGGTTTTGTCGTCTGTCTTATAAAGCTCAACATCATCAACAAGTCTGATTGATGTGAACTGAAGACGCTCAAGCGGAATACCACTTTCGTGGCTTACAATTGCCATGATAGATGCGGCACTCTTGAGGTCAGTTTTGTAAAGCTCAACTCCGCCACAATAAGCTACGGGAGTTGCTGTAGGAACAACAGTGGTAGGAGTAGCAGTAACTGCGGGAGCAGAAACTACCTTGGGCTCTTCTTTAGCTTCTTTTTTATTACCAATACCCTCAACAACTCTTATAACCTTTGAAAGTAATACGATAATAACTGCAAGAAGTGCAAGAATAATAAGAACAACTACAAAACCTGTAAGCGAAATGTTAAGAGCGTCTAATATGCTTAATTCCATATTTCGTCACTCCTTAATCAACCTTTTTGATTGTATATTTGAATGTGTTCTTTTCTTTTTCGGCACGGCTTTCGAGGAACTTTTCAGCTTGTGCGGGGAAAGCAATGTAAGAGAGCACATCTTCGTCAGATTTAGCAAGGTCGCCAAGCTCTGCCTTTGTGTTTTCGAACATAGGCTCAAGAGTATCAGCAAATCTGCAAGTGAGGGGAGCTTCGTCGCCGAGAACTTTCTTTTGAAGTTCTGCGTCAATTTCGCCGGGTGCCTTACCATATTCACCCTTGATATATGCCTTGATTTCTTTTGAAATGTTCTTGTATCTTTCGCCCACAAGTACATTTGTAACAGCCTGATTACCAACCATCTGGCTGAGAGGAGTAACAAGTGGGGGATAACCCATATCTTTACGAACCTGAGGAATTTCTAAAAGAGCTTCTTCCATTCTGTCAAGAGCATTCATATCTTCAAGGTTTGCCATCATATTTGAAAGCATTCCGCCTGGAACCTTATAAGTCAATGCGTCTGTATCAGTAACAAGTGCCTTTGGCTTTAAAAGTCCTGATGAAAGGTAACTATCACGAAGTGGCTTGAAGTGGTCGTTTACTTCCTTTAATGTGTCTCTGTTAAGTCCTGTTTCATAGCCAAGACCTGTAAGAGCATCATATAATGTTTCTGTTGCAGGCTGTGAAGTACCACCTGAGAAGCAAGATGTTGCTGTGTCAATAATATCGCAACCTGCTTCAACTGCCTTAAGAATTGTCATATAAGCCATACCTGTTGTGCAGTGAGTGTGAAGAATAACAGGCATTTCGGGCATTGCATCCTTAATTGCGCCTACAAGGTCTTTTGCTTCAACGGGAGTCATAACGCCTGCCATGTCTTTAATGCAGATTGTAGAACAACCCATTTCTTTCATTTCTTTACAAAGAGCCACATAGTTTTCGAGTGTGTGAACAGGGCTTGTTGTATAAGAAATAGCACCTGATGCAATTGCACCGTTTTTAATTGTCTCGTCAACTGCTACCTTGATGTTGCGAACATCGTTAAGAGCGTCGAATATTCTGATAACATCAATACCGTTTTCAATACTCTTCTTAATAAACATTCTAACAACATCGTCGGGATAGTGCTTGTAACCTAAAAGGTTCTGACCGCGAAGAAGCATTTGTAACTTCGTGTCAGGGCACTTTTCTTTAATGCGGCGAAGTCTAACCCATGGGTCTTCGTTAAGATAACGAAGGCAAGAGTCGAAAGTTGCACCGCCCCAGCATTCAAGAGAATAATAACCTGCCGAATTAAGCTTTTCAAGAATTGGCTCAAAGTCTGAGAAGGGCATTCTTGTAGCAATAAGTGACTGGTTGGCATCTCTTAATACGGTTTCTGTAAACTGTACTTTCATTGTTTTTAGCCTCCAAAACACAATTTAAATTACACATAAATAACAAATTTACCCATTGTAAATTGTTGTGTTAATTATACCTTATAAAATTAGTATTATCAATAGAAAAGAAATAATAAAAAATTTTTTGGCGGAATAACAAAAAAAGACACCGAAAATGCGCTCTCGTTTTAGGGATTTTATAGGTTTTAAGTCGATACTTTCCGTTAATACTTCACGAAAAAACCTCTCAAGGCGTCAGCCTTGAGAGGTTTTTGTCATTTTGTCTGAACGAAAATTATCTGACTTAAAACTGCTAGCACCTTAAATCTTATTAGTTTGGATGCAGAACGAGACATAAATGCGAAGGAATACTTTGGTATTTCAAGCATTTTAACAAAGTTCTGCGCCAAAATAATTGATTTAAGGCTATAAAATCCCTGAAATGAGAGCGCTATCTTTTTTTGTCAATTTATTAACATTCTTTTTGTTAGTTTTTTAGAATGGATTTACCTGAATATCGCCAATGTTTGGCGCATAAGTAATTCTGTCATTAAAGCTATATGAACCGTCATTAGAAAGCTTGATTTCGTTATCGCCTGCTTCAAGATAAAGTACAACAGTTTTAGTCTTGTATGTTTCCCAACTGTATGTACTGCGGAAGAAATAATTACCACGATTTTCACCGTTTACGGTAAATGTAATGTATCTCTCAATAAGGTCAACATTGTAAGCGTGGAATCCGCCTTCTTCGTTGTTTGAGTACTCAATAGTGAAATTGTAATACCCGGCCTCTTTTACATTTATATTGAATGTAGCATAACTTTCCGTGTCAGAAGCAATCCAACCAATTCTCTTGCCACTCGTAGTATTCACATCATCTTCAATAGTTGCACCATTGTAAACAGAAATATCATAAAGAGGAGAGATATAGTAGGCGGGGAAGTAGTTGTAAGAATTAATTTCAGTAATAACGGTATCATCATTAAATGTAATTTTGTTGTAACCACGATGTAAGAAAATTCTTCCGTTACTTTCAATTGTGCTTGTAATACCATTTAGTGTAACATTCAAATCAGTATTGTTTTCGAGCGAAAGATAATAAATACGACTCTCTGTAACAATTACAGAATAAGCATTTTCATTCACATCTTCATTTCTTGATTGTAATGGTGCAAAATAGACATTAAGATTTGTATCGTCAAATTCTGAAATATCAATAAAATCAAGTGTCAATATTGCATCATTAAGCACATTTATATGAATTGTGTTTTTACCTTTTTTGAGTTCAGCGGTAATTGTAACACATTCCATATATTCTTCTTTAATTGAAGAGGGGAATTCAATATTCTGTTCATCACCATTTATTGAAATCTGTGCATCAGCCGTAATTCTGCCTGTCTCAACTGCACCGTTAGCATAGACGAAGTCAATGTCATACATTCCTGCTTCATCAACATCAACTGTGAATTCGATTGTACTATCCTTATCAAGTCCCTTAACTACCAAGCCCTTTGAACTTGCATATGAAATCCATTCGGGTACCCAAGCGTTGCCTGTGAATACTGCATCTTCAGCCTCATAACGAACTGTTCTGTTTTCATTTTCGCTTTCTTCTTCATTGTCATAAGGTGTAATTTCAATGAAATATGCTTGACTTTCGGCTTCGCAGGGGAGAGTAAACTTAATTGCATTTCCCGAAACCTTGACAACCTCTGTCATACATTCCTCGGGGGTATAAACCGCACCGCCAAGACCCTTAAAATCAACATAATTAACCTTAACGGTTACCTTGTCGCCATTTTTAAAGTATTTCTCGTCAATATTTTCAATTTTTATTTTGCTGTCTTCTGCACTTCCGCCTGCAAGCACATAGAACTTATTTTCGGCCTCGTCAAAGGATGCCATACCGATAAATCCCTTGTTGAAGAGAGGATATTTACCCTTAAGCCAGTTGCCGATATTACTGTGGAATAAATCCCATTCAGTAACTTCAAGTTCCTTGCCTTTCATATCAGCATAGAACTTGTAAACCCAATAGTTTGAGTTAGGTGTAACATCATCAGCAACGGTTTCAGCAAGATTGTTTGCAAGTCGCCAATAAGCCACACAACCATAAATGTCGTCAGCCTCAAGTCGAGAAATCCATTTTACAGATTCGCCGGGGATACCGTTTGTCTGCATAAGTCCGTATTCCGAAATGCAGATTGGCATATGCGGGAGTCCCAATTCGTCACAAGTCTTGTAGAATTCGTCAAAACGATATTCCATCCAATAAATTGAATAATTAGGTTCACCGGCAAGCTCATGCCACACGAACATATCGGGCAAACAGTTGTTTTCTTTGCAATATGTCAAAAATTCCTTATTCCAGTCATAGTTGTAACCGCAATGACCCGGTCCTGCAATTTTTGCGTCGGGATTTATTTCTTTAACCACATTGTATGTAGATGCCCAAGCGTCATAAAACTTATATCTGTTTTCTTCAACCCAATGGTCACCAAACCACACACCGTTGTCCATTTCGTTATAAATGCAGTAAACAAGCTTATCCTTGTATTCTGAATTCTCCATTTCGGTTACGGTTTTCTTAACTCTTTCATTGTAAAGCTCAAGACTGTCGAACTGATAATACCAAGTGTCATACATATCCTGAGTATAAATGAAAAGATATTCGCCGCCCGCCTCTGTAAAGGTTTCTGCAACTTGATTAACATCACCGATTGGGTGCTGAAGTCCGCCTGCAGGCTTTGTAGCAAGAGTGTTTATACCGATACTTTCAGTTATTTCTGCAGTCGGCACATCATCTTCAGCCATTCCGTAAAGAAATCCCGCGGCTCTGCCCGTAAGCTCAGATTGCTGTGAAAAATCAATTGTCAAAGTAGGAATTTTGATAATCATAAATGCAATTCCTGCAATGATTGCTAATGACAATACAGATATTCCAATTCCCAACAAAACTTTTTTGAATTTTTTCATAAAATCCCACCTAAATATTTAGATAGAATAATTTTACCATATTATTTCTTTTTCTTCAATCTTAAAACGGAAGAAACACCCATAAAAATCAGAAATACCGCGAAGATTTTTGCAAGATAATCGGTGGGCATATTTTTAAGTATAAAGCTTGCAGGTATTGCACCGCAAACTCCGCCGAGAATAACAGGCAGAATAGCTTTATAATCAATCTGCTTTTTAACTGTATAAATAATAGTGGCAAGAATAGCACAGGGGATAAAGAATACAAGGTTTATACCTTGCGCCTTTAACTGTGGAGTATCCATAAAAACAGCAAGATAAATAATTAAAACTCCGCCACCGCCAAAGCCCATTGCACCGATTAAACCCGACAAAAACCCCGCGATAATTGAAATTATTGTACTCATTTAAAGAATAACCTCACTCCCGCCCAAATCATAAACAACGCAAAAATGATAGTAAGAAATTTGTTTGAGGTCTTTTTTATAACAAAAGTGCCGAGCACACTACCCAAAAGTCCGGGGATTAAATAAATATAGGTGTCTGAAATTGCAACACTACCATTAATAAGGTAAATCACAGCACTGATAATTGTTATAGGTAGAATTGTAGCAACCGCGTTTATTTGAGACTGCTTTTGGTCCATTCCCATCTTTTTATATAATGGTACAGTCAACATTCCGCCACCCGCACCTAAAGTCACATTCACAACACCAATACACAACCCCGCCAAAAACTTCTTCACGCCACTCATAATTACACCTCGTTATATTTTTACCTAAAAAACAGAAAATTATAAAATGAAGAGTGGAACTTCTGCTGTTTTAATGCAAAGTGCAAAATGCAAAACGCAAAGTGAAGGGTCTGAGACGTTTATTATATAATATCACTAATATACAACTGATAGCCTTGTAGGGTCGGGTCTCCGTGCCCGACCGTGAGTATACACAACAAATAACTTGTTTTTAGAAAAATTCAAATATTAGTTGAATTCAACTCTACAACAAAGTTATTGTAAAACTCCAAAATTCACGCTATCATTTACTTGTAACGTTACAAAAATACTATGAGGTGATTTTAATGACAATTTATTTTGGTGAAAACCTTAAAAAATTCCGAAAAGAAAAAGAAATGACCCAAGAAACCCTTGCTGATTTCTTAGGTGTGTCTTTTCAGGCAGTAAGCAAATGGGAAAGGGGAGAAACTTATCCCGATATAACAATGCTTCCCGTAATTGCATCATTTTTTAGTGTGTCAACCGATGATTTGCTCGGCGTTGACAAAGTACAGAAAGAGGAAAAAATCAACGAGTATCTGAATTTTTATGATAAAATGAGATTAAAAGATACTCCATTAACATTTGATACATTCAAGAAAGCAGTTAAAGAATTTCCGGGTGAATTTAGTATTCTTGTTCGTTATATGGAACTCCTGATGGCAGAGAAAACCACTAAGGATTTACCTGAATACGAAAAAGTATCGCAAGAATTAATAATGATTTACGACAATATTCAAAATCATTGTACAGATGATAGTGTCAGAATGTGGTCGAAGCGTCTTATCTGTCAACATTTACACACAAAGTCATATTATACAGGCATTGAAAGTTATCAGGAACAGGCAGAAAAAATTCTTGAAGAAATGCCTGATATGGTAAATACAAGAGAATATCTTTCTACAATGCTTATACCCGACATAGAGAAGCATTATGTGGCTTGTAGTCACGCAATAGAAACTCATTTGTATTTACTTTCAAATGCAATCGACCACTATTGCTTTTACGATGAAAATTTTTCACCCGAGTATAAAATAGAAGCAATCAACAAAATGCTTTCAATCCAAAATATATTTTATACTGATAGTAATTACGGAAAATTGTGGCTGCACAGAATTTATGACTATGGTCATTTAGGCCATTTGTATTTTGCACTCGGCGACAATGAAAAAGCACTTGAATATCTTAAAATAAGTGCTGAATACGCAAAGAAATATGATGAACTGCCACAAATTTCTGGAAGAACAGCACAGTTTTTTGAGGGAAGAACATACGAAAAAACACTCCGTGGTAAAACAATGTGCGAGCGTATGAAAATCCTTATGACAGAACGCTATCCGTTAACAGATGAATTCAAAACAACACCCGAATTTAAAGAAATAATAAAAATGTTAGAATAAGTAGGGCGGGGGCTTGCTACCGCTGAAAATAAAAAAGAGGCTGTTTTAAACAACCTCTTTTTAAATCACTTTATCGCTTTCGGCATATTCCATTTAAAAATCATTGCAAGTAATCGTAAAATGAATGTAACAGAAACACCGGCAACAATTGCAATTCCGTCATTAATTTCAAACAGATGTAAAACATAATAAACACTTGAACCCCAAATGGCCGCGATTGCGTAAATTCGTTTTACAAGCACAAAGGGGATTGACATTGTAAGCACATCACGGATAATACCGCCACCGATACAGGTTATAACACCGCAAGAAATTGTGATGACTGCATCATTTACAAATCCGTGCTCAATACCGACTTTTGTACCCATAACTGCAAAAATGCCAAGACCCAATGCGTCGAATATATCGTTTATATGCTCAATCTTTGTCTCGTTTTCAAGATATGTCTTGCTGTATTTTCTCGCAATAAGAAAAACAATAACAGATACCACAACACAAAGCAAAAGATACCATTTAAGACCAAAAATAGCGGGCGGTGTAAAGCTGAAAATCATATCTCGTAAAAGTCCACCGCCAAGAGCCGTTAAAATTGCAAGAAGCATAACACCGAAAAGGTCGGTTTTTCGTCTTATCGCCACCATTGCTCCCGAAACTGAAAAGGCAATAACACCTATTACTTCAATAACAGTTGAAAATATTTCCATTATAAAAACCCCTATATAATGTACTTTTATAATGTAATATTAACATGAAATTTTGTAACAGTAAAGAGATATTTGTTATATTTAGCGTCGCAGACCCTTAATTTTACACTTTGCTTTTTGCATTTTACACTTAAATAAAACTATCGCACAACACCATCATAATAACTCCCGAAATTCCGCCGACTGACGAAACACCTAATGTCCAAGCATTTACGGGAATATGTACCATAATATACTGCCCGATTAAATTCACCGCAAACAGTGCGCAAACACCCTGCAAAGCCGTCAATAAAAACGCTGTAAAAAATCGCTTGGATTTAATAAAAGCAATAACAATCACAATAATATAAAACGCAAAAATACAACCGAGAAAAATTTTCGCAGACATTAAAAATACACCTCACAAAATTTGGACATATTTATTTTTATTATTTCTCTGCTTATTTTATTCCACAATACATACAAATATAATTGAGGTGATTTTATGAGCGAAATTAAGAAAACTTATGAGCAGTATTGCACAAATTTCGGTGCGAATGTGGTTATGGAAGAGATTTTAACTCTTGACGGTGGCAAGCAAATTCGTTGTACAAACGAGAATTGTCCGTCAAAAGACAAAGGGTGCCAAAACAAATTATTACAAAATTGTTGATTTTATCATATTGACCGTTTGAAGAAAACATAGTACAATAATAAGGCTAAAACAATTATAATCTAAATATTTATATACAGCGGTGAATTTTAATGCAGAAAATTATTGATTCGGTTTTCGATGTCATCGCATTCTCAAACGGTATCATTTATACAAAAAAGACCGTTCTTGAAAACGGCTCGGTCAAGGTTAATTTCTACGGATATGATATAAAAAGAATGCAGAAAACTCCTGTTACCAAAAGTGTTTATCTTCTTAATAAATACGGTGCAGAGTACAAAAAAATAGCAGAGCAGTTAGGCGACTATGTCTCTTGCGAGGCTGACACCTTACCCTCAAAGCAGGTGATTGTGGTTTACCCAAGCGGTGAAACAGGTCTTTTCTCGCCAGATGGTGAAATGCTTTGGTCAAGTGACTTGCAGTACCACGGTGGTGACATTTGCGGAGTTGTGGCAGACGGCAGACAAATCTGGAGTGTTGTGCCCAACAAAAACTGCGTTGTTTCTTATTCAATTTCACATAAAAAATTCAGTATGCGCATAGGCTCTGAAGAGTCAACCTCATTTAATAAGCCCGTTTCAATTTCAAAGTATGATAACGAATTATTTATCTGTAATGCGGGCTCAAATAAGGTGAGAACTATCAGCCTTCGTGATTATTCGGTTAACGATTTCCGCATTTTTGACGAGCCGGTTTATAAGTACTTACGCTCTTGCGGTAAAGAAATCGTAGTGCTTGAATCAGGCGTATATGTATTATAATATTAAGGAGTTTTTAAAATGAGTGAAGAATTTAATCCCGACCTTGTGTCTGTAATTGACGAAAACGGTGTTGAGCATGTGTTTGAAGAGCTTGACCGTATTGAAACAGATAAGGCTAAATATGTAGCACTTCTTCCCGTATATGATGAGGCAGAAGAAATCCTTGATGATGACGGCGAGCTTATTATTCTCAAGGTCTGTGAAGAAGACGGCGAAACATATCTTGAGCCAATTGAAGACGACAACGAATTCAACGAAATCGGCAAGATTTTTGAAGAGCGTCTTTCAGAAATGTTTGATTTTGACGAGGAATAATCCTTAATTAAAACTAAATAATAACTTCACCCTGCGAAGCCCGATAACTGCGGACGATATTAACCCAACACACTATTAAAGGGAGCTTGTACTCGATTTCATTGGGAGCAGACCTCCCGTCTTTATGACGGACGAAGGGAGCACAGATATGAACGGAGAGCACCCACCTGCTTAACATGCAGGTTAGTATTCACCGCAACCGACTTTGTGGGGGCTTTTTTAATTCGAAATGCGAAATTTGAAATTCGAAATGTAGGAGCGATTTGCGAATCGCTCATTTCTTTGTCTTTTTGAGTAACAACATTGACAAATCTTGCTTTAAATGATATACTTGTTTTGCAGGAAAGATTTATTTTCTTAATTTTTTTAAGGGGGATTTTAAATGTTTTGTGAAAAATGCGGTAGTGTTATAGGCGAAAACGGTATTTGTCCAAATTGTAATTCAACACAGCTTTATCAGACTGCAAAATCTATTGAAAAATGTGTGTGGTTTGCACCTGTATCCGTAATAGTAATCAAGCTGGTAGTTGGTATAATAAGTGCTATTATCAACAGTATTTCCGCTACTGTTTCTACAAGCTACTTGATTGATTACGGTTTTAAGCATCTTGGAGTAAGCAATTTATTTAGCGGACTTAATTCGATTCTTTCACTTGTTGTAACTGTTGGTTTTGCAATTCTTTTTTACAATCTTGCTTTTAAAGGAAGAAAAAATGAGCATAAGGTGTTAATCTTTGTGCCTGTTGCATCAATTTTTGTGTGTAATATGCTTGCATCTTTTATTTATGGTGTGTTGACAGGGCTTCTTACAATGATATTTGTCAATATGTCAAGTCCGCAGTATAGTATTACAGTGAGCGTTGTTTCGATTATTTCAAGTATTGTAACAACTATTTTAAGTGCAATTTTAGCTTTCTTTGCAGTGAAAAAGTATTCAAAAAAAGAAGCAAACAAATAAAAGCAATTTTGTAAACATAATTACATATTATGGCGGGGTCTTGACTCCGCCGTATTTTTTATGTATATATTTCCCAATTTTTGCCAACACTCCGGTTGTTAGGAGTGAAATTATGAAAAAAACAATAATCCGAATTGAAGCCTCAATCCTTGTAGCTCTCATAATCTGTTGTGCATTGAATATAACAGCATTTTCAAAGCAGTGCGACAGTATAAGGGATAAAATGTTGCGTATGCACGTAATCGCAAATTCCGACAGCGAAGCCGACCAAGCCTTAAAACTCAAGGTTCGTGACGCAGTGCTTACCGCGGGCAAAGAAATATTCGATGGCTCTGTTACCGCCGACGAAGCTGAAGAAAAAATTACACCTCATATTGAAGATTTAAGACAAACTGCATTGCAAGTTATTAAAAACGAAGGCTATAATTATGATGTTAAAGTCACCGTTCAAAAAGAGTATTTTGCAACCCGAACTTATGATAATTCAGTAACTCTGCCCGCAGGCTATTATACGGCAGTAAAGGTTATAATAGGTGAGGGTGAGGGGCAGAATTGGTGGTGTGTAATGTTCCCGCCAATGTGCCTGCCTGCCGCTGATGCAGAGTGCGGGATATCCGATGTGCTGACCGACGAAGAAACTGAAATAGTAACAAATACATCAAAATATCAGTTTAAGTTCAAAATAGTAGAAATGTTTGAAAGTTTATTTAAAAAATAACTCTTTACAAACGGCATAATTTTTTGTTATTATATATTTGTCAAAATTTGACTTAATTTTTTCATTCCAAGGAGTTGGAGATTATGCCACTTGTGTTAGCGCATAGAGGGGCAAATAAACGAGCACCTCAAAATACTTTACCCGCTTTTTCTAAAGCAATCGAATTTAATGCAGACGGAATCGAAACCGACGTTCATTTGTGTAAGGACGGCGAAATCGTTATTTGTCATAACTATACTGTTGATGCTACATCAAACGGTAAGGGTTCTATTGATGAAATGACCTTCGCACAACTTCGCCAATTGGACTTCGGTTCTTATTTTTCTAATGACTTTAAGGGTGTTACTTTGCCCACATTGTCAGAACTTTTAGAGCTGACAAAAAATATGAATCTTATTAATATCGAAATCAAGCCTCCGCAAAAGGACAACGACCTTGTTAAAAGAGTTGTTGAAGAGATTTATAAATTCGGTATTGAGAAGAACTCTATAATTTCATGCTTTGACCCCGAGTGTATTCGTCAGGTTAAAGAAATCGACAAAAATCTTAAAACAGGTCTTTTGTATGAAACAGGAGACTTGGGTAGCGAAATTATGGATTTTGGTGTTGCAAAGTATTGCCTTCAACTCAATGCAGATGCAGCTCATCCTGAACACTTCCTTATAAGTGAAGAAGATGTTAAAGATTTACACGCTAACGGTATCGCAGTAAATCCATGGACAGTAAATAAAGAAGAGGATATCATTAAATACACCAATTGGGGTTGCGACGCATTGATTACCGATGTTCCTGATTTTTGTCTTAAAGTATTGGAGGATATGAAATGAGAGCTCCTAAATACAGCATCATTCCCAAGCCCCAGAAATACGATGTTATTGAGGGTACATACACAGTAACAAGTGAAACCGCAGTGCTTTGCGTTCCTGAATTCATTAAGGCTGGCAAATTCCTTTCCGATTTCCTTAAAACAAAGAAGAACGCAACGGGCGGTGAAATTAAATTCAATAAAGATGAAAAAATTCGCCCCGAGGGTTATATTCTCAAAATTAATTCTGAGGGTATAACCGTATCTGCATCTGACGAAAACGGCGCATTTTACGGCGCAGTAACTCTTAAAATTATGCTTATGCAGGCAAAAACTGCAGATGGAGTTGCAGTGCTTAACGGTGCATATATTTATGATTATCCAAAATACTCTTACCGTGGCGGAATGATGGATGAATCCCGTCATTTCTTCGGTGTTGATGCGGTAAAGCGTGCACTTGATAATATGGCACTTTTAAAGCTTAATAAATTCCATTGGCATTTAAGTGATGACCAGGGCTATCGTATTGAAAGTGAAGTCTTTCCGCTTCTTAATGAAATCAGCAGTAAAAGACAGTATGAATTCCTTGGTGGTGCTGAAATATTAAGCAAAATCCCCGGACTTCAAAAAGGTGGCGGAGAATATTATCATTACTATAAAAAGAGTGAAATCCGCGAGATTGTGGAATATGCAAAAAATCTTTGTATTGATATAATTCCCGAAATCGATTTACCGGGGCATACAGTTGCAATTTTGGCGGCTTATCCTGAGCTTTCTTGCTTAAAGGGTAATTATGAGGTTTTCTGTGAAAACGGAATTACCAAAGATGTCCTTTGTGCAGGGCAAGAGAAAACCTACGAATTCGTTGAAAAGCTCTTGACCGAAGTTTGCGAATTGTTCCCATATGAATATTTCCATATGGGTGGCGACGAAGCGTCAAAAGGACATAAAATATGGGAAAACCAATGCCCCGTATGCCAAGCCAAAATGAAAGAGTTAGGCCTTGAAAAAGGCAAGGATTTGCAAGTTTATTTCAATAACCGAGTTAATGAAATGCTCAAAATCCTTGGAAAAACGAATATTGAGTGGAACGACGGTATCGGTGAAAATACAGATAGTGACATAATCGGTCAGTATTGGATTTATCGCACACCTGCATGGACAAAGAGTGAAAATGATAAGCGTAAATTTATTGTTTCACCTTGTCCTACCTTGTATTTTGATTTTTCTTATGCACAAGTTCCTCTTAAAAAGGTTTATAACTATAACGTGGCAAAATCTGGCTTTGTGAACGAGAAAAATGTTCTCGGCGTTGAGTTTGAATCTTGGGCAGAGTGGATAGATACAGAGAATGCTTGGCAATTTTCGGTTTATCCCCGAATTTTCGCTCTTGCAGAAGTTGCTTGGACAGAGGATAATATCAAAAACTATAAAGATTTCTATAAACGTCTTGAATTCTTCAAAGCATATATGCGCATGAAGGGAATAAACTATTCAAGACTTGAAAAGAAAAAACTCCGTGTTAAAAATCGTTCAGTTTACCATTTGGGTGAACGTGGTAATGAATATAAGTATAATGAAAAGATTAAATGTGAAAGATTAGGAGAAAACAAATGACTATTACACATTTATTATCATTTTTTGCGGGTATCGGCTTGTTTCTTTACGGCATCAATGCTATGGGTGACGGACTTGAATATGCCGCAGGCTCAAAAATGAAGAAAATTTTGGGTGCACTTACCAAAAACAGATTTTTAGCTGTTGTTATGGGTGCACTTGTAACCGCACTTATTCAAAGCTCATCTGCAACAACTGTTATGGTTGTGGGCTTTGTTAACGCAGGACTTATGAATCTTGCACAGGCAGTTGGCGTGATTATGGGTGCTAATATAGGTACAACCGTTACCAGCGTACTCATTGCCCTTGATTTAAGTGACATTGCACCGATTGCGCTTTTCCTTGGTGTGTTTGTAATGCTTTTTGTAAAGAAAGATATTATTAAACACATCGGTCAGACTGTTGCAGGCTTCGGTATGCTTTTCTTGGGTATGGATACAATGTCAGCGGCTATGGAGCCATTAAGAGATTCTGAAGTTTTCGTTCATTTTATGACAAACTACAGTAATCCGATTGTCGGTATTCTAATAGGTCTTGTACTTACAGCAGTAATTCAAAGTTCATCTGCAAGTATCGGTATTTTGCAGGCACTCGCAGTTCAAGGACTTGTGCCTATTGAATTTGCCATTTATATTCTTTTAGGACAGAATATTGGTACTTGTGTAACAGCTCTTCTTTCAGCGGCAGGTTCAAAAACTAATTCAAAGAGAACCGCAGTGATGCATCTGCTATTTAATGTGTTAGGTACATTTATATTCTTACTGATTACTGCTTTCACACCTTACACTGCATTACTCGAAAGAATAAGTGATAATGTGTCAGTGCAGATTTCAACTGCTCATATTATCTTTAATGTGGTAAGTACCATTATTCTGTTCCCATTTGCAAACTGGATTATCAAAATGGCTTGTATTCTTGTTCCTGATAAAGAGCCCGAAGACTCAAAGCTTGAATTTAAGTTCTATGATGAACATCTTCTCACAACGCCTCCCGTTGCAGTTGAGCAAATCGGTAAAGAGGTTGTCAGGATGGCTCATCTTGCACGTGATAACTTTGACCGTGCGGCTAATGCACTTATAAATAACGACACTTCAAAATGCGAAAAGATTGAAGCTGTTGAAGATGTAATCAACTTCTTAAATCATGGAATTACAAGGCACCTTGTAAAAATCAACGCCCTTGATTTGGACTATGCCGACGCAAAATATATTGGCCGTCTTTTCCATGTTGTTAATGACATTGAGCGTATCGGTGACCACGCAGTTAACTTGAGCGAAGCTGTAACTGTTCGCAATAGCGAAAAGCTTGCAATTTCTGAAGAAGCCGTTGCAGAGCTTGAAACAATGCGTAAATGTGTTGTTGATTTGCTTGACGCTTCAATTTCATCATTTGAAAAACAAGAACTCACTGTTGAAGAGGCAAAACGAATTGAAACGCTCGAAACGGTATCTGATAATCTTAAAGAGCGTTATCAGGATGCACATCTTCGCCGTCTTAATGAAGAGCATTGTGAAACAAGAGCTGGTATGATGTTTGTTAACACCCTTATCGACTTTGAGCGTGTAGGTGACCATTCAAAGAATATCGCTTTCGCAGTCAAAAAGAAGCCTGCAGAAAAGGTAGCAGTAGACGAAAAAGTGGTTGAATCATATTAATATACATTTATAGAGTAGGGCGGGGGCTCAGCTCTCGCCGTAGTTGATTTTGGAGAATTATTATGAAAAAATACATAAAAAAAGTTTTATCAATAATTTTAGTTTTAGCATTTGTTTTCTCATTGTCTTCTTGTAATGTTGATTACGATATTCCAAAGAAAGACGATTTCAGCGTGATGAAAAATGCCGAAATAATCGGCGAATTAAAAGGTCAGGTTGCCGTGGAAGGCACATTCATTGAAATTCGTTTTCCTGAGGCTGTAACCTTTGATACTGTTGTAATCGAAGAAAAAGACAATCAAATTGATAAGTTCTCAATTTGGCTTGAAGATGAAAACGGAGAATATCAGTCAATATATCAACAAGATAGAATAGGTGACTACCGTTATTGCGAAATTGGTGAGCATACCGCAGATTCACTTAAAATCTGTATCAATTCATCAAATGAAAACCAATATGAATTGAAAAGTATTGATGTGCTGAATGTTAAAGACAATAAGAATGAGAATTTCCGTGTGACATCATATTTGGTGTGCCAATGGTTTTACGGTAATGAAAACATCGAAACAGAAAAAATGAATACATTGACAGATATAATTTTATTTGGTGTTGCTCGTTTTGATGAAAACGGAAAAGTATATCTTCAAGACATCGATATTAATGGTGAACTTGTAAGCGGAGAAAAGGTCTTAAAGAAAGTAATTGAAGATGTAAAAACAGCAAACCCAAATGCTAATATTCACTGTAATATTTTAGGGCCGGATGGTGCAGATGCTTCTGATAAAGAAAAATTACATAGCCAAGCATTTATTGATAACAGTGAAGTGCTTATTGATAATATTTTAAACTTATTAAAATCATATGATTTTGACGGAATCTTTTTTGACTATGAATATCCTTATGAAAAACAAAGTAGTGAAGACTTTTCAGACTTTCTTGTAGAGCTTGATTCACATTTGGGTGACTACATTCTTGGTGCAGCATTTTCACATTGGAGTGGCAATCATATTTCAAATAAAGCCATCGATACACTTGACAGGGTTGAAATAATGGCATATGACAATATGACTGAAACTAACAGTCATGCTGAATTTGCGTCAGTTGGTGGTGTGCTTGCCGTTGGTGACCTTATAAAACAAGGATATGACATTTCAAAATGTGATTTAGGATTACCTTTCTACGGCAGAACTCACGGTGGTGACGAAGCTTGGCCATCTTATGCTAATATTGCACCTGATTTGAATAATAATCCATTTAAAAACACTATTCCAAAATCGTATATGAATGGTGTTACAGATGATTCAATAATAACAAGCTTCAATGGCGTGCAAATGATTAAAGATAAAACCGCATTCGCAAATGATTACGGACTTGGTGGCGTAATGGTGTGGCACTATACCTGCGATGTTGCCTATGAAAGCGATATGTCACTTTTCAAAGCTATTCAAACTTCACTTGAAACAAGAAATTAACATCACGCGCCTACACCTCCCTCTGACGAGGGAGGTGTCATTTTTGCACGAAAATGACGGAGGGAGAGAAATTTAGCGCAGGGACAGACAGCCTTGTCTGTTCTGTTTTTTATAATAATATTGATTTTTCAAAAAATGCGTGGTATACTAAAAATGCCAAACTAACTGAATATGAGAATAATAAGGGTGTAGTTTTTTCTTTTTACGGAATAATTATATTCTTTTTTCCCAATAACAATATTGTTGAATTTGATAAAAACGCAAATTCTATTTATATTGTTATGGGATTACACCTATTCATATAAAGTTAGTTTGGCGACTATCGGAGTTTGCGTTTTTTGTGCGTCTGCTTCGGTGGGCGCACTTTTTTATTTATGGAGGAAAAGAAAATGTTTTATTCAAAATGTGTAAGGTGTGGTAAGGAAATAAGTGTAGCTGACCCATCGAAAAAATATATATGTGTGGCTTGTAAAGCAGAAGAGAACATTATAAATGGTAATGTTAATAACGAATTTGTTAAAAATTTCCACAAAGAGCATTACTATGACAAGAAAAGTAAAAAATACAAGAAGAAATTTCGCTTAAATGCATTTCCAATGATAGTTGCAAATTTAATACTTGTATTTATCTCATACTTGATTTTATGTTTATATCAACAAAATTTTCTTGGATTAAGTGATTTTTTTAATCCGATTTTTTACCAAGAAATATATAATGGATATATAAAAATATTTAATGCTCTTTTTAATTCTCAACAGTTGCAATCAGTTTTTGATATTTTAATTTTTATTCCAGGTTTGTTTATATTATATTTATTAATTCCGATAACAATATATAATTTATTTGATTTGTTCTCAACACCATATTGGTTATTAAAAAAAGATTCTATAAAAAGAAAGGAACTTCGAGGTGCTTTTTTCAAAAAGTTACTGTTATTACCTATTAAAATTCCACTTGCTATATTGAAATACTGCGGAGAGGTGCTTTTGATTATTTTCGTTGGTGATGTTAAAAAACTTGCCTCAAGGCCAACAATATCCCATAGTAATAGTTATAACCAGCAAAATAATAGTACTCAAAATTCTGAACCTCTATCTGTAGCTATGGATAAGTTTGCTGATGAATATACAAGTGCAGCGACATATGCTTATACACAAGGCGGTCCTATAATTATTAATGACACACATGGTTTAACTTCAGATGAGATTCATACAGTAATTTCCAACAGTGAGGCATACTTAGACACAGTAGGCATTCATCGTAAAAAATAACTTTATTAAACAGAAAAAGCCGTGCTTTTCAGCACGGCTTAATCTTTGTGAATTTTTAAGAATTAAAGAGCATTTACGATATCTCTTGTATCTCTTGCAATAACAAGCTCTTCGTTTGTAGGAAGAACATAAACTTTAACCTTTGAGTTAGCAGTTGAAAGCTCGCCTTCAGCACCCTTAACAAGAGTTTTGCCTATATTCTGGTCGATTTCAACGCCAAGATAAGTGAGTTCATTGCAGATGTTATCACGAAGGTCATCTGCATTTTCACCAATACCGCCTGTGAATACAATAGCATCAATACCATCCATAGCAGCTGTGAAAGCACCAATGTATTTCTTAATTTGATAAGCAAGCATTTTTCTTGCAAGTGCGCACTGCTCGTTGCCCTCTGCAGCTGCAGCTTTTACATCACGGTCGTCAGATGAAAGACCTGAAATACCAAGAATACCTGATTTCTTGTTAAGAATTGTATCCATTTCTTTCACAGAAAGGTTTTCTTTTTCCATAATGAAAAGAATTGCTGATGGGTCAACTGCACCAGAACGTGTACCCATAATAAGTCCGTCAAGGGGAGTAAGACCCATTGTGGTGTCAATTACTTCGCCACCCTTAACCGCTGTGATTGAAGAGCCGTTGCCAAGATGACAAGTAACAATCTTAAGGTCTTTGATGTCTTTGCCCATAACTTCTGCACATCTTGCGCTTACAAAGCGGTGTGAAGTACCGTGGAAGCCGTATTTGCGAACCTGATATTTTGTGTAGTATTCGTAAGGAAGAGCAAAAGTATAAGCTTCTGCAGGCATTGTGCTGTGGAATGCGTTGTCAAAAACTGCAACCTGAGGAACATCCTTGCCGAAAAGCTCAATACTTGCGTTGATACCCTGAATGTGTGCAGGGTTGTGAAGAGGAGCAAGAGCGCACATTTCTTCAATACCCTTGATAACATCGTCTGTTACAAGCATACTCTTGTTGAAAAGAGAACCGCCCTGAACAACACGGTGGCCAACAGCTGTAATTTCGCTGATGTCATCAATAACCTTGTATTCGCCCTCTGTAAGAACCTTTTTAACCTCAGCAAATGCGGCGGTGTGGTTGCTCATAGGAGCTTTGTACTCGATTTTCTTGCCGTCGGGAGTTTTGAAGCTGATACAAGCATCTTCAGAACCTACTCTTTCGCAAATACCTCTTGCGATTACACTTTCATCAGTCATATCAATAAGCTGATATTTAAGTGATGAACTACCTGCGTTAATAACGAGAACTTTCATTTTTATCCTCCAAATAATATAAATTTTTTCTTGAAGTAATTTCCATACTGTATTATTATATACTTGTATTCATTTAATTTCAAGTAATTTTTACCATAATTTAGCGAGGTTCTTTTATTATGTCAGTAATCGGTATTGTTTGCGAATTCAATCCATTTCACAAAGGCCACAAATACTTAATTGATGCTGTAAAAAAAGATGGCGATACAGTTGTATGCGTTATGAGCGGTAACTTTGTTCAAAGGGGAGAGCCTGCAATTTTTTCAAAAGAAGTAAGAGTTAAATCGGCACTGTTAAATGGTGCTGATATTGTACTTGAATTGCCTTTTGTTTATGCAACTGCGTCTGCTGAAATCTTTGCACACAACGCAGCAAAAATACTTAACGATTTTGGTTGCGATAAGATTGCATTCGGTACAGAAAATGCAGATGTTTCAACTCTTGAAAAAACTGTTGAAATATTAAATGACAATGCTTTTGATACTAAAATTAAAAAATGTCTTGAAGATGGTGTGAGTTATCCCGTAGCACGTCAGCGTGCATTTGACGAATATAATATGGACTTTGATATTTCAACGCCAAATAATATTCTTGCACTTGAATATATGAAAGCCCTAAAAAAGCTTAATTCAAAAATGGTGCCGATGCCAATAACTCGTATTGGTGCAGGCTATAACGACACAAAATCTGTTGACGGAATTGCTTCTGCAACACATATCCGCCAACTTATAGAAAGTAACAAGGGCTTTTCTCAATTTATACCTGAAAATATTATTGAAATTTACAATGAAGAAATTAAAAAAGGTAATTTCGTTTCAAAAGAAAAATATAATCTCGCGTCACTCTCTTTGTTGCGTTCAAAACTCAATGAGGATTTATCGTGTATTGCTAATATGGCAGAGGGTCTCGAAAACAGAATTAAATACGCTATCAAAGAAAGTACAAGCCTTGACGAAATATTTGATAAAGCAAAAACGAAACGTTTCACACATTCAAGAATAAGACGCGCAGTACTTTCGCTTACCCTTGGTGTTACCGCTGACGATATAAAAATTCCCGTACCATATTGTCGACTTTTAGGCTTTAATATTAATTCAGCAGAGATTATGGGAAAGCTTGCATCAAATAGTGAAATATCATTTGTTGCATCATATTCGGATATATTAAATCTCAAATCAAATGACGCAGAAAAAGTTTTTAATATTGAGAATAATTCAAGGGATTTTTATTCATTGATTATGCAAAATAGTGTCGGATGCTCGAAAGAAATGACATTTTCACCCATAAAAATGCAGTAATATGCAAGATTTCTTGCAAAAATGCTTGTTTTTGTGACTAAATTATAGTATATTAAACTAAGTTGAATATTTTTCTTCGGAGATGTTTAGGGTGAAAAATTTTATTTTGACAAAAGTGGATATAAAAGATAAAAAACTTTCAAAAGGTCATAAAAAGCTTGCACAGTACATTACTGAAAATTACGATAAAGCGGCATTTATGACTGCCTCAAAGCTTGGCGAAAAGGTTGGAGTAAGCGAGTCCACAGTTGTACGTTTTGCAACTGAAATGGGCTTTAAGGGTTATCCGGAGCTTCAAAAAGAGCTTCAGCAGATGATAAAATCAAAGCTTACTGCTGTTCAGCGTATGGAGGTTTCAAGCAATTTGATTGGCGAACAGGACGCAATTAAAAAGGTTCTTAATGGTGACATTGAACTTATTCGTCAAACACTTGAACAAATTTCCACCGATGAATTTACTAAAGCGGTGGAAACAATAAATAAAGCAAAAAGAATATATATTCTTGGTGTGCGAAGTTCGGCTTCACTTGCAAGTTTTCTGTATTTCTATTTCAATCCGGTTTTTGAAAATGTTGTGCTTGTTGACACTTCAAGCGGAAGCGAAATGTTTGAGCAGATGTTCAGAATAGGTGAAGATGATGTCTGTGTTGCAATCAGTTTTCCTCGATATTCAAAGCAGACAATAAATGCGCTTCGCTTCATAAATGACCGCGGAACAAAAATAATTGCAATTACCGATTCAAAGGATTCTCCCATTGCCGAGTATGCTGACAATCTTCTTGTTGCAAAGAGTGATATGGTGTCGGTTGTGGATTCATTAGTTGCGCCCTTAAGCCTTATTAACGCTCTCATTGTTGCGGTAACGTTTAGCCGTCGTGAAGAGGTTTATAGTAATTTCAATAAGCTTGAAAGCATTTGGGACGAATATCAGGTTTATGATAAATCAGACGGAGAAGAGAATGAATAAAAAAGTAATAGTAATCGGTGCAGGTGCCGCGGGTACAATGGCGGCAGGTGTAGCCGCTGAAAACGGTGCAGATGTTCTGCTTCTTGAACGAAACGAAAAAATCGCCCGCAAGGTACTAATCACAGGTAAAGGCAGATGCAATGTTACAAATAATGTGAGCGACGTGCAATCTTTTATACAGAATATTCCGGGTAACGGCAGATTTTTATATAGTGCATTTTCGACCTTTGATAATCACGACGTTATGAATTTCTTTGAGGAATACGGCGTACTGCTTAAGGTTGAACGCGGTGACAGAGTATTCCCCGTAAGTGATAAAGCAATGGATATTGTCGATGCACTCAATCGCTACATTTCTAATGCGGGAGTTCAGCGAAAAACAGAACGAGTAATTGAATTGTTAACCGAAAATGGTGTAGTTTGCGGTGTGAAAACTGAGCTTGGCAACACCTATAACGCAGATAGTATTGTAATCGCAACAGGCGGTCTTTCATATCCCCGAACAGGCTCAAGCGGTGACGGATATAAGCTCGCAAAAAGTATAGGTCATACTGTAACCCAGCTTCGCCCATCACTTTCAGCACTTGTTTGTCGTGAGGGTATGTGCAGTGAGTGTATGGGTCTTTCACTTAAAAATGTTGCAATTAAGGTTGTAGACACAAAAAAGAAAAAAGAAATCTATGATGATTTCGGAGAAATGCTTTTCACACATTTCGGTGTGTCAGGACCTATGATTTTGTCTGCAAGTGCCCATATGCGTGATATGGAAAAGGAAAGGTATGAAATCTACATTGATTTAAAGCCTGCACTTTCCCACGAAAAGCTTGATGCAAGAATTCTTCGTGATTTTGCAGATAATAGTAATAAATCAATTTCAAACATTCTGGCACTTCTTTTGCCAAAATCAATGATTACGCCAATTCTTCGTACATCACAGATTAAGCCCTCTGAAAAGGCAAATCAAATTACGAAAGAAATGAGAAAAAACCTTGTTGACGCTGTGAAATCAGTTAAACTTACCGTAATGGACTTTAATGATATTTCCGAAGCAATAATTACTTCGGGCGGTGTAAAGGTTAGCGAAATCAACCCTAAAACTATGGAGAGCAAAATTTGTTCAGGGCTCTATTTCGCGGGCGAGGTAATCGACTGTGACGGTTATACAGGCGGATTTAATTTGCAGATTGCATTTTCAACCGGTCATCTTGCAGGTATAAACGCAAGTAATTAACAGAAAATTAAAATAAAAGACATAAAATGAAAAAGTGAGGATATTATTATGATTAATGTTGCAATTGATGGTCCTGCAGGCGCAGGTAAAAGCACTGTTGCTCGTGCAGCGGCGGCAAAGCTCGGTTATATTTATGTTGATACAGGTGCACTTTATCGTGCGGTAGGTGTTTATTGCCTTCGTAAAGGTATAACAACCACAGACGCAGAGGGCGTAGGGTCAATTCTCGGTGAAATCACAGTTGAACTCAAATTTATTGACGGTGTTCAGCATGTGTTCCTCAATGGCGACGATGTTTCAACTGAAATCAGACTTCCCGAGGCTTCAATGGCGGCTTCAAATGTGTCAGCAATTCCCGCAGTTCGTGCGTTCCTTTTTGATTTACAGCGTGATATTGCCGCAAAGAATAACTGCATTATGGACGGCAGAGATATAGGCACAGTTGTTCTTCCCGATGCACAGGTTAAAATTTTCCTTACTGCTGACGACGAAGAGCGCGCAATGAGAAGATACAGAGAACTCAAAGAAAAGGGAAGTGAAGTAACTTTCCAAGAAGTTCTCGACGATTTGAGAATTCGCGACTATAACGATTCTCACCGTGAAATAGCACCTTTAAAGCCTGCAGAGGATTCAGTAATTGTCAATACAACAGGTTATACTCTTGAAGAGTCAATCGAAAAAATCGTAAATACAGTCAAGGAGAAACTTTGATGTCAGTAAAGCCCAAATTTGATTATACAAATTTTAAAAAATATAAAATGATGGATGTTATCCGTCCGTTAGGTAATGCCCTATGTAAAACTTATTATAAAGTTGAGTTTCGCGGGCTCGAAAACCTTGAGCGTAATGACGGATTTATCATCGCACCTAATCATGTCAGTGAATTTGACCCATTGTTTATTGCAATGGCGTCAAAAAGACTTTTTCATTACATAGCAAAATACGAGCTTTTTGAAAATCCTATTTTAAATAAAGCAATGACACACCTTAACGGATTTCCAATTGTCCGAGGCAAAGGCGATATGGTTGCAATAAATTATGCGATTGAGCTTATCCGTCGCGGTGAGGTACTCTGTATTTTTCCTGAGGGCACACGCTCTGATGACGGCACACCACAAAAAGCAAAATCAGGTGTCGGCTATATTGCGCGTTATACAGGCGCAGATGTTGTGCCCGTTGGTATTTATATGGAAAATAAAGATAAAGCCGGCTCAAGAGTTGTGGTGAAATTTGGCAAAGCAATAAAAAATAGTGAAATGGGCTTCACCGATGGCGGAAAAACCAAAGAGAATAAAGCTGCCGCCAATATGATTATGGAAAAAATAACAGAGCTTTGGGAGGATTGCAAATGCAGATAACTCTTGCAAAGACTGCGGGCTTTTGCTTTGGTGTAAATCGAGCAGTAAATATGCTCTATGACTTGGTCGCAGAGGGTGTGAATGTCTGCACATTAGGTCCCATTATCCATAATCCGCAGGTTATTGAGGATTTGCAAAACCGTGGTGTGAATATAATCGAGAATATTGAAGAGACGATAAACGATAAAAAAATTGTTATCCGTACTCACGGTGTTGAACGTAATATTCTTGAATATTGCGAAGAAAATAATCTTGATTACATTGACGCTACTTGTCCTTTTGTTAAAAAAATTCATAAAATTGTTCAGAAAAATTCAAGCGAGTCTTTACCTGTGCTCATAGCGGGTGATAAAAAACATCCCGAAGTTGTGGGTATAAAGAGTTATTGCGCAGGGGAGTGTTATGTTTTTAACTCTGCCGATGAGCTTGAAAATATATTAAATCAGCACTCTTTTAATGAAGAAAAGCCCTTTATTGTGGTTTCACAGACAACTTTTAGCATAAAAGAGTGGAAAAAATGTGTAAAAAAAATAAATTTACACTATACAAACGCAATTATTTTTGATACAATATGTAGTGCGACCGAAGAAAGACAGGCAGAAGCCCTCTTGTTATCACAGAAAAATGATATGATGATAATTATTGGGGGCAGAACAAGCTCAAATACCGCAAAGCTTAAAGCGGTGTGCGAGCCCAATTGCCCGACTTATTTGATTGAAACGGCAAAAGAGCTTTTGGACATAGCCTTTTGTGATGTTCAGTCAATAGGCGTTACTGCGGGTGCTTCAACGCCCGATAGTATAATTAAGGAGGTACTAAAAACTATGTCCGAGATTTTTGAAAACGCAAACACAATTAATAAGGAGGAGACCGCAGGCTTTGAGCAGATGCTTGAAGAATCACTTAACAGCATGAGCTCTGACCAGAACGTTGTCGGAACTGTTGTAGGATTCACAGCAACCGAAATTCAGGTTGAAATTGCAGGCAGAAAGCACACAGGCTATGTTTCTTTTGATGAATATAGTGATGACCCTTCAGCTGACCCAAAAGCAGAACTTAAGGTTGGCGACGAAATCAAGCTTCGCATTATGAAGACAAACGATGTTGAAGGCACAATCAAGCTTTCAAAGCGTCTTTACGATCGCGGTGCTATCTGGGAAAACCTTGAAGCTGACGACACAGTACGCGAAGGTGTTGTTACAGGTATCGTAGGCGACAATAAGGGTGTATTTGTACAGAGCGGTTCAATTAAAGTATTTGTTCCCGCTTCACTTGCAAAAATGAGAAGAAGTGATTCTCTTGAAGACCTTCTCAAGACAACTGTTGAGTACAAGATTATTGAAGTTAACAAGCAGAGAAGAAAGGTTGTAGGCTCAATTCGTGAGGTTGCAGCTTCAAAGAAAAAGGAAATTGCAGACGCATTCTGGGCAAACGTTGCTGAAGGCAATGTTTACACAGGCACAGTAAGAAGCCTTACAAACTACGGTGCATTCGTTGACCTTGGTGGCGTTGACGGTATGGTACATATTTCTGAACTTTCATGGCAGAGAATTAAGCATCCTTCAGAGGTTGTTAAGGTTGGCGACACTGTTGAAGTTTATGTTAAAGAGCTTGACACAGAAAACAAGAAAATTTCTCTTGGCTACAAGAAGGTTGAAGATAATCCTTGGGAAATCCTTAAGCGCGATTATCCCGTTGACAGCGAAGTTGAATGCAAGGTTGTAAGCCTTACATCATTTGGTGCATTCGCACAGATTATCCCCGGCGTTGATGGTCTTATCCATATTTCACAGATTTCTCATAAGCACATCGGCACACCTGCTGAAGTTCTTAAAGTAGGCGATGTTGTTAAGGCAAAGATTATGGAAATCGACTTCGATAAGAAGAGAGTAAGCCTTTCAATCAAAGCACTTCTTGAAGCTCCCGTTGAAGAAGTTGTTGAAGCTCCTGCAGCTGAAGAAGCAGTCGTAGAAGAAGCTCCCGTTGAGGAATAATTAAATCGGCATTAAGGCCGTAACATCAAATATTACAGGTCAGATGATGCGAAAACACCGTCTGACCTGTTTTTTATGAGGTAATTATTATGAAAAAAGGTTTAGCTGTTTTATCAGGACTTGCTGCAGCAGGTGCTGCGGTAAGTAGTGGCTTAATGTATTTAAAGAAAAAGGATATTTGTCCTCGTTGTGAAGTGAAAAAAGCACTTGCTAAAACAAAAATTCATTATACCAAAGATGAAATGTATAATAATGGTGCTGCTCTTACACCGCCAATGGGTTGGTCAAGCTGGAATCTTTTCAGACACAAAATTGATGAAAATGTAATCCTTGGCATTGCAAAGGCTATGAAAGAAAGCGGGCTCGCTGATGCAGGCTATGTTTATGTTAACCTTGACGATTGCTGGCAATCCTCAATGCGTGACGAAAACGGCAGAATGCAGGGGGATTTAACAACTTTCCCTCACGGTATTAAATGGCTTGTTGAGCAGGTTAATGATTTAGGTCTTAAGCTTGGTATTTACTCATCTAACGGCACTTTGACTTGCGAAGATTTACCCGCATCTCTTTATAACGAGCGTATCGACGCTGAAACCTTTGCAGAGTGGGGAATTGAATATTTTAAATATGACTATTGTCACCATGTGTTGATTCCTACCGATGCACCTTATATCGACAGTGTTTCTGTTGGTGGCGAGGGCATTGACGGTGAACTTGTTTTTAAGGCAAAGAATGCGGTGCTTTCCGGTGAAGCAAGAGTTATTGAAGAAAAGAACGGCGAAAGCTATGTAAAAGGGCTTTGCAGTGGTTTGGGCACAATTGAATTCAATAATGTTGAGGTCCAGAAAGACGGAGAATATGTTCTTACTCTCGTAATGCGTAAAAACACCTGTGATGGTCAGTTCTGCGTTGTAACGGTTAATGGAACAGATAAGTACGATTTCTTGATTGCAGAGCAGAAAGCCTTCTCTCGTGAGGGCAGACGTCAAATTAAAATTAAGCTTAATGCGGGTGTTAATACAATTTCAATCACAAATCCTGTTGGCTCACCTATGGATAGTGCCGCAATGCAGTATGAAAAAATGGGTGAAGAGCTTAAGCGTGCCACAAAGAAATTCGCAGAAGAGAATAATTGTGAAGAAAAGAAAATTCTTTATTCAATTTGTGAATGGGGCTGGAATAAGCCTTGGAAATGGGGCGGAAAAGCAGGTAATATTTGGAGAACTACCGGCGATATTATGGCAAATTGGGCATCAATTGTAGGTATTTATGAGGTCAATGTAAGACTTAATGAATATGCTCAGCCCGGTGCGTTCAACGACCCCGATATGCTTGAGGTTGGTAACGGTAAGCTTACATATGACGAGAACAAAGCACACTTTACTCTTTGGTCAATGATGGCGGCACCTCTTATTCTTGGCAATGATATTCGTAGTTTTATCAAAGAAGACGGAACAGTTGATAAGGACAACAAAATCCTCGGTATTCTCACAAATAAAGAGGTTATCGCGGTTAATCAGGACAAACTCGGCATTCAATGTAAAAGAATTAAATCAAATGGTTTTAATGATGTTCTTGTTAAGCCTATCGAAAACAATGAGGTTGCGGTTTGCTTCTTTAATAAAGGTCCTGTAACTGCAAATATGAGTGTGTCATTTGACGAAATTCACAATGTTGTTGCGGTTAGCTTACCAAAGGCAGAAAGCTACACAATTCGCGAGCTTTGGGATAACACGGAAGAAACAGTTAGCGATAGAATTACTGCTTCTGTTGCATCTCACGCAGTAAAGGTGTATCGCGTTTCTGCGAATGTATAATTCTTTTTAAAATATCAAACAGTATAAACGCGGTAATTGACAATCCGTACCAGCAAAGGCTGAAAGTCAAAGAAATTTGCCCCATAAAATTAGCAGGGAGATTTGTGTAATCCCACACTCCCAAGTTAAAAACTTTGTTTACCATTATACCAACGGTAAATTCAAGGGTGGTTATAACGGCAGTTCCTACAAGTGCTTTAATAAAAATTGAAGCTCTCATAGCTTCATTTATAATGAAAAGCGCAAGAACTGCCGAGCCACCTGTAATTATCATAGACCAGTGGGTGTATCCGCGAAAAGAGACTTCTATTAGTCCATACACCGCACCGCCGAAAAGAAATAATAATAAGTATTTTTCAGCATTTTTCAAATTCAATCACCTTGAACTATTGTACCCTGAATAAACTCGTTTAGAAGTGAAAAATGCTATTAATAAATTTGAAAATATTCCTAAACAGGTGAAATACAATGAACGATTTTGAACAGAAAAAAATAAGAGCCGAGCAGTTGCGTAAGGAACTCAATCATCATATCTATCGTTACTATGTCGAAAACGAAAATGATATCTCGGATTATGAGTATGATATGCTTATGCGTGAGCTCGATTCAATTGAAAAGGAATATCCCGAATTGCTTGCACCCGACTCACCAACACACCGCGTAGGCGGTCAGGCTGACGGTCAGTTTGAAGAAGTAGTTCATACAGTAAAAATGGAAAGCTTACAGGACGCATTTAGTCACGATGAAGTTCGCGATTTTGACCGTAGAGTACACGAAAGCTTTAATGATATTGATTTCGTTGTTGAGCCTAAAATTGACGGGCTTTCTGTGTCGCTTGAATACACAAACGGCGTGTTCACACGTGGTTCAACACGTGGCGACGGTGTAAAGGGTGAAGATATCACAGCAAATCTTCGCACAGTAAAGTCAATTCCCTTGCGACTTAAAAAAGATATTCCTTTTATTGAAGTTCGTGGTGAGGTCTATATGCCTCGCGAATCTTTCTATGAAATCGTTGAAAAACAAGAATTAAAAGAGGAGAAGCCCTTTAAAAATCCCCGAAATGCCGCTGCAGGCAGTCTGCGACAGAAAAATCCTAAAATTACTGCAGAACGCAAGCTTGATATTTTCGTTTTCAATATTCAGCAGGTTGAGGGTGCAGAAATTACAGGCCATTATCAATCTCTCGAATTTCTTAAGGAGTTAGGCTTTAAAACTGTTCCTTTCTTCAATAAGTTCAATAATATTGACGATGTTCTCGGCGAAATTCAGCGTATCGGTGATATAAGATATACTTTGCCATTTGATATTGACGGCGCAGTTATTAAGGTCGATAAATTTTCGCATCGTGAGACTATCGGCAGTACCGCAAAATTTCCCAAATGGGCATTGGCTTATAAATATCCTCCCGAAGAGAAAGAGACAAAGCTTATTGATATTGAAATCAATGTGGGTAGAACAGGTGTTCTTACACCTACTGCGGTTTTTGAACCCGTGTTGGTTGCAGGCTCAACTGTAAGCCGTGCAACTCTTCATAATGAAGATTTCATTAAAGAAAAAGGCATAAGAATTGGCGACACAGTAATAATTCGTAAGGCGGGCGATATTATCCCTGAAGTGTTATCCGTTGTTAAGCACGAAGAAAATACTGCACCATATGAAATGCCGAAATTCTGTCCCTCTTGCAATTCGCCCGTGCATCGCGAAGATGGTGAGGCAGCAATCCGTTGTGATAACCCCGATTGTCCCGCACAGCTTTTAAGAGTGCTTATCCATTTTTGCTCACGTGACGCTATGGATATTGAGGGACTTGGCGATGCTGTGCTTGAAGCATTACTCAATAAAGGCTTAATCGGTAAAATAGCAGATTTGTATCGTATTGATTACGAAAAAATAGCTGAGCTTGAGGGTATGGGTAAAAAGAGTGCCGACAATATGCGAAACGCAGTTGAAAAGTCAAAGCAGAATGATTTGTCAAAGCTTATTTTTGCATTCGGTATTCGTCACATTGGTCAAAAGGCTTCAAAATTGCTCGCAGATAACTTTAAAACTCTTGATAATGTTATGAATGCTACAAAGGACGAAATTCTTACTATTGAGGGCTTCGGCGAAATTATGGCAGAGTCTGTCGTTGAATTCTTCTCACTTGAACAAACACAGCAAATGATTGCAGAGCTTAAAGAATTCGGACTCAATATGGAAAGTCAGCGCGAAGTCAAAGATAATCGTTTTGATGGTATGACCTTTGTGATTACGGGAACACTTTCAACCTATGGCAGAAAAGAAGCACAAGAAATCATTGAGTCTTTTGGCGGAAAAGCTTCTTCATCTGTTTCAAAGAAAACTACCTATGTTTTAGCAGGTGAGGCGGCAGGCTCAAAGCTTCAAAAAGCTACAGACTTGGGCGTTACTATAATCAACGAAGAGCAATTCGCAGAAATGATTAAATAAATTACTCAACCAATGGTTGAAAACTAAAAAATCAACTTTTGTTACATTTACTTTTTGAAAAATTAACCATACAATGCAGTTGTAATCGGTTACAAAATTTCAAAGGAGTGTCTTTTATGGAAAAAACTATTGGCAAAAAACTTTATGATTTAAGAAAGCAGTCAGGCTTTACGCAGGATTATGTGGCTGAAAAGCTTGGTGTATCAGCGCAGGCAGTATCAAAATGGGAAAATGACATTGCTTGTCCCGATATTATGACATTACCTAATATCGCAGAGCTTTATGATATTACCATTGATGAACTATTTAAAAATGACGAGGTACAGTCAAATGTTAAATTTGAAAAGCCGGAGCAGATAAATCAAAACGAACTTTTGCTTCGCGTTTATGTTGATACTGTAAACGGTGATGTTGTAAAGGTAAGTTTGCCTTATCCCGTAGTAAAAGAGCTTATAAATGTGGGTAAAAATATTTCATCAGTTGTTTCAGGTATTGATTTAAGCGGTGTTGATTTTGAAACAATATTTGCAATGGTTGAAAGTGGTGCATTAGGCGAAATCGTAAATGTTAAAACTCAAAACAATGATATTGTTCGGGTGGTTGTAGAAAAATGAAAGTAATCTACCCTAAAAATTCTGTAATTAAAAGCACTAAAATTCCTAACTTTTTATTATTAAATAGATTTTTATTTGGCTTGTTGAAGTTGTTTTTGATTACAAAGCATAAACTTTTCTTCAGAATCAAATATAAACACATAAAACCTATTATAAAAATGACAAAGAATTACAAGAACTTTGAAATAGTTAATGTAAAGAGCCGACAAGGTGATGAGGTTAAAATTTTACTTTAATTTCGAAAACTTTAAAAAAATACTTGCATTTTCACTTGACTTGTGATATTATATTTGAGCATTTGCGGTAGTACGCAATGAAATAACTATTATCTCGGGTGGTCCTCTGCTGACATTCGGTACGAACACTTGAAAAATTTTTATCGGAGGTTAGTTATGGACGCATTAAAATTGATGACAGAGGGTATGGTTAAAGAAGCCAATCCCGCAATCAGAGTCGGTGACGTAGTAAAGGTTCACGTTAAGATTCGCGAAGGTGAGAGAGAAAGAATTCAGGTTTTCGAGGGCACAATCATTGCTCGCAAGGGTAGTGGCGTTTCTGAAACATTCACAGTTCGTCGTGTATCATACGGCGTTGGTGTTGAAAGAGTATTCC
>CALFTO010000023.1 GCA_937916195.1 uncultured Clostridia bacterium
TTGGCATTGAAACAGATGAATCTGTTGAAGGCTTTTTGGTAGTTGTTACCTTGGTGGTTGTTGTGGTCTTTTTTGCCGCAAGTTCTTTTTTCAATTTATCAATTTGACCGTTAAGCTTATCAATTTCGCTTTGGTGCTCGCTGTTTTCTTGACTTAACTTGTCTTCATAAGATTGTTTTTCACTGCTGTTTTGTTCAACAAGCGACTGATTTTCAGAAATTTTGTCGTTAAGCAAGGATTCGCCCTGTTTAATGTCTTCCTCTGCCTGTGCAAGATTATCATTAGACTTTGAATATTGCACACCCAAATACACCGCAGTTGTAGTAGAAGCCACCAAGAGCAGTGAGAGAATAATAATAACTATTTTAAAAAGTGTTGATTTTTTAATGGTAATTGCTTTCACTTTAAGTCTTTCCTTACTTTTATTTATTATATCTTTATTGTATAACAATATTTTTTATTATTCAACATAAATTTTATTAATTCTTTGCAATTTCTGCATTTTCAAGAAATTTTTTATCTTTTTCGGTAAGCTCTGCCTTTTCGAGCATATCGGGGCGGTGCTTCTGAGTCATTAAAAGTGACTGCTCACGACGCCATTTGTCGATATTTCCGTGATGACCCGAAATTAACACATCGGGCACTTTCATGCCGTTCCATTCATATGGGCGGGTATACTGAGGGTACTCTAAAAGTCCGTTATAATGACTTTCGAGTTCCTTTGCCTCGTCATTGGGGAGCACTCCCTCTAACATTCTTGAAATTGAATCTGCAAGAACGAGTGCGGGCAATTCACCGCCTGTAAGAACATAGTCCCCTATTGAAATCTGCTCGTCAACAAGAGAGTCGATAACACGCTGGTCAACCCCCTCATAGTGACCGCACAGAATTGTGATTTCAGGCATTTCTGCAAGTTCTTTAACTCTTGCTTGGGTCAACACTTTACCGCAAGGTGACATATAAATAAGGTGATTTTTATTCTCACTTTTTTTACATATATCCTCATAGCAATCGGCAATGGGTTGGGGCTGCATAAGCATACCCATTCCACCGCCATAGGTTGTATCATCTACTCGGTTGTGTTTATCCTTACTGTAATCACGGATATTTATGCAATTTATTTCTACATATCCCTTTTCCCTTGCTCTGCCGATAATACTTTCAGAAAGTACTGCTTCACACATTTCGGGGAAAAGTGTCATAATGTTAATTTTCATCGTCAAAAAGTCCTTTTAAGACATTAATTTTTACTATTCCCTCTTCGACATCAACGGTTTCAACAACCTGCTTGATGGCGGGAATAAGCACTTCATTGCCCTTGGGAGTTTTGATGTGCCACACATCATTTGCACCTGTTTCACTCACATCAACAATTGTGCCCAAAACTTTACCGTTTTCATTATCAATAACGGTGCAGTCAAAAAGTTCTTGAATAAACCAAGTACCTTTAGAAAGCTTTGCGTCGCTGCGCTTCATATAGAGAACGGTATTTTTAAGCGCGCGGGCTTTATCAACATCGTCAATGCCGTCAAGCAATAATATTGCCACATTACCATGGGGACGGGCTGAAATTACCTTTACACTTTTTTCGCCGTTTTTATCAAAATATAAGGTTTTGAATTTTTTAACGAATTCGGGAGTATCGCACCAAGGGTTAAAGCGAACTTCGCCCTTTATACCGTGGGTTGATACGATTTGACCTAATTCGAGATAAGATTTAACCATAGTTTTCACCTTTCGGGTCGTTAACCTCTAAGTCACCCGACCCCTACAAGTTACAAAAGGGCAGACTTAGTCTGCCCATTGTAATTCGATTAGTCGATATCGACCTGGACTTTTTCACCTGTACGAGTTGCACCGGCTTTAACAACTGTTCTGATAGCCTTTGCAATTCTACCCTGCTTACCGATAACTCTGCCCATATCCTCTTCAGCAACGTGAAGGTGATACACAACAACACCGCGGTCATCTGCTTCGTCAACAGTAACAGAAACAGCGTCAGGATTTTCAACAAGTCCTTTAACGATTGTAATAAGAAGTTCCTGCATTTTCAAAAACCTTTCTTATTTAATAACGCCGCTCTTTTTAAGAATAACCTTAACAGTATCTGTAGGCTGAGCACCGTTTTTGAGCCACTGCTCTGCTTTTTCAGCGTCAATCTTGATTTCAGCAGGATTTGTCATAGGATTGTAAGTACCAATCTCTTCGATAAATCTGCCGTCACGGGGATAGCGTGAATCTGCAACTACTACTCTGTAGAAAGGAGCTCTCTTAGCACCCATTCTGCGAAGTCTCATCTTAACTGCCATTTTTGTTTCCTCCAAATATATAAATATTTTTATAATAAACACTTTTAGGTGTTTGCTAACTTACATTGGGAAGCCGCCCATGCCGCCCATTCCACCGCCGAAGCCACCGTTCATACCCATACGCTTCATTTTACGCTTCATACTGCCGGAGTTCATCTGCTTGAACATTTTCTGCATCTGACGGTACTGATTGAGAAGTCGGTTGACATCTTCAACCTGCATACCACAGCCTGCGGCAATTCTGCGCTTGCGTGAAGGATTGATAATATCGGGGTTTCTGCGTTCTTTGATTGTCATTGAGAGAATGATTGCTTTCATTCGGTCAAACTGACGCTCATCAATATCAACATCTTTAACCTTTTTATTAATGCCGGGAAGCATTGAGAGGATATCTTTCATACTGCCCATTTTGTTAATCTGCTCGAACTGGTCAAGCAAATCTTCAAGGTCAAATTTGTTTTTACGAAGCTTTTCTTCAAGCTTGGCTGCTTTTTTCTCGTCAAGAGCGATTTCTGCCTTTTCAATAAGAGAGAGAACGTCGCCCATACCAAGAATTCGGGAAGCCATTCTGTCGGGATAGAAATAGTCAAGCTCATCAAGCTTTTCGCCCATACCGACGAATTTGATTGGTTTACCTGTAACTGCTCTTGCTGAAAGAGCCGCGCCGCCTCTTGTGTCACCGTCCATTTTAGTTAGCACAAGACCGTCAATACCCAATTCGTCATTAAAGGTACTTGCAACTGTTACGGCATCCTGACCGAGCATTGCATCAATTACAAGAAGAATTTCGTGGGGACGAACTTCTGATTTGATATTTTTAAGCTCGTTCATAAGCTCGGTATCAATATGCAAACGACCTGCGGTATCGATAAATACATAATCGTAGCCCTTATCTTTTGCAAGCTTGATAGCTTCTTTTGCGATTGTAACGGGATTTGTCTGCCCCATTTCAAAAACGGGAACGCCAACCTGCTCACCCACAACCTGCAACTGCTTAATAGCGGCGGGACGATAAATGTCGCAGGCTACAAGCAAGGGTCTGTGATTTTCAGATTTAAGCTTGCGTGCAATTTTTGCACAATGGGTTGTTTTACCTGAACCCTGCAAGCCACACATCATAATAACCGTTGGAGGATGTGAGGCATAAGCCAAGCGGGTTTGAGTGCCACCCATAAGCTCTGTAAGCTCTTCGTTTACAATTTTTATAACCATCTGCGCGGGGGTTAAGCTTTCCATAACCTGTGCGCCGATTGCTCGCTCTGTTACCTTTGCTGTGAAGTCTTTTGCAACCTTATAGTTAACGTCAGCCTCTAAAAGTGCAAGACGAACCTCACGCATGGCTTCTCTAACATCTTTTTCATTAAGACTGCCCTTACTTTTCAAACGTTGAAAAGCGGCTTCAAGTCTGTCGGATAAACCTTCAAATGCCATAATTCCTCCTACTCTGTCAAGGAAAGTGCAATTGACTTTATCTTAACTGTTATATCGTTTATTTCGCGGGAAAGACCGTGAGAAAGATTGTACTCATTAATTTCTTCAGCACATTTCATAATGCTTTCAAGACCGAAATTCACAGCTTCAAGTTTCTGTGAAAACTTAAGCTTTGATTCCATATCAAAAAGCACTGCTTCTGCCCTTTTAATAGCATCGCGCACGCCCTGACGGGTAATTCCCTCATTCTCGGCAATTTCTGAAAGAGAAAGGTCATCGTTATAATAATAATTGAGATAATCGCGCTGTTTGGCGGTAAGAGTTTCGCCATATAAATCGAGAAGCATTGATATTTCAACATTATTTGCCACGACTGACACCTCCTTTTCAAAATTAAAAAGCCGTTCTGTAAAGTGCAGAGACTTTACAGAACGGTATTATACTAAATAGATATTTATTTGTCAAGATGTTTTTTGGAAAAATAATTAATTTCCGCCGATATCTACAATATCGTCCCATTCAATGCTTGAGTCTGAAGAGCCTGAACCCAACTGCACTTCTTGTTTAGTTGTGCTTTCAGTAGTACTTTCGGTGGGCTTTTCTGTGTTATTATCAGTAGGCTTTTCTGTTGAAGTTGCATCATCGTCATCAGGAGCTTTTGTGGTAGTTGTAGATGTCTGCTTTTCAGTAGTTGAGGTTGTAGTTTTATTAGGCTTTTTTTCAGCATCAGGATTTGTTGTTGCTGTTATAAGGTCTTTGATATCATCATGGAAACCATCAACATCTGTTGTAACGGGAATTTCGTCACCGTCAACATTAGTTACGAAATTTTCACCGTCTTCATCCTCATAAACTTCAACAATTTCGCCATTTTCAAGTTCAACTGTGTAATCAACTTTATATTCCGGCTCTTTTTTACATGCCGCTAAAACAACCACAAGACAGAGAAGTAACACGGCAATAGCAATTATCTTTTTATTCATTATGTAATCCCCTTTCGGTGTTTGATTTAATCTTAACATATGTTTACTTATTTTGCAAGTGGAAGATTATTTTAATTCTGCGATAGTTACGCCCTCTTCGCCCTCACCGAACGTACCCACACGGAAGGTGCGGATATTGGGGTGCTTACGAAGATGTATATGAATACCCTTTCGCAGAGCGCCTGTACCCTTGCCGTGAATTATTGTAATTTCGTTAAATCCTGTACGAAGAACGCCGTCTATGAACTTATCCAAATCGAGAATTGCCTCTTCGACGGTAGTTCCACGCAAATCAATACTGGAGGTTGCAGACGAGGTGGCCTTTGAGCCTGTATGAACCGTACGTGAGCCGTAGTTTGTCTTTTTAGGTTGCTTTTTAGCACCGATAAGGCGCAAATCAGAGATATCAGCCTTCATTTTAAGCATACCCGACTGCACCTGAACGGTCTGCTTCTTTTCGTCGATTGAAATAATTTCCGCTTCACCGCCGAGAGTTTTTACGAATACTCTGTCACCGATTTTAAGTGCTCGCGGAAGAACATAATCGCCGTCATCGGCCTGAAGATTATTGGTAATTTCGTCCATTTTATCAAGCTGTTTACCCATTGCCGCTTTGGCTTTGCGGGCAATTTCTTGATGATTATTCTTCTTTGCAAGCTCTTTTTTAAGCTGTTCAATCTCTAAAAGCAAGGAATTACCTGCACGACGGGCATTTTCGACAATTCTTTCTGCCTCGTGTTTTGCGCGGTCAATTTCTTTTTCGCTTTGTGCTTTTGCTTTTTCAAGTGCTTTCTCGGCATTCTCTTTTTGACGAAGAATTGCTTGCTTTTCTTCTTCTAATTTTTGGCGGTCATCTTCAAGAGCTTTGCGGGCAGTTTCAAGGGTATCGACTGCATCTTCAAATTTTGTGTCCTCTTCTGAAATGAGGGCTTTGGCGAAATCTGTTATGCTCTCGTCAATTCCAAGTCTGCCTGCAATTGCAAGGGCATTTGAACGACCGGGCATACCAATCAACAAGCGATATGTGGGCTTTAAAGATGCAACATCGAATTCGCAACAACCGTTTTCCACTCTGTTGGTTTTGAGTGCATATTCTTTAAGTTCGGAATAATGTGTTGTTGAAGCGATTTTCGCACCCTTTTGTCTTAAATTTTCTAAAATTGCAACTGCAAGTGCCGCACCTTCAATCGGGTCTGTACCCGCGCCCAATTCGTCGATGAGCACAAGACTACGGTCGTCGGCAGTTTTTAAAATATCCACAATTGTGGTCATATGTGCAGAGAATGTGGATAAAGACTGCTCAATGCTTTGCTCGTCACCGATATCGGCAAGAACATTGTCGAACACTGAAATTCGGCTGTTATCGGTTACGGGGAGCATAAGGCCACACTCTGCCATTAGTGTTAAAAGTCCGATTGTTTTAATTGAAACGGTTTTACCGCCTGTATTTGCACCTGTGATTACAAGAGAATCGAAATCAATACCAAGTGAAATATCAACGGGCACAACTGAACGAGGGTCAATAAGCGGATGGCGGGCTTTTTTTAGGAGAATTTCGCCGTCGTTATTAAGAATTGGACGGCTTGCTTTCATTTTATAAGCAAGATGGGCTTTTGCGAAAATCAAATCGAGCATTACGGCACTTTCAAAGCTTATTTTAATTGTGTCTTCAAACTCCCCTGCCATTTGTGAGAGTTCTGCTAAAATTCTTTCGATTTCTTCAATTTCTCGGCTTTCAAGCACTTTGATTTCGTTGTTTGCCTCAACTACGGCGGCAGGCTCGATAAACACAGTTGCGCCACTACCCGAGGTATCGTGCACCATACCCGCAACATCACCGCGATGCTCGGCACGGACGGGCACTACAAATCGACCGTTTCGCTGGGTTACAATACCGTCACGAAGATATTTGGAATAGTGCGAAGAATGTATCATACTATCAAGTTGTTCGCGGATTTTATTTTCATAATGATGCTTTTTACGACGGATTTCTTTAAGTTCGGGTGAAGCGTTGTCGCTGATTTCGGTTTCGGAAAGAATTGCATTTGTAATTCTCTCTTCAAGATATTTATTTGGATAAAGAGAGTTAAACAAATCGTCAAGAGCTGTTTCCATACCCGCGCATTTTTCGTGCCAAACGGTAATACCGCGGATAATTTTAAGAGTTACTGCGATTTTGAGTAACTCACCCGCTGAAAGTGAGCCACCCGCAGCGGCACGGCTCAACGCATTGTTAACATTCTGTAATCCACCAAAAGATGGTGCACCGAATTTGGCAATGAAGATATAAGCCGCCTCGGTTTTATCAAGCAGCTCTAACACCTCAAAATAATCGGTCAACGGCTTAATTTCAAGTGCTTTTTCCTTTGCATCGGCACTTGAAGCGGTATCCGATAGCATTTTGAGAATTTTATCAAGTTCAAGTGAGTTATAATGTTTATTCATCTTTTTATACCTTAATTGAATTATAGAATTCTAATGTTTTAAAGTTTCGTTGCAATTTTGAGAGCAAATATTTTTCTGTAATATATGACAAATCGGGAATTGCATAATCTTCCATTTTAAAGGAATAAATCTTCTCAAAATCAGAAAATGCAATATGGCGAAGTGCCTTTACAAGACCGATATCAAGAGAGAAAAGTGCTTGAGAAGAAATGCAGTTTTCGCAATAGAGAAGTCCATCTTCAACATCAAAATACATAGTATTAGTTTCGTATTCACCACAACGCTCACAGGCGATAAGGTTTGGCATAAAGCCCGCAATACACATCATACGAAGTTCGGTAATTGCTTTTACCTGTTCATTGGGCATTGTACCCTTTGAGAGAAAGTGAAGTGAATTGAGAATTAATCTTAAATATTCCTCGGCAGGCTCTTCCTCTTGCACAAGAGAAATTGCAAGCTCCGAAAAATACTGTGCAAGAGAAATCTTATCTAAATCATCACGAAGTCCAAAAAAGGTTTCAAGGGGCTCGGCTTCGTCAATTATGTAGCTATCCTTACTTTTATATAAGGATAATTTGGAATAACAGAACATTCCTGTAGCGCTGTTTTTGCGGTTTTTAAAGGATTTTGCACCGCGGACAAAAGCACGTACAAGCCCGTTATGGCGTGTAAGCACCGTAACAAGCTTGTCTTTTTCACCGATATTCTGTTCTTTGAGTATCAGACCGTCCGTATTCGTCCTCATCGTACAAATCCTCGTCGTAATTGGGCTTTTTATTCTGTAAGGATTTTTTATACATTAAATAATCCTCTACCCTGCCGCTTTGTGTAAATCTGCTCCAGATTGCCATTTTATCCATACAAATTACCGCCTTTGAATGAGTGTTGCATTAGTAATTTGTGTGGATTGCTTTTAAATATAAGTGGTAAAAATAAAATGAATTGGTAAATTAATCTAAACCAAAATTATGAATAAGACCTTCGCGGTTACGCCAACCCTCTTTGACCTTCACCCAGCATTGAAGGTTGATTTTGCAACCAAAAAAGTTTTCCATATCCTGACGAGCATAGGTTGAAATCTTTTTAAGCATATTTCCGCCCTTGCCGATTATAATTCCCTTATGGCTTTCACGCTCACAGAAAATTGTGGCTTCGACATCCATAATACCGTCACTGCGCTCACGCATTTTTTCAATGCTGACTGCTGTGCCGTGGGGAATTTCCTTATCTAAAAGTCTTAACATTTTTTCGCGGATAATCTCGCCTGCAAGCACTCTTTCGGGCTGGTCGGTGAGTGTGTCGTCAGGGAAGAAATGCTCTGACTCAAATGCGAGTTTTTTAAGCTCTTCTAAAAGTTCTTTTATTCCGCTACCATTTTGTGCAGAAACAGGAACAATTGCCTCAAAATCATAATGCTCGGTCATTTCAGCAATACGTGAAATGAGATTTTCTTTTTCTTTTACCGTATCAATTTTATTGATTGCAAGAATTGCGGGGTTTTTGCCTTTTTTGATTTTTTCAATGAGTTCAAGCTCGGCTGGGTTTAATTCACCCTCGGGCTCAACAACTAAAAGGCAGGCATCCACGCCCTCAATACTGTCACTCACTGCTTTAACCATTTTTTCACCAAGCTTTGTGCGAGGCTTATGGAAACCCGGTGTATCGGTAAACACAAGCTGAACATTATCGTCAGTTGTAAGCACACCCATAATGCGAGTGCGTGTGGTTTGTGGTTTTGAAGATACAATTGCTATTTTTGTACCTAAAAGTTTGTTAAGTATTGAGGATTTGCCCACATTGGCTTTACCTACAATTGCTATAAATGCGGTTTTTGGAGTATTCATTAGTTACCCTTTCTTTTTTGGAAATCCTTTGAATATAAAAATCGTAAAAATTACTACTGAAATTGCGAATAATACTATTGCAACGGGATTTGCAATAAAATATGCGAAAAGTTCTTTGAACGCTTCGGGCTGATACATAATTGCAATTCCGCAAAGCACCGAAAAGATTGTAAACACAAGCACTGCGCCCGCGGCACAATCCTTTGCAATTTTGCCAAGCTTTGTATGCTCATCGCCGTGCATATCAACTGTCGCTTCAATTGCGGTGTTAAAAAGCTCACCGCCCATTACTAATCCGTTTGCAAGAAAAATGACCGCAAGCTGTGTGCCTGAAATTTCAAAGAAATCAAAGGCAAAAAGGAAAAAATACATATAAAGCATACAAACGGTATGTATTCTCATATTGCGTTCCGTTGCGAGTGCCGTAAAGATGCCACGAAAGGCATAGCCGAAGCTTTTCATAAGATTTTTCATTATTATCATCCTTTGAAAGTTTGAAAGAAAATCATTCACAGTGCATTTTGAAGTGAGTGGTGCTGTATGTAGATACCGCCCCGAACGAAAAATGTGCTGTGGGTGATTTTACTCAAACTCATTCCTCATCGAAATAATAACTGCCGTTACGTTTAAGACCAACACGGGTAAGAACTGCTTCTTCCTTTTCACGCATCTGAACGGCTTCGAGACCGCCGTTTACGTGGTCATAGCCGAGAAGATGAAGAAGTGAATGAACGGTTAAAAAGCCAATTTCACGCTGAAGAGTGTGACCGTATTTTTCTGCTTGGTCATAAGCGTGCTCAATTGAAATTATAATGTCACCAAGCACAAGTGCGCCTGTATCAAGATTTGTGTCGTACTCACCATTTTCACCCATAGGGAATGAAAGTACATCTGTACTCTTGTCAATTCCGCGATGCTTAAGGTTTAACTCGTGAATAGTTGCGTCGTCAACAAATGTTACACTGATTTCAGCAGGCTCTTCAAACTCTTCATTTGCCAAAACTGCCTTACAGCAACGGCGCACAAGCATTCGCACACCTGTGGGAATTTTCATAACATTCTGCTGATTGTCAATGATTACTCTTAATTTCTCGTTCATTTCTTTTGCCTCATTTCCTGCTTTTCATAAGCCTTGATTATATCCTGAACAAGACGGTGTCTTACAACATCTTTTTCTGTGAATACATTTATTGCAATGTCGTCAATTCCTTTGAGAATTCGCATTGCCTCAACAAGTCCCGATTTTTTACCGTCGGGCAAGTCAATCTGTGTTACGTCACCGGTTACTACGATTTTTGAATTAAAGCCCAATCGGGTTAAAAACATTTTCATCTGCTCGCGAGTGGTGTTCTGCGCTTCGTCAAGAATTATAAAACTATCGTCAAGAGTACGACCGCGCATATAGGCAAGGGGTGCTACCTCGATGCTTCCCCTCTCTTGATAACGCTGAAAACTTTCTGCGCCAAGCATATCGAAAAGTGCGTCATAAAGCGGACGAAGATAAGGGTCAACCTTTTGTTGTAAATCACCGGGGAGAAAGCCTAATTTTTCGCCTGCTTCAACTGCGGGGCGGGTTAAAATTATACGGTTAACCTCTTTTGCACGAAAAGCATTTACTGCCATTGCAACTGCCAAGTAGGTTTTACCTGTACCCGCAGGACCTGCGCCGAGGGTTATTGTATTATTTTTGATTGCTTCAAGATATTTTTTCTGCCCTAAAGTTTTCGGCTTGATTGGTTTACCCTTGGCGGTAATGCAAACACAGTCCCCCGTCATTTCAGAAAGCTTGTCCTCATTGCCCTCATTTACGAGGGAGAGCACATAGCGAATATTCTGCTCTGAAAGGGCTTCACCGCGATTAATAAGCATTAAAAGACCATTGATTGCTCTTGTAGCCTTTGACACATTTTCAGCGTCACCGCTAATTTTCAGCTCTGAGCCACGGCTTACAATTTTAACATTGTAATGAGCCTCAATAAGTCTTATATTTTCATCAAAACTGCCGAACAAACTCACAGTTTGTTCCATTCTGTCAACATTAATTACCTGTTCAAACATTTTTATACTATCCCATTTTTATAAATTAGTAAAAATTTAACATATTATATCACAATTTTTATGCAATGTCATTAGTTTTTTCAACATAAATTTCCTGTAAAGTGCCGATTTCCTGCTCACATTCTGCATAAAATTCGTAATTTTTTCCAAATTCGCCCATTTTCTCACTCAAAGAAGATTTTGCAATATGACTTGTTTCGAGCAAATCTTTTGTATAGAGGGCTGAACTTAAAAGTGCAAGCTTATTTTGCATTGCCTCTTCGGGAACGAAGCTTTCCTGACCAAACTTCGCACCGTACTCTGTTATTATTCCCAAGGGCAACAGTATTTCATCATTTTTAAGAAAGGATTTATGCTCTGTAAAGTATTCTTCGGGAACTGCAGTTCCTAATGGAATGGCTAAGCCGAAAAAGAATAGCTTGCTTCTTACTTTTTCGTTGATTTGAGAATGCAGAGTGAAATCAGCATAAGAAAATGTTTTATTCTTTTTTACAAGGGCTTTAACATAGCCGTCGGCATGGATTACACTTTCACTGCCATCGGGGTGAGTAACAAGCCCGCTTATGAGCAAATCGCCTTTTAGCACCGCCGAGCCGGGTTTTACCTCTTCGTTACCGTAAAGCACATCAATTGAAAGAATTACGCCGTCCTCACCTGCCACAAGATTGGTCGGCGTTTTATCGTCATAAATTTCGGGTGCAATTGTTTTTTCGCGGACCTCGATTACCATTACAGAGCCTTTTAAATTCACCGATGCCCAAGATAGCTTTTCAATTTCACACATTGCATTTTGTGCAGCAAGCTCGGTGTCAATTGACGAGATTTTTGAGCCTACTGACACTCCGTATTTTTCAAAGATATCGAGAATATAATCATCGTCAAGAGTGATATTGCCAACAAGGCTTACACTCCAGACAAACTGCGAAAGCACAGTAATAATCAAAACTGACAAGGCAAAGCCGAGAAAAAGTCCCGTACGAAGCTTATTACGTTTTACAAAGAATATTAATCCTTTTTTCTCGGTAACACGAAGTCGCATACCTGATTTGCGTGCGGCGGAACGGATACTTAAATATCCGTCAATTGTGGTGCTCGCCGTAATATTGCCGTTTATGTTTCGTATATTCCACAATGGGATTTCATCTTTAGTGCAAAGATTTATAAATCGGTCGGCAAATCCGCCCCAAGCCCTGAAATTTATGTAACCGAACAAATATCTTATGAATTCAATAATTATCATATTTCACCTATGAAACAAAAGTTATTTCTGCGATTTTACCGCTTACAACTGCCACACTGCCGTCAAAGGACTTAATTATAAGCTCGTCGCCCAAAATAGACAGCACATATTCAACTGTATTAAGCTTTATTAGATTTTCGCCGTATTCCACAACACCTTTTGCACCGTCAACAATAATTTCGCGGTTACCCAGCATTTCGATTTTTGGTTCATTATTTAAAGCCTCGGGCAATGGAATTCGCGGTTTTTCTAAATGTTTTTTCTTTTTTCGTGGCATACTTCATAGCACCTGCCTTACATAGAATTATATGACCGAGTAATAAAATAATTCATTATCCTGAGTTTAATTTAATATTATTTTAAAGGGATGTGAATTTATGGCAACAATAAAAATTAGTCGCAATATTTTACCGCTTACGGCGGTAATTATCAGTTTGCTTTGCATATTCAAAATACCTGATGCAGTAACACAAGGGGTTACCGCTGGACTTGGCATTTGCTTTAATGTGATTTTACCGTCGCTCTTTCCGTTTATGGTGTTGTCGGCATACATAGTAAAATCAGAAGCATTGGGGTTTATATATAAGTTATTTTATCCTTTGACAAGGTTTGTTTTGCGACAGCCATTATGTACCGTACCCGTTGTGATTATGGGGCTTATTGGCGGATTTCCCGTGGGAGCTAAAATGACATTTCTGCTTCTTGAAAAGGGGCAGATTACAAAAAATCAGGCACAACGACTTTGTATGTTTTGTGTTAATGGCGGTCCGGCCTTTGTTATTACTGCGGTGGGAGTTAATATGCTTGGAAACAACCGGGCAGGAGTAATTCTTTTCGCCTCGCTTTGTATTTCTTCGCTGATTTTAGGCTTTGCAACCTCATTTTTTGATGATAAAAAGGCTCTTGAAATTCATATTGAAAATTCTGCACAAGGTCCTCTTGCGTCGTTGTCGGCATCGGTCACAGACGGAGTACAAAGCATTTTAGGAATTTGTGCATGGGTGGTGCTTTTCAGCGGGATTACAGAGTGTTTAAAATTCACAGGAATAAGTGACGAGGCTTATATGAGTTTAGTTTCTGTGCTTGAGGTCACAAAGGGGTGCACGTTGATTGCTGGTAAAATGGGAATACCCGTATTGGCGGCAGTAATAGGCTTTGGGGGATTTTGCGTGCATTGTCAAATCTTTTCATACATTAAGGCGACGGGGTTAAAATACAGCCATTTCTTTGTGGGCAGAGTTTTGTGTGCCGCACTATCTGCGGTGATTTGTCATCTTTTGCTTTTGGGTTTTCCTGTAGACATTACAACTGCGGTAATGGATAAAGACATAACTGCTTCTGCTTTTTCAGTTTCGTTGCCTGCATTTATTGCTTTAACGATTATGTGCATTGTTATGATTTTTGATATTGATAGTAAGAAGAAAATATGTTAAAATGAATTCAAAGAATGTTTAAATTCTCGATATAAATCTCTAAAGAGATTTTCGATATACACTACGTGTTCGATATGTGCTTACGCACTCGATATGTTGCTTCGCAACGATATTAAAGGTGATAAAAATGAGTAAAAAATTACTGAACGAAAAAGAAATATCCCCCTCCTGCTCATACTGTGAGTATGGAAAATGCTCACCCGACGGTGAGACTGTGCTTTGCAAGAAAAAGGGAATTGTTGAAAAGGATTTCTCTTGCAGAAAATTTTCTTATGATGTCTTAAAGCGTCAGCCAAGGCGACCTTTACCCTTGCAGAAATACAATAAAGAGGATTTTTCATTATAATAATACATAAAAAATGCCCCGTAGAAGATTTAATCTTTTACGGGGTTAAGTTTATAATATGATATTTTCGATATATATTGAGACTAAAATATTTCTTTTTATGGAATAATTTAGGTTTTTTATATTCTATAATAAAGATAGAAAGAATTTGGAGGTGCTTCCAATGTATTATGAAGGCTTTTCAAAGCGTTTGGCAGAGCTTCGTCAAGAAAAAGGCGTTTCTGCACGTGACATGAGCTTATCTTTGGGTCAGAGCGAAAGCTACATCAATAAAATCGAAAACAATTATGCAATGCCCTCAATGTCCGGATTTTTCTACATTTGCGAATATCTTAATATCAGCCCAAAGGATTTCTTTAATGAAGAGGACAAATATCCTCTTCTTACAAAGGACTTGATTGACAGCACAAAGAGGCTCAATGACAAGCAGATGAAAGCATTGATTGATTTTGTTAAGACACTTTGATAATAACATAACATCACAAAAAAAATCCCTCGACATCAGTCGAGGGATTTTGGTTTTATATTGATTACTTTCTGCTCTTGAAAAGGTCAAGGATGTCGCCCATATCTTCGTCTGCGCCGAAGTTGCTGTTTGAGCTGATGTCATCCATTGAAGAATTGTAAGTAGGCTTCTTAGCCATACCGTTCTTATCAAGACCAAAGCCTGTTGCGATAACAGTAACATACATTTCGTCGTCGAGCTTTTCGTCGAAAGCAACACCAAAGATGATGTTTGCGTCGTCGTCAGCCTGTGAACGAATGATTCCTGCTGCTGTGTCAACATCTTCAAGAGTGATGTCAGGAGATGCTGTGATGCTGATGATAACACCCTTAGCACCTGCGATTGTTGTTTCAAGAAGAGGACTTGAGATAGCATCGTTTGCTGCTGCCTCTGCCTTATCTTTACCGCTTGCGTGACCAATACCCATATGAGCGTGGCCTGCGTCCTTCATAACTGAAGTAACGTCAGCAAAGTCAAGGTTAATGAATGCGGGCATTGTGATAAGGTCTGTAACTGAGTTTACGCCCTGACGAAGAACGTCGTCAGCAATGCCGAATGCGTTAGCAAAAGTAATTCTCTGCTCTGAAACATATTTAAGTCTTTCGTTAGGAATAACGATAAGAGAGTCAACGTGCTGTGCAAGCTCTGCGATACCAGCCTCAGCCTGCTTCATTCTGTGGTTACCTTCAAATGCGAAAGGCTTTGTAACGATACCAACTGTAAGGATACCCTTTTCTTTAGCGATTTCAGCGATGATGGGAGCAGCGCCTGTACCTGTTCCGCCACCCATACCTGCTGTTACGAATACCATCTGTGTGCCTGAAAGAGCTTCAATGATAGCGTCACGGCTCTCTTCAGCTGACTTCTGACCAACTTCGGGCTTTGCACCTGCGCCACGGCCTGCAGTAACCTTTTCACCAATCTGAATTTTTGAATCTGCAAGTGAACGTGCAAGAGCCTGCTTATCTGTATTAATAGCGATAAGCTCTACTCCGCCGATACCGGCCTTAGCCATACGGTCAACTGCGTTTCCGCCGCCACCGCCAACGCCGATAACTTTGATATTTGCGATGTCCTGATACTGATTATCAATTTCGAATGCCATTTTAAACATCCTCCTATGTATAGAAAATTTCACACCTATGCATTATAGTTATAGGTTATTTTAACATTATTAAAAAATAATTGCAATATATATTGTATATATTTTTTGCAATTTTTTATTTTTTTACAACTTTTTAACAGTTTTTTAATGATTTATGCCGCGGGTTGCTCTTCAGAAGTATTTTCTTCATCACTTTCGCCCTCATTAGCATCATTTTCACTGCTTGGTTCTTCTGTCTGAGGTTCGGTGGTTGAAGTCTCTTCTGACCAATATCCCTTACCCTCAACGGTAAGATTTATAGTACCTTTATAATACTCATTTTCTTCATTTTGCGTTTCAATTGCAGACTTGCCGAGAGCCAATTTTTTATAAGTGTTATCTTTATCGGTTTCGCCAAGCTCAAGAGTTATTCTGCCCTGATACACAAGTTTTATGTTATATATATCGGACAAATCTATTGAAGTGATATTTTCAAGATTGCACTCTTCACAAGCATTGCTTACGAGCACAAGCTTATCGAACACTTTTTCGTTTGCGGGAACTATATCTGTGCCGATATCAGCAGATGTGATTTCGCCCATATTAAGAAGCGTTATGTTCTCGCCGATAAATTCAAGCCCGCTTTCAAGCACCTTACCGTTTTTATTCAGCAAGGTATAATATCCGTCTTGAATTATTGCATATTTTGCCTCGGTTTTTGTGATTATAAGCTCAAGCCCTGTTGGAAGATGACGCTTAATTTTAACAGAATCAACATAGGGAAGTTCTGTTGAGATTTTCTCGTTTATTTCGTCCTTTGAGATAAATATAAGGTTATCGCCTACTACAACTCCGCTCGAATTTACAACATCTTCAGCAGGATAAACCGCATCACCCGAAACGGTGATTTCGCTTATATTAAAAAACATTGTAAGCACTAAAATTACGCCTATAACAAGGAACAAAAAGAAAATAACTGAACGTACAATCAGCTTTTTGCGTTTATTCTTTTTTCTGCGCTGAGTGGTACGATTGACAATTCGTTCGTCGCCCGACATATTTCGGTCAATCGGTCTGCGATTTGGTTGTTGTCTGCCCGTACTGTTGGTTTGTTTCATCTGCCTTCATCCTTTTAATGTCTGCTCCCAAAAACCTTAAAATTTCTTCGGGGTTTTCGTAGCCACGGTCTATATGATGTAACTGAGTTATTTCGGTTGTACCCTCGGCACTAAGACCTGCAAGCATCATTGCCGAGCCACCGCGTAAATCGGTGGATTTTACATTTGCGCCGTGTAACTTTCGCACACCTTCAATTACTGCCATTCTGCCCTCAACGCTGATTTTTGCACCGAAGCGGATAAGCTCGCCGATATGCTTGAAACGGCTTTCAAAAATATTTTCTATTATTACGCTTGTGCCCTCTGCAATACAAGTAAGCGCCATAATCTGCGCCTGCACATCTGTGGGAAATCCCGGATAAGGCATTGTGCGTATCATACGAATTCTGTGAAGCTTTGGGGGTGCAATAAGTGAAACCTTTCGGCAGTTTACTGTTATATCGCATCCTGCTTCACGCAAGGGTTGAATTGTTGGCCCGATATGTGCGGGAATAATATCTTTCAAACAGATTTTTCCGTTTGTCATTGCCGCCGCAATCATATAGGTTGAAGCTACAATTCTATCGGGAATAACTGTATGCTCGGTTGAGTTTAATTTGCTTACGCCCTCGATTGTGACTGTGCTGTCCCCCGCCCCGTGAATTCGTGCACCACAACGGTTTAGGAAATCTGCCAAGTCGCTGATTTCGGGCTCACGAGCAGCGTTAGTTATAATTGTTGTACCCTTTGCGAGCACTGCCGCAAGTATAATATTTTCGGTAGCGCCAACGCTTGGGAACGAGAGAGTTATTCGAGTGCCACGAAGTCCGTTTTTTTCTGCAGAACAGATAATATAACCATTTTCGGTGGTAACTGTTGCACCGAACTGTTCCATTGAGGAAAGGTGCAAATCAATGGGACGAAGCCCGATTTCACACCCGCCGGGAGTGGATAAAACGGCTTTACCCATTCTGCCAATAATTCCACCCAAAAACACGATTGATGAACGCATTTCGCGCATTAAATCGTCGGGAACATGCGTTTGATTTACCCCTGTTGAGTCAACGGTTATTGTATTGCCCTCGCGGGTTACAACGCAACCGAGATATTCTAAAATTTTGATTGTTGCGTCCACATCGGAAAGCCTTGGACAATTATGTATGACGGAAATTCCGTTCACAAGAAGTGTTGCTACGAGTATTGGCAGTACGCTGTTTTTAGCACCCTGAACTGTGATTTCGCCGTTCAGCCTTTTACCGCCATTGATTACTATTTTATCCAATTTTCACACGCCCTTTACAGTATAAAGAAAACACTTTCGTCATATACTATGCCGTTTGTGGAAAAATGTTATTTAATTTATTTCGCTAAATCTGTGATTATATTGCAGATTTCAGAAAGAGCATTGAGCCTTGCATTTCTACTTGCATTGAGTGAGATTTCGTGAAGCTTGGCGGGATTATTTTTAAGCTCAAGCACTTTATTTGCAAGGATTTCGCTATTAAGATTTTTCTCTTCAATAAGAATTGCGCCGTCATTCTCTGCAAGTGTCATTGCATTGTGGAACTGATGATTTTCTGCCACGTTTGGTGACGGAATGAGAATTGAGGGCTTTGCGAGTGCTTGAATTTCAGAAATTGAGCTTGCCCCCGCGCGACTTATTACCAAATCGCAAGCGGGAAGGCAGATATCCATATTATCGATATACTCGCGGATTTCGATATTTGTGCCTTTGCCGAAGCTTACACCCTTTTCGGTGAGCTTATCCCCTACCCAAGCTCCGTATTTTCCTGTTGCATGCAAGAAACAGATGTTTTTTTCGTCTTTCAACCTCTCAAGCATTTGGACAACTGCGTTATTAATTGCATCTGCGCCGAGAGAACCACCCATTGAGAGAACAAGCATATCATTATCGCGAAGTCCCAAGGTTGCGCGTGCGAAATCTCTGTCAGTTTTCACGATTTCACGACGAACGGGAAGTCCCGTTACAACAGGTGGATTTTTGCAATTCATATATTTTTCGGCGGCTGCTGAAGTAAGCATCACCTTATCAACAAGCTTTGCGAGAGCCTTATTTGCCACACCGGGAAAAGCATTTTGCTCGTGAATTGCGGTTTTAATACCCATTTTTGTGGCTGTACGCAAAACGGGGCCCGTAACATAACCGCCGAAGCCTACCACAACATCGGGATTGAATTCTTTTATGATTTCTTTAGCCTTAGACGATGCTTTAAGAGTAAGAGTTACGGTTTTTATGTTTTCAACAACACCTTTCAGCGAAAGATTTCGCGAAAAGCCGTTCATTTCTACTGTTTTAATATTAAAGTTTGCCTTTGGGACAATCTGTGTTTCCATTCTGCCTTCAGTTCCAACAAAAAGGATTTCGGCGGTTGGATTTAATCTTTTTATTTCTTTAGCAACGGCGACAGCGGGATTGATATGTCCGCCCGTGCCACCTGCCACAAACATAATTCTCATAAATTATTACTCCTTTTTTCTTGCGCTGCGCGAAACGGACAATATCATACCCATTTCGCAAAGAAGAATAATCAATGAAGTACCACCCGCCGAGAAGAACGGCAATGAAATACCTGTATTGGGGAGAAAATCGGTAACAACGCCGATGTTGAGTGCCACCTGAATACCAACCTGAAACGCGATACCCATACAAAGAAGCGCACTGAAACGGTCTTTTGCCATAAGTCCGATTTTAATTCCGCGGTAAATAAGAAGTGCGAAAAGAATGATTATTGCAGTTGCACCCACAAAGCCCAATTCTTCACAAACGATTGAAAAGATAAAGTCATTCTGGGGCTCTGAAACATAAAGGTGCTTTTGCTTTGACTGACCAAGTCCCGTTCCTAAAAATCCGCCCGAACCAATAGCATAAAGCGAATTGTTTGTCTGCCAGCGGGCACCCATTGGGTCATAGTCTTTATCAAGCCAAGCAACAATTCGCTCGCCTGCGTATTCCTTAAGAATATCAGGATTCGCAATAAGTACAACTGCACCTACTACAATTGCAACACCTGCAACTACAAACCATTTACCCTTAACTTCGCCAAGAAAAAGCATTACAACACCGATGGCAAGCATAAGAATACAGCCTGAAACGTGATTTTCAATTAAAACCAGAATTGCAAAAAGAACAATTATACAACCATAGAAAATAAGAGAAGTGAATGATTTATAAACGGTGAGCTTACCGTTTGACATTCTTAAAATCATTTCGTTGGGTACTTTACCCGTTACACCTTTATAATTTCGCTCAAGAAGAAATGCGAGAATTAAAATTAAGCCTATTTTTGCAATTTCCGAGGGTTGAAAAGTTATAAATCCCAAGTCAATCCAACGATAAAAGCCAGGCTGAACAGAATCTGGAAGCAGACGAACAATAACCAAAAGTGCAATTGAAACAAAAAAGCCGATTATTGCAACGAGGCGGAAGTATTCATATCTTATGCGGGATATGATATACATCAGCACCAAGCCGATAAGTGCGAAAATAAGCTGATTTGTAAAAATCTCCGTACTGCCGTTACGGAAGTAATAGCTATAAGTATAGCTGGCAGAAAACAGCATTATAAGACCTATTGTTACGATTGTTATGAGCAAAAGGAAGAACGGAATATCCATTGAGCCCGATGCAAAAAACCATGACAATGGGGATTTTTTCTTTTTAGTTGCCATTTTCTCACCGCCTATGAGTTAATTTTGGTTTAATTATTTGTTAATTATACCGTAATAATAAAGTGCCAAGCCGATTACACAGCCGATAATATTTACAAGTGAAAAGATTGTTACGATTTTACGCTCTTTCCATCCGCACATTTCAAAGTGATGATGAATTGGAGCCATTTTAAAAATTCTTTTGCCATGTGTAATTTTGAAGTAACCAATCTGAAGAACATCTGAAAGTGCTTCGATTACATAGATAATGCCAAAGAACACAAGGATAATAGGACAATCTATCGCATAAGCCAAAGCCACAACCATACCGCCCAAGAACATTGAGCCTGTATCACCCATCATAACCTTTGAGGGATAGTAGTTCCAGATAAGGTAACCGAGAACACCGCCTGCAAGTGCTGCTGCAAGAACGCTGATACCAAGGAACTTTGTCATTAAAGCGGCAATACAGAAAGCGATTGCGGCTGTTGATGTAACAGAAGCACAAAGTCCGTCAACGCCGTCGGTAAAGTTAACTGCATTAACTGCGCCGTAGATTACGGCAACACCGAAAATCCAGAAGAACCATTTAAGGTCAACTGTGCCGACAAATGGAATTTTCATAAATGTAAGACCATTCAGATGAAGCACAGCAAGATATGCTAAAATCATTATAATCTGCGGAATTGTTTTCTGAATTTCAGTAAGACCGAGGTTGCGTTTTTTAACAACCTTAATATAGTCATCTGCAAAGCCGATTAAAGCAAAACCGAGTGAAAGAAGAACACCTGCGACAAGCTTAACCTTTAACTGATTTGGCAGAATATAATCTCCGCCAAAAAGGTTTCCGCCTAAAATATGGTCGGTTACAAGCACAACGATAACAGAAACGATTGTGCTGACAATAAACATTATACCGCCCATTACGGGTGTGCCCTGCTTTGATTTATGCCAAGCGGGACCGATATCGAGTATAGTTTGACCGAATTTAAGCTTTCTAAGCCAAGGAATGAGGACAAAGCCCAATAAAAATGCTATTAAAAAGCTTAATACTGCCGCAAAGGCTAATGCTACATAGATGTTCATAAATCATTCTCCTTCTTGAATTTTATACATTCCACAATTTATATAATTCTTGGAAGATTTCTTCTAATTTCATACCTCGGCTCGCCTTAAAAAGCACGGTATCGCCGAGTTTTAATTCGTTTGCAAGGGCTTTTGTAAGCTCAACTTTATCGGTAAAGCTGAAAACTGCCGTAAGTCCCGCATTTTTTGCACTGTCTGCCATAAATTCTGACTCTTTGCCGTAAGTGAAAAGCATATCAATTTTGCACTCGGCGGCATATTCGCCAACATTTCTGTGTGCGGTTTCTGAATAAGCACCGAGCTCAAGCATATCGCCCAAAACTGCAATTTTTCTGCCCTTTGCGATTTTAAGAAGTGAGTTAAGTCCTGCTTTTTGTGAGTCGGGGCTTGCGTTATAGCAATCTTCAATAACGGTTATTCCGTTTGCATCTTTAATTCGCTGACGCATACCCGACGGCTCGTAATTTGCAAGACCTTTTGCGATATCTTCTGGACTTATGCCGTATTCCATACCCACCGCAAAGGCGGCAAGAGCATCATAAACATTGTGAATTCCCACAGTTGGAATGGTGATTTTTTGTCTTATTTCCCCTTTTACTGCGGTGAATTCAGTTGAAAGACCGATTTCTTTGATATCTTCAGCAAGAATATCGCAATTCTTATTTTCGACACCGAAGAAAATCACTTTATAATCATCATTTTTAACCGTTGAAAGCTTATCGTTATCACCGTTGAGGAATAACGGTGAGCCTTTTTTAAGTCCGTCAAGAATTTCAAGCTTTGCTTTTAAAATTCCGTCGCGTGAGCCTAAATTTTCAATATGGGAAACACCCACATTGGTGATGATTGCACAATTGGGTTTGCAGGAGCGTGAGAGTGCTGAAATCTGCCCTGCATTATCCATTCCCATTTCGATTACTGCCGAGCCGTAGCTTTCGTCAAGACGGAAAATTGTTCTCGGCATACCGATTTCGTTATTCAAATTACCCTCAGTTTTGAGGGTTTTATTTTTTTGACTGAGTACGCAGGCAGTCATTTCCTTTGTTGTGGTTTTACCAACGCTACCGGTAAGTCCTACAACCAACAAATTCTGCATTGACATACGATAATATGATGCAAAATCTAAAAATGCCTGCTTTGTATCTTCGACAAAAATTACGGGAGCTGAACACTCAACCTTTTTGTGCGAAACTATTGCGCCCACGCCTTTTTCAGCCACATCACTAATAAAATCGTGACCGTCAAAGCGTTCGCCCTTTATTGCGAAAAATAAGGTATTCTCGTCAACATCACGGCTGTCAATTGAAACGCGGTTTATTAAATTTTCAGAGTGAACATCTGCGTTTAATGCTTTTGCGATTTCGTTTACCCGTAAATTCATAAATACTCCTAAATTTTATTAAAAAACTCTTTTACGATTTTCCTCTCGTCAAAGGGGATTTTTTCTATTCCTATAATCTGATAGGTTTCGTGCCCTTTACCTGCAAGGAGCACCGTATCACCTTTTTTAGCCTTGCCGAGTGCAAATTCAATTGCCTGACGGCGATTTTCGATTACCGCAATACGCGCCTTGCTTTTTTCCATTCCGCAAAGAATATCGTTGATTATAAGCAAGGGGTTTTCTGTGCGCGGGTTATCGCTTGTAACAACTGCGATATCAGAATACTGCCCTGCAATTTCGCCCATTTCGGCTCGCTTGGTTTTATCGCGGTCGCCACCGCAACCGAACACCGTTATTACCCTGCCCCTTGTGATTTCGCGGACACAATTTAATATATTCATAAGTCCGTCGGGGGTGTGGGCGTAATCTATCATCACACGAAAGCTACGAGGAATTTCTACCGTTTCTGCCCTACCCTTTACGGTGGTGATATTTTCAACTGATTTAGTAATTTCATCTATTGAATGTCCGAGCCCCAGCAATATAGACGTTGCACAAAGAGAATTATAGACTGTAAATCTGCCGGGGATTCGGACATTAATTTTGCCAATGCAATCAAGCCCTACAAATAGGTAATTCACACCGTTTTTGTCATAAACAATATTTTTTGCGGTGTAATCTGCACTGTTACTCAATGCAGAATAGGTTTTCACGGGACATTTTATGCTCGAAAGTGAATTTTGTGAATTTTCATCATCAATGTTGATGCAAGCAAAATCTGACTGCTCAAAAAGAGTTAATTTTGCATTTATGTAATTTTCCATATTGATATGATAATCAAGATGGTCGCCCGTTATATTTGTAAGTGCTGCGGCAGAAAAGCGAAGCCCGTAAACTCTTTGTTGGCTGAGGGCTTGGGAGGAAACCTCCATAGCCACATATTCGCAATTATTATCTGCCATTTGCTTTAGAAGTCGGTGCAATTCCATAGGTTCGGGAGTTGTGAGTGTTGAGTCAACACTATCCCCACCCAAAGAGTTTTCAACGGTTCCGATTACACCGCATTTATGCCCCATTGCTTTTAAAATCTGTTTTATAAAAAACGTTGTTGAGGTTTTGCCGTTTGTGCCCGTAATGCCGATAAGTTTTAACTTTTTTGCGGGATTTCCGTAAAAGTTTGCGGCAATTTGTGCCAGCACTTTTCGGGAATCTGCAACCAAAATCTGCTTATCAATTTGCAAATCACGGTTTGTAACAACTGCCACCGCGCCGTTTTTCAATGCCTTTTGAGCTAAAGAATGGCCGTCGCATCGGTTACCGTCGATACACACAAACAACGTATTTTTTGAAATTTCCGTATCCTTATCTGTCACTCTTTCGATTTCCACATCCTGAAACGCTGTGGGCGTTTCAACACCTTGAAGAAGTGCAGAAAGTTTCATTATATTACCTCGTATTAAATTTTAGTCGGTTACATTTTCACTTGAACTGAAATAAACCGTTATAACTGTACCTGTTTCGGCAACTGTATCTTTTGCTATGCTCTGCTTATAAGAAAGCACTGCGCCCGCGCCCTGAGTTGTACCTGCAATTTTAATATTGAAGCCTGCATTGACTGCAACGCGGTTTGCCTCTGCCATTGTGAGACCTGTTAAATCGGGCACTGTGGCGGTTTGTCTTTCGGCATTTTCTTCTGTATAAACAACGATTATACCGCCCTTGGGCATTGACTGATTTTGTGACGGCATCTGAGAAACAACCTCTGTACCATTGCCTACAATCTTAACTGTAAAGCCCGTTGCCTTTGATTTAACTGTATCTGGACTCTCGCCCACAAGGTTAGGAGCAGTAACGGTAGCCTTTGCCATTTCTTCGTCACTGTACTGCGGGTCAATATTGAGATAAGCGAGAATATTTTCAAAAATTCTGCCCGCGATTGGTGCGGCGGCAGTACCACCCGTTGAGCCCTGCATTGGCTCGTCAACGGCAATAAGCACTGCAATTTTCGGGTCATTTGCAGGTGCGAAGCCTGCGAATGAAGCGATATTCTGCGATTTATCTGCACTACCGATTTTTTCACTTGTACCTGTTTTGCCCGCTATATGATAGCCTGCAACATAGGCATTTTTAGCAGTACCCCAAACTACAACCTCTTCCATAAACTGACGCATAAGCTCGGCTGTGCTCTCTGAAATTACCTGACGTTTAACTGTGGGCTCGGTTTCAGAGACGATATTTCCGTCTTCGTCAAGCACCTTTGAAACAACATAAGGTGTCATAAGCTTGCCGCCGTTACCAAGTGATGCAACGGCTGTAATCATCTGAATAGGTGTTGCTTGGAAGGTCTGACCGAAAGACGCAGATGAAAGCTCTGCAATACCCATTTTATCTACGGGATAATAGGTTTTTCCTGCTACGGGAGCTGCCTCTGAGGGTAAGTCGATACCTGTTTTTTCGGTAAAGCCGAAAGCGTCGAAATATTCAGAAAATGTTTCTTTGCCAAGCTTTTGTCCTGTTGTGATAAAGAATGTGTTGCAGGAATAAGGAAGAGCCTCAGCAACTGTTATTGTGCCGTGAGCCTTATGATTAAAACAATGCTGATAATAATTTGCAACCTTTACAGAGCCTGAGCAGTTATAGGTTGTATCGGGTGAGATTACGCCCTCTTCAAGAGCCGCGGCGGCAACAAAAAGCTTGAAAACTGAGCCGGGCTCGTAAGAGTCACTTATTGCTCGGTTACGCCACTGTGCATAAAGCGCATTGCTTTCTGCTTGCTGCTTCTGTGCTTTATCTTCAAGTGCGGCAATTTCTTCCAAAACAGCATTTGAAGCTATGGTATAAGGCGAATTCAAATCGTAATCGGGCATAGTAGCCATACCGAGAATTGCGCCCGTTTCAACGTCCATTACAATGCCGTAAGCGTATTTTGCCTGAGTTTCTTCAATTGACTGCGCAAGCTGTTGCTCAAGGTAATACTGAATTACCTCGTCTATTGTAAGCTGAAGGCTGTAGCCCTGCTGTGCATCGTAGATTGTTTCGTAATCGTTGGGCATATCACCTGCAAGTGCGTTTTGCGCGGTGATAATTCTGCCCGCCTGACCTGTGAGCTCTGTATTGTATTTAAGCTCAAGACCCGCTCTGCCTGTATCTTCCGAACCTGTGAAGCCGAGCACTGTTGAAGCAAACGAGCCAAGAGGATAATAACGCTTTGTATCGGGGTCAATACCCACAATCTGATTGATTTTATATTCTTTTGTGTTATCTGTAATGAATTTACGGAGAGCATCTTTTTGCTCGTTTGTAATTTGACCAATAATTTTTTCGTACCCACTTGTGTTTCGGTTGAGTTTTTTCTCAACTGTTTCGCGGTCAAGTTCAAAATTCTCAACAAAATAGTTGGCGAGCATTGTTTTTTGCTCTTCGGTCTCGATTTTTGAAGGATTTATGTAAACAAGCCAAGCAGATGCGCTTTGTGCGAGCACTTTCATATTTGAGTCGTAAATTGTACCGCGATTAGCACTTACGATTGTGTCGCTTAACTGATTTCGCTCGGCTTTAAGGCGATATTCTTCACCGTTGATTATCTGTAGCCAAAAGAGGTTGCCGATAAGAAGCAATAAAAATCCGCAGAAGGCAAAAAACGCAATATGAGAGCGCAAAGCCATTCTTTTTGTAGGTTTTTTATTCATTTTTACCGCTCCTTTCATATCCCTTAAATAACACAAAACGAGAGTCAGACATTCCAACTCCCTTTTGTATTTCTTTTAAAAATATATTATTCGTCAGTTTCGTTTATGACCGTAGCTTCACCCTTCGCCATAACCACTTGGTCGTCACTTGACAAGTCAACATAAACAACCTGATAGTCTTGCACCTTTACCATACCAAGCTTATTTGCAGCGAAATCTTCAACATTGTTGATTGAAACCATTGCGTTAAGTTCATTATTCAGACGGATTGTATCGCTTTGAGCAAGCTCCATTTTATTCTCAACAGAGCTTATTTCACGGTTAATCTCGTCAAGCTGAACTCGGCTGTAAATTGCCATTGACATAAAAAGAAGAATCGCAACCGCAACTGCGAATATTTTTACTGCCTTTTTTGTTGCGACATTGGTTTCTTGCCGAATTTGTGCCGCAGTTCGTTTTGTTTTTTCTACAAGCTTTAACTGAGGCTTTTTCTCAGGTGTGCGGCGAATTTCAGGCGCAGCACTGCTTGTGGTTACTATTCTTGGCTCAAAGCGGTCAAAATTGTATGAATTATACTTTGTGTACTGTGCCATTTTGTTCGTCCTTTACTTTAATCTTTCTATAGTGCGAAGTCTTGCACTTCGGCTTCGGTTATTTTCATCAAGCTCTTTCTGAGTTGCTGAAATACCTTTATTAATAAGCTTACCCTCGGGGGTATTACCGCAAACACAAACGGGAAATTCTTTCGGGCAAGTGCAGCCCTTTGTGAATTCGCGGAATTTTTCTTTAACTGTTCTGTCCTCTAATGAGTGGAAGGTTATTATTGAAAGTCTGCCGCCGACCTTGAGGCTATGAAACATATCGTCAATTGATTTTTCAAGAGTTGAAAGCTCGTCATTCACTTCAATTCTTATTGCCTGAAAGGCTTTGCGGGCGGGATGTCCGTCTCGACGCACCTTTTGTGGAACTGAATTCTTTATAATCTCGGCAAGCTCGAGAGTTGTTTCGATTGGTTTCTCCCCTCTTGCTTTGACAATGTTTCTTGCAATGCTTTTTGCGAATTTATCTTCACCGTATCGGAAGATTATGTTTGCAATTTCTTGTTCGGAATAACCGTTTACCACATCAAATGCACTTTTGCCCGATTTACTCATTCGCATATCAAGTGGTGCATCGTGATGGAACGAAAATCCTCGTTCTGCGTTATCAAGCTGAAATGAGCTGACACCCAAGTCAGCGAGAATTCCGTCGGCTTTTCTGCCGTTTAATATCGCTTTTATATTACCGAAAATATCGTTGACTATTTCCACCTGTGGTGCTGAACCAATCCGTTCAGTTATCACCTCAATGGCGTCGGGGTCACGGTCAATAGCAACTAAAGTGCCGTCCGGGATAAGCTCTAGAATTGCTTTTGAATGCCCCGCTCCGCCACAGGTGCAATCAACATACAAACCATCTTTTTTAATGTTCAGTGAGTCGATTGTCTCTTGAAACAATACCGAAATATGTGAAAATTCCATTTTACTCACCATACATATTCATCAGCGTCAATCAAATCAAACAAGTTCTTTGAAGTGTTGTTGTAATTTTCAAGTGCCCAGATTTCAATTCTTCTGCCTGCACCGAGAATTACCGCTTCTTTTGTAAGACCTGCGTATTCAACACAATCTGCAGGAAGAGTAACTCTGCCCTGCTTATCAACAGAAGCTTCGATTATCTGGCTAAAGAAAGCACGCTGAACCTCGCGACTTTTGCCATTTTTGAACTGTTCGCTGATAACCTCAAACTCTTCTAACGTATAACCGTAGATGCAATTTTCAGCACCCTTGAAGAGAATGAAATTTTCGCCAAGCTCTTCACGGAATTTTGCAGGAATGAAAAGACGGTTTTTAACGTCCAAGCTATGAAAATACATACTTTTGAACGACATATTCTTTTCACTCCTCTCAAAATTTAGTTAGTTTTTAAGTATTTCACCACAAAAGTGAAATTTAGGTGAATTCTTCCCCCACTGGAGTTATTATAATACACATAATAAAAAAAATCAATAGTTTTTTTATAATCTATTAACAAATTTTTCTGTCAAAATTTGTCAGTTTTGACGAAATAAAAAAGCACCCTATTCTCGAAAGAATAGAGCGCTTATTAAAGCTTATTCCAATTTTATCCGAATTTCTTTTTATAGCCTTCAATTGCTGCATCGATAATATCAATCGCGGCTAAAACACCTTTCGCTTCATCAATGGCAGTTTCTTTATTCTCAAGCATTTTATACACTGTAAAGAAATGAACCATTTCATCAAAAATATGCTTAGGCAACTGACTTATATCTTTATATTCATTATATGTTGGGTCGCCAAAAGGAATTGCAATAATTTTATCGTCTGCGTGACCGCCGTCCATCATTGAAATTACACCAATGGGATAACAACGCACAAGTGCCATAGGCTCAATCTGTTCAGAGCAAAGCACAAGCACATCAAGAGGGTCGTTATCGTCAGCAAAGGTTTTAGGAATAAAGCCATAGTTTGCGGGATAGTGAGTTGATGTATGAAGAACACGGTCAAGCTTTAAAAGACCTGTATCCTTATCAAGCTCATATTTCATTTTACTGCCCTTACTGATTTCAATTACTGCCTCGAAATCTTTGCGGGTAATTCTTTCACTGCTTATATCGTGCCAGATATTCATTATTTCTTTACTCCTTTATATTCTTCTATCAAATCCTTGCGAACACGCCAGAGGTCTTCAGATAAATCCACATAATAAGTATGGGGATTTTCAAAGCGTTTTACTTCTTCCCAAAGATTGTCAATCTGTTCTGCACAGTAATCGCGGATTTCGTCGATTGCGGGCTCTTTATAAACACATTCGCCATTTGCGAATACGGGTACAAGCAATCTGCGGGCTACGAAGTTCTCAACCTCTTTGCGCTTCCATGTGAAATCGGGGTCAAAGAGTGTATAGGGCTTGCTGTCGTCAATTTTTTCATTTTCGAGAGTGAGGACATCTGCAATCGCCTTGCCTGTTTCACAGTCAAAAAGACGGTAAAGCATTTTTGAATGAGGCGTAGTAATCTTGCTTACATTTTCTGAAAGATTGATTTTGGGGATAATCTCGCCATTTTTCTCGGTTGCACAAAGCTTATAAACACCACTAAACATTGGCGAAGATGCAGAATTTATAAGTCTTTCACCAACCACAAAGCAATCAACCTTTGCGCCCTGTAAAATCATATCATTTATAATATATTCATCAAGAGAATTTGATGCGATAATACTGCAATCGGGATAGCCTGCTTCGTCAAGCATTTTACGGACACGCTTTGAAAGATATGTGATATCACCGGAGTCGATACGCACACCTGCGGGGCGCTTACCCATTGGTGCTAAAACGTCATTAAAGGCTTTTATTGCATTTGGAACACCCGAACGTAAAGTATCATAGGTATCAATAACAAACGTACAATCATCGGGGTAAAGTCTTGCATATTCGCAAAAGGCTTCGTATTCGCTATCGAACATCTGCACCCAGCTATGAATCATAGCATTCATTGCGGGAATGCCGAACTGTTTGCTCTGTGAAACACCCGAAGTACCGACACAACCGCCGATATATGCGGCACGTGAGCCGAAAAACGCACTGTCAAAGCTTTGTGCACGGCGAGTACCGAACTCGGCAACAGCAGTTCCCTTTGCAGCACGCACAAGTCGGTTAGCCTTGGTGGCAATAAGGCTTTGATGGTTCATACAGATAAGAAGTATTGTTTCTAAAAGCTGTGCCTGAACAATTGGTCCGCGAACTTTAATTACGGGCTCATTGGGGAATATGGGAGTTCCCTCGGGTACTGACCAGATATCGCAAGTGAATTTGAAATCACGAAGATAATCAATGAACTTTTGTGAAAAGCCGTTTTCTGCGAGATGCCCTAAATCCTCTTCTGTGAATTTAAGATTCTTAATGTATTCAACGATTTGTGAAAGACCTGCAAACACCGCAAAGCCACCATTATCGGGCACTTTACGGAAGAACAAGTCAAAATATGCGATTTCATCGGTTTTTCCACCTTCTACCCAACCGTTAGCCATTGTAAGCTCATAAAGTTCGGTCATTAAAGAGAGATTTCTGCCAAAAGATGTGTTTTCCATAAATATCACCTGTTTATATTTTAACAAAGAAATGTGTAAAAGTCTATAATAAATTCTTGATTGAATATAATTTTCATTATATAATTAGTTTAGAATAATTTTTAAGGAGTTAAACTTATGAATTTTAATGAACTTATACTTAAAAGAGAAAGCTGCAGAAATTATAATGGTGAGCCCGTGAGCACAGATTTGCTTTTAAAATGTGTTGATGCGGCACGCCTCAGCCCCTCGGCTTGCAATTCACAGCCATGGAAATATTATGTTGTAAATACTCCCGAAAATGCACAAAAGGTGCGCGCTTGTGTTCAGCCAAACGGTGCAAATAAATTCACAGACAAATGCCCTGCATTCGCAATCGTTACAGAGCAAGAGGCAACACTAAAGCCACATGTTGCTGAAAGAGTTAAGAATAAGCAAAAATGGGCTGAAAACGACATAGGTCTTTCAGTTGCTCATTACTGCTTACAGGCGGCAGATTTGGGACTTGGCACTTGCATTATCGGTATGGTTGACGAAGAAAAAGTTAAAGAGTTCTTTGGCATAGAGGAAAAAGTTCGCCTTGTTATTGCAACAGGATATTCAGCAGATGAAGCACCGAGAAACAAGGTTAGAAAAGCACTTGAGGACGTTTGTGAAGTTATTGAATAAAAAATTTTTCTTGACAAACAAATTCCAATGTGTTATTCTTGTCAAAATTTAATTTGAGGTATTATTATGAACACATATCTTTTCAATAAACTTGATATGTATATGCATTGGCTTGCACGACCTTCATTGTGCAGGTCTATACCTATATATTCATTTCGGTATATATAATAGCATTTTATAACGATTTGATTATTACGGTGTAGGCTTAAATTATAAGCTTACACCGATTTTTATTTTTACGGAGGAATTCTTATGAAACTTTCAAAACTATTCAAAAAGAAAATCGTGACAACAGGAAACAGCGTTATTGATTTTTACAACAACTACAATGAAGAAGGTAGATTGTTGAAAAAAAGCAGATTGCCTGAATATCTTAACACAATGAAATATATTGAAAAATATATTTCACCCGGTGCAAAAATAATTGAAATAGGTGCGGGCACAGGAAGATATTCAATTGCACTTGCAGAGAAGGGTTATGATATTACTGCAGTGGAACTTGTTCCCCATAACATTGAAATAATGAAGAAAAAAGTTAAATCTCATCATAATATCAAAATTTTTGAAGGCAATGCTTGTGATTTATCTGCATTTAAAAGTGACAATTATGATATTGTGTTATTATTGGGTCCTATGTATCATCTTTTTACTGACGAAGATAAACATCGTGCTCTCAGTGAAGCAATCAGAATCGCAAAGACAAACGGAATAATTTATGCTTCTTATTGCAATAACGATACCTCAATGTATAAGTTCTTTTATACAAATAGAGTATTAAAATATCTTGAAAAAGGTCTTATAAAAGAAGATTATCACACTGTTTCATCACCCGAGGAAATATTTGAATTATATCGCAAATCTGACATCGATGAACTTATGAAAAAGCACAATGTTACAAGACTTCATTTTGTTGGAGTTGATATGCTGTCATATCTTTATGATGATACATTCGATAATTTAAGTGACCGTGAATTTGAGGAGTATATGAAGTTTTTATCAAATCTTTGCGAACGTGAAGATTGTGTAGGTTTATCAATTCATATGTTAGATGTGTTTAGAAAAAACTAAAAATCCGCACATAATTGTGTACGGATTTTGATTTCAAATTAACGAAACAATGTGTGTATCGTCCCCTATTTTTATATTCGGGTTGCCGAGGTCGTCAACCCCTACATTTTGCGCTTTGCATTTTGCATTTTGCACTTTATAATCTTACTGAAATTCCGTTATCTTTGAGATAATGTTTTAAATCCATAATGGGAATTTCGTTGAAGTGGAAAAGGGATGCGGCGAGCACGGCGTCTGCTTTACCCTCGTTAAAGGCATCAAGGAAGTGAGATTTTGCCCCTGCACCGCCCGATGCGATTACGGGCACTCCCACACACTCTGAAACTGCACGGTTGAGGTCATTATCATAGCCTTGCTTTTGTCCGTCGCAATCCATACTTGTGAGAAGTATTTCGCCCGCTCCCCTTTTAACTGCTTCTTCTGCCCATTTTACAGCGTCAATTCCTGTTGGAATTCGACCGCCATTGAGATAAACCTCCCAGCCTTTGCCGTTGCGTTTTGCATCGATTGCACATACAACACACTGACTGCCGAATTTATAAGCCGCTTCGTTAATGAGATTGGGATTTCTTACTGCGGCTGAATTCACAGAAATCTTATCTGCACCTGCACGGAGTAATTCTTTGAAATCCTCAACGGTACGGATACCACCACCGACGGTAAAGGGAATAAAGATATTGTCGGCAACCTGACGGACAATTTCGAGCATTGTTCCCCTGCCCTCGTGAGTTGCTGTAATATCGAGAAGCACTAATTCATCTGCGCCCTTTTTGTTGTATTCAATTGCACATTCTACCGGGTCACCTGCGTCACGGATATTCACAAAACTGACACCTTTGACTACTCGTCCGTTTTTAACATCAAGGCAGGGAATAATTCTTTTTGCGTACATTATTTAACCTCCATTGATGCAAAATTTCGAAGAATTTGAAGCCCCACATCACCGCTTTTTTCGGGGTGAAATTGGGTTGCGAAGATATTGCCCTTACCAACTGCAGAGTGAAAATCAATTCCGTAATTTGTAACGGTGGCAACATCTGTTAAATCTTTGGCTTCAAGATAATAGGAATGAACAAAATAGACATAAGAATTTTCGGGGATACCTTTAAACAAGGTATCCTTTTGCTTAATATCAAGCGAATTCCAGCCGATGTGCGGAATTTTAAGTCCCATATCGCTCGGAAATCTTCTTATTTTACCTTTAAAAATACCCAAGCCTTGAACATTTGGAGATTCTTCTGACTCTTCAAAGAGAAGCTGAAGTCCAAGACAAATACCCAAAAATGCTTTACCGCTGAGTGCGTTTTGCTTTACGGTTTCAACAAGATTTTTAGCCCTCATTGAAGCCATTGCATCACCGAACGAGCCAACACCGGGGAGTAAAATTTTATCGCAAGCATTGATTGTTTCGGGATTATCGGTTATTACACTCTCAGCGCCTATAAAATCGAAGGCTTTTTTTACGCTTTGCAGATTTCCTGCGCCGTAGTCGATTATTGCTATCATTTTAGTCATTCCTTGAAAAATAATAATTTATTTTAGCAAATTATAAAATGATAATCAATATGTAATGTTATATAAAAAAGAAAAATTCAGGCAAAATAATTTGTAATTGTTAAAAGTTGACTTTTGCACTGTTTTCCATTAAAATTAAACTTGACGGAGGTAAAGTCAAATGAATAATCTTTTAACTAAAAAGGGCTTCATAAGTGATATGGACGGCGTTATTTACCACGGCAATAAAATTTTGCCCGGTGTTGCCGAATTCGTAAACTGGATGCTCGACAATGATAAAAAATTCGTATTTTTAACAAACAGTCCCGAAAAAACTCCTCACGAATTAAGTATGAAATTAGAAAGAATGGGACTTAAAGTATCGGCTGACCATTTCTATACAAGTGCTATGGCTACGGCGGCATTTTTAAGCAGTCAAAAGCCCGATTGCACCGCTTATGTTATCGGTGAGGCGGCACTTACAAAGGCACTTTATGACCAAGGGATTTATATGAACGATGTAAACCCCGATTATGTGGTTGTGGGCGAAACCCGAACATACAATTTTGAGAAAATTGAAAAGGCTATTGAGCTTGTGAACAACGGTGCAAAGCTTATCGGCACAAACCCCGACATTACAGGCCCTACCGAAAAAGGTGTTATGCCCGCGACGGGCTCACTCATTGCCCCCATTGAGATTGCAACAGGCAAAAAGGCGTATTTTGTTGGCAAGCCCAACCCATTGATGCTTCGCCACGGACTTCGCAAATTAGGTTGCCACAGTGAAGAGATTGCATTCGTCGGCGACAGAATGGACACCGATATTATCGCGGGTATTGAGTCAAATGTTGATACGGTGCTTGTGCTTTCAGGTGTGACATCAATGAGCGATATTGATTTATTCCCCTATCGCCCGAAATACATTCTGGACGGCGTGGGAGATATTTTAAAGTAAGATAAAAAAATTAACGACCTTGTCGGGTGACAGGGTCGTTTTGTTTATGTTTTATCTTTCAATATCATTTTCGTCAATTATAAATTTCTTACAGTTTTCGCAATGATAGGTTGGTATTTCTCCGCCTTTAAGAAGTGCGGTTAATTTTATGGTTTTATGTATTGGTAAAAACGAGTTTTCTTTCGGATTTTCCGAAACCCAAGTAACCGAAGTTAAATCGTGTTGACCAATAACACCCTTTTCCATTTCAGTATTACAATAAGGACAAAGCATACTGTCACCACCTTCTGATTTTATTTTACAACAGACAAGCGCAATTTACAACAATAGTAACCCCCCGGCTTAGCCGGGGGTTCTTCATATGCGGGCAAAGCCCTATG
>CALFTO010000024.1 GCA_937916195.1 uncultured Clostridia bacterium
ATGGGCCAACACCCTGAGCAAGCTTACGGAAGAATGAGTGAAGTGAGTAAACTGTACCTTCTTCGCGTGAGCCTGTCTTCCACTCGTTATAGTCGATAGCGTCTGCCATAAGTGACCAAGATACGCAAGTATAAACACCCATACCAAGACCAAAAACAACGAATGCAAGAATGTAAACTATGAGAGCCGCGCTCTTTGGAACTGCAGGGAAGAGGAACATAAGTCCTGCACCAACCAATGAAACGATTGTACCTGCAACTGAAGCTTCTTTCTTACCCATCTTATTAACAATCTTCTTAATGAATGGTATAAAGAGCATCATGGGAACAAATCCGATAGCAGTAACAAGACCTGAAAGTTCTGCCTTACCGAAGTAAATAGCGAACATAATCTGTGTAGCTGTTGTAGCGGAGTTCATACCGAGGAACATACCCATAGCAGCAAGAGTTGCACCAACTGCTGCACGGTTCTTCAAAAAGTTCCCGAAAGCCTTGAAAACATTGAATTTCTGTTGCTGTTCGTTAACTTTAATTGCATTTTCATTTACGCGGATTTCACCCTTGCGAATCATAAACTGGAATGCGATAAAACCAAGAATGCCCATAAGAAGAGCAACGAAGAATACGGTTTTACCCATAAGTTCCTGTTCAGGCTCGCCTGTTTCAGCATTCATAATTACATTGCCGGCCTCGTCAACCTTATCTTTCCAAATAAGCATAGGAAGAATAATCATAGGAACGATGTTACCAATCATGCTACCGATGCTTCTCCAAGTTGAAAGTTCTGCTCTTTCACCACCGTCTGTGGTGATGAGAGAAAGCATTGCACCGTAAGGAACATTAGCAACTGTGTAGAATGCGTCCCAAATTACATAACCAAGCAAGAAGATAATGCACTTAATTGTTGTGCTTGCATTGGGAAGCGGAATGAAGCAAAGTGAACCTGCAACTAAAAGTCCGATTGAACCAATGAATATGTAAGTCTTAAACTTACCCAATTTGTAATTTCTCTTATCAGCGTCAATCAAACTACCAATAAGCGGGTCGTTGATAGCATCCCAAACCTGCACAATAAGAAGCAGAGTTGCAAAAAGGGTGCTGTTCATGTTCATGAAAACGAGCCAGAATGTGTTGATTGTACCTTTGAGCGCAAAGCTCATATTACAACCGAAGTCACCGGCAGCATATGTAAGCTTATCAAGCATACCAAACTTGCGGTAACCGTTAGCATCGAGTTTTTTCTCTTTTGCCATTGTGGAATTTCCCCCTTTTAAATATCTGTTGGAAGAGTATAACCCTACCCTATATCCATACGACTATATTTTATACCATACAGGGCATAATAAGTGAGTATTTTTTTCATTTTTTACAGTATTTTTTTTATTATATCTTGAAATTTACCAAAAATTATACGATAATATAGGTATAAATTGGTTTTAAAGGAAAATTATTATGAACTATAATAAAGAGCTTAAATTCTTCAGAAAAATCCTTGAAAATTACAGAATAAACTCTTGCGTTATTCCTGCGGGGGATAAGTCTTATCGTCACGCAGACCGCGGACTTCGTGATTCATTAGGTTTAAGTGAAGATTACGACCAGCTTTTCTGCACCCGCCACGAAACGCTGACTGAAAATATGATTTTCAAGTTAACTGACAGCTTTAACTGCAATTACATTTTCATTCTTCTGCCCGAAAGCGATAATCAAGAGACATTTATTGCAGGACCTTACATTGACCGCGAATTCACACAGAAAATGATTGTAGAAGCGGCAAGTCAATATGACATTCCTCAACAGCTTCAAAATCAGATTCAAAAATATTACACAACTGTGCCCGTTTATACTGATAAAGACATTATTTCTTCTCTTTTCAACTCATTTGGCGAACTGCTTTGGGGCGGTATGGAAAACTTTACAGTTAAAGCCCTCACCCTTGTGGCTACTGACAAGCCTTTTCCGGAGGTTGTTGAGCGCTTAAATCAACGAATTGACGACCCGTTGCTTGCAATGAGAATGCTCGAAAGTCGTTACGAGGGCGAAAAGAAGCTTATGCAGGCGGTAAGTCAGGGTGTCGCTCACAAAGCTGAGCAGATGATAAGCAATTCATCAGAGCTTATGCTTGAAATGCGTGTTGAAGACCCTGTGCGCAATATGAAAAACTATGTAATCGTTGCAAACGTGCTTCTTCGCAAAGCCGTTGAGCAAGGCGGTGTGCACCCGTTCTATATTGACGGAGTTTCATCCGACTTTGCTAAAAAGGTTGAAAAAATCAAAACTGTTCAAGAGGGCGTTGAAATGATGCACGATATGATTTACAAATATTGTGCTCTCGTTAAAAATCATTCAATGAATAATTACTCACTTCTTGTGCAAAAGGTAATCACGATTATTGACAGTGACCTTACCGCTGATTTAAGCCTGCACCGTCAGGCAGAAATGCTCAGTGTAAACGCAAGCTATCTCTCAACTCTTTTCAAAAAAGAAACAGGAATGACACTTACAGAATATGTTGCCAAAAAGCGTGTTGACCACGCGGCATTTTTGCTCGCTTCAACAAATATGCAAATTCAGAATGTTGCACAACATTGCGGAATTTTTGATGTTAACTATTTCACCAAGATATTCAAGAAAATCAAAGGCAAAACACCGAAAGAATACCGCGAAGACGCGACTAAATTCTAAATTCGTAATTCGTAATGCTAAATTAAAAGACTTGCTTTCGCAAGTCTTTTTTTATTGATTATCTAAACATATTTTATACGCGATTTCGCGGAGTTGGTCCATATTTTCGAGTGTGCCAAGTTCTCTGCGGTAGTTTGCCGCACCGCGAAGTCCTTTTGTGTACCAACCCGCGTGCTTGCGAGCCTCACGCATACCCACATAATCACCCTTATACTCGCAAAGAGTTTCAATGTGTTTGAGCATTACTCTCATTCTTTCAGTTACAGGTGGTTCGGGAATTACTCTGCCGTGCTCTAAATATGCGTTAATTTGCGAGAACACCCAAGGTCTGCCCAAAGCTCCGCGACCAATCATAATCAAATCGCAATTTGTCTCTTCAAGCATAATTGCCGCTGATTGCTCGTCGATTATATCTCCGTTTCCGATTACGGGAATGGAGATTTCTTTTTTAACCTGTGCAATAATATCACGATTTACGGGTGGTGCATACATCTGATTTCTTGTTCTGCCGTGAATTGTCACCGCAGAAGCACCCGCCTGCTCGGCTCGTTTTGCCATTTCAACCGCGTTTATGTTGTCAAAATCCCAACCCATACGGATTTTCACCGTTACAGGCACGGGCGAGGCTTTTACTACCGCCTCAACTATTTTCTCGGCAAGTGCAGGATTTTTTGAAAGCGACGCTCCACCCCCGTTACCCGCAATCTTCGGTGCGGGACAACCCATATTAATATCAATAATTTCGGGCTTATATTCCATTACCTGCTCAACGCTTTGTGCCATAATAAGAGGGTCAGAGCCGAAAATCTGAATTGCCGCGGGACGTTCTGCATTGGACAAATATGCCAAGGTTTTAGATTTGCGGTCACCCATTGACACACCCTTTGAGCTTATCATTTCGCTGACAACATAGCTTGCGCCATAGCCCACGCAAAGCTCACGAAATGTGCGGTCTGCCACCCCTGCCATTGGGGCAAGCACCGCCTTGCCGTTTATTTCAACATTACCAATTTTCATAATGTACCTCGTTTAATTTTATGTGATTATTCTATCACATAAAATGCAAAATGCAAAGTGCAAAATGCAAAATTAAGGGTCTGCGACGCTTATTATATATTGCTTGTCATATTACCAAATACACTCTCATAAATATAATTGAAATGTAAAGACGATAAAGGAGAGTTTATATGGAATTTAATACTCATAAAGACTGTATATCTGTTTGTGAAGAAATGGCGCAGGGCAGTGCCGAGCACCCAATCGACTGTGATATAACCCTGCCCGAATATCTGCCCGACATTGTGAGAATTTTGCGTTGTACCGCCACACCGGGCGTGCAATCACATTCCGTTACAGGCGACAGAATTACCGCCGAATGTGACGCAAAGGTGCGAATTCTCTATATCTGCGGTGAGGGTAAGCTTCATTGCTTTGAACAGATTTTGCAATTCGCAAAACAGCTTGAACTTAAAAGCGGAGATACTGCACAGATTTTTGTAGGTGCAAAAACCGAATACATAAATTACCGTGTTTCCGGTCAGCGCAGACTTGAAGTGCACGGTGCAATTTCTGTTTTTGCAAAAGCCACACTCAAAAAGCCCTGCCACCTTGTCTGCGACACTCACGGCGGTGCGGTTACCTGCCGAAAAGAAGAAATGACCGTTTGTGATTTGCAAAGTGTAGTCGAAAAGTGCTTTACAATCACCGAAACTCTTGACACAGGCTCACTTTCAGAGCCCATAGGTGCAATTATTTCAACTCAAGGCACAGCCACAATTGACGAATTAAAGGTTATTTCAGATAAATTATTCTTAAAGGGACAAATTATTCTGCGCACAGTTTTCAAGGGGCAAGAAAGTCATTGCATTGAAGTCCTTGACAATATAATCAACATAAATCAGATTGTTGAAGCACCTGAAATCGCTGAAAATCAGGATATTGATGCCCGACTTTGCGTTTCTTCACTTGATGTGCGTCCCCGATATGACTCTGCAGGCAACAAAAGCTTTCTTGACGTTTCGGCATCCCTCGCCTTTTCAGCTTATGGCTATTGCGTGCGAGGTATTTCGTCGGTACGCGATGCTTATTCCACCAAATATGAAGCAGAAGTAAGCAAGGCGATAGTCTATCTCCCTTGCCTTGAAGAAAAAATTGACGACACATTCCTTTGTCGCGGTGTCTGTGACCTTTCAACAACGGGAATGACCGAGATTTTAAGCTTTACTTGCGGTGCGGTATCATCTGCCTTTTCTGTTAATGAAGACGGGATTTCCGTAAATGGCGAAATCACCACGGACATTATCTATCGCGACCGACAGGGTGACATTGCCTTTGCGCAACGACTTATTCCATATGAATACAAGCGAAACATTCATTGCGATTGCGTTCTCACCTGTAATCCTCATGCGGTTGCAACGGCTTCAAGCTATGTGCTCAGCGACAGCGACCGTCTTGACGTTCGTGTTGAGCTTTGCGTGAGCGGTTTCGTTTTCAGTGAAAAAGAAAAGAGTATAATCACCGAAATTGCCCTTGATACCTCCTGCCCCAAGTGTGTGAAAAGTGCCGCCCTCACAGTTTATTTTGCTGAGGCGGGCGAAAATCTTTGGGACATTGCCCGAAAATACAACACAACGGTTGAAGCAATTTCAAAAGAGAACAATATGGACACCACCGCTACCGACAAAAAATGCAAATTGCTCATACCAAAGGCTTAAAGGAGGGAAAACTGATGAAAAACACAAGTATTTACAGCGATATTGCCACCCGTACAGGCGGTGACATTTACATTGGAGTGGTGGGCCCCGTAAGAACGGGAAAATCCACCTTTATAAAGCGATTTATGGATTCTGTTGTGATTCCCAATATGGAAAACGAGCAAATGCGTCAGCGCGCCACAGACGAATTGCCGCAATCCTCGGCGGGCAGAACAATTATGACCACCGAGCCCAAATTCATACCCGAAAACGCGGTGAAAATCACGCTTCCTGACAATGCCGAATTCAATGTGCGAATGATTGATTGCGTTGGCTACATTGTGCCCAGCGCTCTCGGTTATATTGAGGGTGACCAACCCCGAATGGTGCGTACCCCTTGGTATGAAAACGAAATTCCGTTTAATATGGCGGCAGAAATCGGCACACAAAAGGTAATTACCGAGCACTCAACAATCGGTCTTGTAATTACAACCGACGGCAGTATAAGTGACATTACCCGCGAGGAATATGAGGAGGCGGAAGAGAGAGTAATCAAAGAGCTTCGCGACCTTAACAAACCATTTGTCGTTCTTCTTAACTGTATGTACCCCAAGGGCGAAGCGGCACAAAAGCTGTCAATTGAACTTTCGGCAAAATACAAGGTGCCCGTTATGGCTGTTAATTGCCTTGAACTCAACGAGCAGGAAATTACCGAAATCATAACACAAATTCTCTTTGAATTCCCCGTAAAAGAAATCGGAATAGATTTACCCCTTTGGCTTGTGAGCCTGCCAAACGACCATTGGCTTAAGGCAGAAACCTATAAAACTGTACTCGCTGCCATTGAAAAGGTTGATTTTGTGAGGGATTTGAGCCTGCTTACTGACACGCTTTGCGAATGTGAGCACATTACCGACGCAAAAATCACCACAATGGATTTAGGTGTCGGCAGTGCGTGGATTACCGTGCAGATGTCGGGCGGTTTGTTCTATAAAATCCTTGAAGAATCAACGGGAATTACCATTGACAGCGAGCAAGGACTTCTCAAAATTCTCAAAGAGCTTGCCGAAATCAAGAAAGAATATTCCCGCATAAAAGCGGCACTTGACGAGGTTGAAAGCACGGGCTACGGAATTGTTATGCCCACAATCAATGAGCTAACTCTCGATGAGCCACAAATCGTCAAGCAAGGCGGAAGATACGGTGTGCGCCTTTCGGCCTCTGCCCCCTCAATTCATATGATGCGAGCCAATATTCAGACCGAGGTTGCCCCAATCGTAGGCAGTGAAAGCCAATCCGAAGAACTCGTCAGATACCTGCTTGACGGCTTTGAGGATGACCCACATAAGATTTGGGAATCAAACATCTTCGGCAAATCTCTCAACGAATTAGTCAACGAGGGACTTCGCAATAAGCTTTATCATATCCCCACCGACGCAAGAATGAAATTCCAAGAAACATTAGAGCGTGTAATCAACGAGGGTTGTAACGGACTTCTTTGTATAATTTTATAACATAATAATATAACAAAAACGGGACACCGAATCGGCGTCCCGTTCATTTTTCACTACTAACCACAAGATAGATTTATTTTTTCGCAAGACAATGTGGCAGAGGCGAAGCTGTATCGGGTATACCGCGAGCCGAAAGCCACGAAGTATTGCGGAAAAAGAAACTATCTTTATTTAGCCTTAATCTTAATAATCTTGTGATATCCCATACCTCTTATAGTCATTGGAATTCCTACATTTTTAAGATATGCGCCTGATTTTTCATATTTCTTATTGTCAAACTCAAAGGTATAAATAGTGGTATCGTCAAGACCTTCAAACTTCATTGAAATCTGCTTTTTCATATACTTTGTAACAACTGACGAAATGAATGCCACAGACTCTTTTTTATCTTCACTTACATAGTGATTGAAAAGGATTTCGTCGCGGTCGGGGTCAAGAACTCTGTAAAGGTCGCCAAACTGCACAAGGTGTCGGATTTCTTTGTAAAGCTCAATATTTTTCTTTGCGCAGGCAAGGTCTTTTAAGCCATATTTTGTGAGGTTACCGCCCACACCCAAAGCGCCCTGCATAGCCACATGGAACCTAAAATCAAGGCTCATTGGCGGGTTGTACCAGTTAATATCGGTCACCCAAGCACGCATAACCTTTGTAGGTCTCAAATATGTAAACCACTTTTGCATCATCATTCGGTCAATTGAACTTGTGTTATCACTTGGCCACACTTGGTCAAAGTGTAAAAGTGCACCGTAATCGCTACGTCCACCACCCGAAGAACAGCTTTCAATGCACACATCGGGGTGCTTTTCTTTTAACTTATCAACAATATCATAAACTGCCTGAGTGTGACGATACCACAACTCCTGCGGGCAGTCTAAATTCTCTGCGCCTGTTTCAGAAAGTGGTCGGTTCATATCCCACTTAATATATTTGATATTGTGATTTGTGAGCATTTCGTCCATTCGCTCAAAAATATAGTCCTGAACATCTTTGCGTGTCATATTCAGCACTAACTGATGACGGAGTGTATTTGCAGTTCTTGTATCATAATGATAAGCCCAATCGGGATGCTCACGGAACAAATCGCTGTCGGGATTTACCATTTCGGGCTCAAACCAAAGGCCGAAATCCATTCCAAGCTTATTTACATTTTTAATAAGCTCGTCAATTCCGCGGGGGAATTTCACGCGGTTTACATACCAGTCGCCAAGTCCTGCGCGGTCGTGGTTTCGCTTACCAAACCAACCGTCATCCATAACGAAAAGCTCACAGCCCATTTTTGCCGCACGCTTTGCGAGGGCAGTTTGATGAAGCACATTCACATCAAACTCCGTTGCCTCCCAAGAATTATAGAGCACGGGCAGAATTTTATTGTTGAACTGCTTTGGCAACACATGATTTACTGCAAAACGGTTCATCTGTCGGCTCATTTCACCAAAGCCCACAGTATATCCGCAGAAAAATTTAGGAGAAGTAAATGTTTCGCCACCCTTTAATTCATATTTAAAATCGTGGTCGTTAAGCCCCATTGAAACTCTCGTTTTGTAAAACAAATCGCGGTTGCAAAGCACCTTGAAGCTTCCGCTGTAAGCGAGCGTGCCGAAATAAACATCGCCTTGCTTTTCGTCAGCATTCTGATGTGCGATAAAATATGGTGACTGATTGTGTCCCGTTGTACCACGCTTGCTGTCAAACACCAGTGCACCGCCCTCAAGCTCTGACTCGGTCTCGACATATTCGCCACCCCAACTGCCGTTGGTATTCTTAATTTTATAGGGGTATTGTGACGGCAAAGTCAGCTCACCGCTGAAAACACGGTCAAGAACTATTTTTTCTTCGCCCTTGTTGGCAACTTCAACCCAACGAGTGATTATATCATCATTATCATTAATCGCATATTTGAGAGCTATCTGCAAGGGATAAACCTTATCCTTAAAGACAACGGTCAACTCGTTATTTTCTGCCTCTGCATTCACAAATTCAAGCTCGATTTCACGGCATTTATCGGGAAAAACCACCTTCAAATCACTTTCGCGGTACATTGTTCCGCCGAATACGGTATATTCCTGACACGCCATATCAAGTCTTGTATGATTTGAGTTTTCGTCCCAAATATCAGTTGCTTCATAATCATTCACATTGCATTTTTTACCCCAATGAATGTGACGGTTATAACCGTATTTGTCAACGCCCAACACATAATGGGTGTTCTTTGTTTCAAGCACAAAAATATTATTATTTAAAATATGTATTGCCATTTTTAAATCCCCTCTATTTTACACTTTAACCTTTACAACTACCTTACGGCAGGTCATTGCCTTGTTTTTTGTGGCAACTCCGGGACAATGCAAATCGTTAGGATAAAGCACCATAAAGCTGTTTTCAATTAATGTAATCGGCTCGGTTTTGCACTCATAAAACCACACGTCGTTTTCGGGGATTGCCTGTGTTTCTGTTTTTTCACAGTTTATTGGTGCAACGCCTATAAGCTCCTCGCCCTCAACCATAAACTGAATGTCGATGTATTTTTTGTGAGCCTCAGAAATTGTCTTTTCGGGGTCGGTGCTATACTCCTGCACCATATAATAAATATTATCGCCATCAAGCTCATATCTGCCCAATTCCATAGCCTTAAAATCAGTTTTTGCAAGGAATTCGAGAGCAGTATAAACTCTGCCCAAGCCCTCATAATTTTTAATGTTTTCTAATGTATCAAAAATCATAAATATCACCCGAAATCAATATACCAAATTGACACCAAAAAGTCAATAAAACAAATAATAAAGGCGGAGCATCACTCCGCCAAACCTTACAAAAACTGTCTCATCTGAATAATCAAATCTTCTTCAAGATTTATAAGTCTTTTGCAAATATCCTTTGATTTTTCGTCCGCTGCCGCGTACTGATTAAGATATTTATTAAGAGATTTCACACCCATATTGCAACCGTCGGTAATCAAATCTGCAATAGTGTTATCAGACTCATTCATAACAAGCTTCATATTGGTTTTCATCCACGACATACCCTTTGCCATTGGGTTTGGTTCTTTACCGTCGTCGCGGTATTGGTCGAGCAACGCCTGCAGCTCCTTATCAAGCTTGCAATGCTCCTCACGGTTGTCAGTAAGGTCCTTTTTAAGCTTTTCTGACTTTACATAACTGAGCACATCGTCAATTGACGAAACGCCCATTTTTACTCCTGCGTCACATTCGCGAAGCAATTTAATTGTATCCTGTTCAATCATAAGAACTCTCCTTTTCTTTTGGTTAATAATAGTATTTACCAAAACAACAAAAAAATTCCTTATAAAAAGTAGGGGACGATACCCACTGTCAAGAGTAACATAGTAAACAAGAGTGTAAGAACATGGTATACAGATTACAAT
>CALFTO010000025.1 GCA_937916195.1 uncultured Clostridia bacterium
CTCATCGCTAAAGCTTTTTTGAACCCCTGGCACAGCCAGGGGTTTTCGAATACAACAAAATAAAGAGCACTTAAAAAGTACTCTTTATTTTTGGTACGAGTGTTGATAACGGATTCAATTTAAAATAATAATCAACCTGCAGTAAAACACATATTCTTGCTTGTATCATAACATTTTATAGTTTCTTCAATGAATCAAATACAGATTGCGAGGAAACAAAATGTCAAATATTATTGAGGATTTATATTACGGCAACATAGAGCCGCAGGAATTAAGCACAGAGATTTCAGCCAAACTCAAAAATAAGCTGAGTAATCTTGCCGAAAAGGAAGAACAACTAACTGCAAAGCTGAATGGTGAAGATAAAGAACTGTTTCTCAACTATGTAAGTGCTTATATTGAGTTTTCAAGCCTTTCCAATGAGGACAGTTTTATATCAGGCTTCAGACTCGGTGCAAGATTTACATACGACACATTTATTGATACGAAAGGAAGTATATGATTATGGAAAAGATTACATACAGAGAAGTTAACGGATATATGATACCAAACCTCATCCTCCCACCTGAGGAGGCAAAGGTACGCCTCGGAAAATGGGGTGTGTTGCACAAGGATTATATACTAAAACACAAGAAAGTTACTGTTGCAATAATGACGGCAGAGGGCAAATTTTGGCAGTATCTTGCAGAAGTTGATAAGCAGGCAGAGGAAATGTACGATTTGCTTATTGAGCAGATGAAAGATGCCGAGGGTGTAACCGAACAACTCAAAGCAGATAATCAGATGTTGTGGGTGCAGAGGATGGGGAATATTGAAGCGAGAGCAAGAGAGGTTGTGTGTGAAGAAGTAATATTCATCTAATATAACAATCTAATTTATAAGAAAAAGAGAAGTTTCATAAGCTAAAAACTTCTCTTTTTCGATTTCTTATTTACCGTTTATACAAAAGATTTTTGTTATAGTGCCTTTTTTAGGGTTGTGTACTCTGCATCTCAACAAATGTCTTCCTACATGGGATAGCTCTCTTTTAAAAGAAAAAATACCATCGTTTTCTTCTTTGCCTTTGTAATATATTTCTTGATGCGAACTATCAACGCCTTTTCCACCATTTGATACTTCCCACAAGGTATTAATTCTGTCTATAGGCTCGAAAAAGCCTAACTTGGAAGCTACAGAAAATTTAAGTGTACCACCAACATCTAATGTGCTTCCGCTTTTAACTGGTATGGTTGTATTGTTGTGAGTGTAAGTACAGTTTATTTGCATATCATAAGCAACAGAAGCAGTTCTAGTTTCGCAGAATCTAGAAGGAACGACAGTGTAATTTCCTTCGCTATCTATATATCCAACAATGTGTCCACAATTTTTGGTGGTATATACTTGCTGATTCTCACAATTTTCTAGATATATTTTAAATGCTTCTTTGTTGGGATGATGCTGAGTTTTATAGTCACCGCAAGAAATCAATACGACATCAGGATTAATGTAATCTATAGATTCAATGTATGTTGTATCGGGACTTTTAACTATGTCTATGCTATCATTTTGCTCTTCGTCGGTAAAAAACGAGCGCGAACCATGGTGGCTTGCAACTAGAATATTACTTTCAACATCATTTTCATACGTTGGTATTATTTTTTCTTTCCAACACTTCCAATCTGAGTCACCTGTTAGCAACATAGATGTGCTACCGTACTCAATTTTTAGAACAATAGAATTTGTATGTTGAACTTTGGCATAGGCCTCAAAAATCTTAACGCAGTTATCATAACCTTCCTGATATTCTTCTTTGCTTGACAAACAATAAATATTTGTACCACCAATATTGGCTATCGGTAAATCGGTAGGTACAAGTTCTTTTAAATTATCTGCATTTTCATCTCTGAGTTTTCTTCTTAAATACATATAGTATTTATATGTATCGCTTTGTGTGGATGCACCCGTTTGACCGGAATCCCAAATTGATTTAATTTTAAATTTTTCATTTACCTTCTTCAAACCTCTGCAATGATCATCATCGCGATGAGAATTTACAAAGAAATGAATCATTTTTTCATCAGAATCTGTATCCTCATTGTAATTTAAAGGAATGTTTTTATCTAAATAATTTAATATCTCATCAGAGTTTTCTTCGGTAACATTGCAGTCAAATAACATAACCTTATTATCAGGAAATATAATTAAAATCATTAGTCCTTCTCCGACATCTAATATATGAAACCTGAAAGCGTTTTCATCACAATAATACTTTAAAGGTGGATTCAAAGACATAACATCACTCCTTATTTTTCTTGGATTATTAAGTATTCTTGCCACTTTCCATTAGTTTAACTATTTTTGATGCGTGTTTTCTACACGAAAGATAAAAAACTAAAGATACCATTATGCAAGAAACAAACATGGGGCAAAATTTATTAAATGCAGCAATAACAGCTAAAATCATAAACAATGCAATACTAGTTCTTGAAAGAGCAAATTCTCTTGAAAGAGTACTCATAATAGGATATTCTTTCTTTTTTTCATTAAATAAAACATAATCATCATTAAAAGGGATTAATTTTATCTTTTTTAATACTGGTTCAATGACAACAGAACCGACTCTGTTTATTACCAGTCCGATTTCATAAGCTACCGCTAATAAGCAGATTACAAATATAATTTCGGGTCCAGTTTTTAGATTTGCATAGAATTCACCATTCAATAGCTGAATTGCATTTTCCGGAAAAACAAACAGTAAACCTCCTAAAAACACAAATCCTGTTAAAAGCATATTAACTATGTTATAAAACGGTACTTTAATTTCCATTAATAATTCTCCTTTCCCCAATCTACATAGCAATAATCTTCGCCAATATCAAATGTAATTGTACCTTCATTTCGAGTGGTCAACACATACCTGTCTTGTCCCTTGAGAGTAACTCCTCTGCCTTTATACAGACGAGTTGTATCATTTTGAGTGCCGTACTCAATTGATTTATCTGATACAACGGTAAGATACGGATTAACACAGTCAAAGAATTCTTTACAAAATTCTCCTGTTCTTCCATGATGCGGCGCCAATAAAACGGTAGCGTTTTTTACTTTTGATTTTATGTTTTCATAATTTTCATTCATCATATTTTGTAATATGCTTTTGGGATTATCTCCCGTCAAAACAAATTTATAACCAAAAGCATTTACGACTATAATGTTTGAAAAAGTATTTAAGTCTTGTTTTGTTGTCCATGAAGATTTAGGTGTTATGAATTCAAACGAGACTCCACCGTTTGACAAAGATTCTGTAGCTAACTCATTAACATTAACCGGTTGATTATAGGATGCATTCATACTGTTTGCAACTTCTGCAATTTTCTTATGTATATAAGTATTTTGAGTTGGTATAATATCAAATGCCTCTCTATCTCTATGCAAAACTCTTGGTTTTAACAGATTAAACATATTAGGCAAATCATAAATGTGATCTTCGTGCGGATGTGTAATTATTAGTTCGTCTATAGTCCCGTAACTATACATAAAGTATTTTCTTTTAATATGCTCGATTATGCTTTTGTTAGTTTTGCTTCCAACATCGATTAATATATGTTGATTGTTGGGTGTAATAATGTGGCAACAGCTGCCGTGTTCTACATCGTAAAAAATTATTTTCATTTTTCTTGCTCCTTTATATTATTTTGGTTTATGTTTATCATAAGTAGTAAAAATATCATTAAATGCAATAGTCTAACTATCTATTCGAAAATAAACCGCACTTTCGGCTTCTTCTGTAACTACAAAAGGATTGGTATCATTCAATAATAGATTTTTAATTACAAAAGAGTGCGGATGACCATACATATTCTTGGCTCCAGCGGAAATAACATAGTATGTATTATAAACAGATATATTAGCATTGTAGTTATTTTTTGAACCATGATGTGGTATTTGAATACAGCCTACAAAATCTTCTATACTTTTATTTAAAAGCCCTTTATTAAGTCTATTTTCATATGACTTTATTAAAGTAAAAAAATTATTATCATCGCTCATATCATAATCGCCTGTGTAAAGACAACCCGACATTTTTAAATCTCCGCAATTATAGCAACCTTTACAGTAACATCTCATATATTTTTGACCAACATGTTTTTGATATCTTTTTCCAAACATATCACCGGAATATAAAGTCATAGAGTTAGTGTTAAGATGTTCTGTACCTTTTAACACCTCCAAATATATACTTTTAATTTCTTTGATAGATTCTTTTGTTATTTTTTGGGGTAAATCTTTATAGCTGAATCCTTTAAAATTTGCATATTCATTCAATGCTTTCTTTAAATAGATCATATTATTTCTTTCTTCATAATTAAAAGGAATAAACGCCCAATCAGAAAGCATTTTATTGCGAGAATAACGTGCTATTATGGAACTGACATCCCTGCCTGAACGAATATATTCTTCTCTTTCTCCATAATCAATTTCCTTGTTTGCAAATTGCTCAAACTGATTATCAAGATAGTATGGTTCTATTTCATATATTTCAGTTGACTCAGCTTTATGAACCAAAGCTTTCTTGGGGTTATTGATAAAGCTATTGGTAAAATCACTATTTTTAGAACCATTGAGAATATTGTTAAGATATAAAACTATCTTATTTTCATCAGTAACCATAGGCAAAAATATTATTTTGACATCGCAGTATTCTAATAAGTGTTCTAATCCACTAATATGGTCATAATGAAAATGAGATATAAATACCGCGTGAATGGTTTCGCCTCTTTTAAAAGTATTTTCAATTTGTTTTTTTATCAGCGTTTTACTCTGCGAACCACAATCATAAACAATATTTATGATTTCTTTAGTTTGTTTATCTAAAAATTGTTCGCAATAAAAAGCTCCTTGTCCCACAGGTATGAAACTTCTTACCATTTTCATTTAATAAACCTCCTTTTAATATATGAGCAACTATTTGTTTAATCAAAAAGAAAAGTCAATACTTACAATTATACTAGTATACTATATTAGTGTTTGACTGTATCTTCAATCCGATTTACAAAAACGTCGCATTTTTCGACAAAAACGTTAGTTTTTTTGAATTGTATCTATCATTTTTTACATCCACACATTCGACAAAGTCACCTTTCATTTGTACAATGAAGTTACAAAATTAAAGGAGGCTGATTTTATGTCAGAAAACAATTCAATTACTTATCGTCAGATTGGAGATTATTTGATTCCTAATCTTGCATTACCATTCGAAGAAGCAAGTGTCAGGCTCGGTAAGTGGGGTATGATGCACAAGGACTTTTTGCTAAAACATAAAAAGGGTACATTTACGATTATGTTATCCAAAGGAGAACTGTGGCAATACCTTGCAAAAGTTGATAAACAGGCAGAGGAAATGTTCTCTCGGCTGGTCAGTGAAATGGCAAATTCTGAAGGTGTCACCAAACAACTCAAAGCTAAAAATCAAATGCTGTGGGTGCAACAGATGATGAATGTAGAAGCACGAGCAAGGGAAAGTGTAGTGAAAGAAATTATTTATATCTAATAGTAAAAGTGCAGTGGGGTTACCACTGCACTTTGTGCTTGTCTAGATTAAATTATAATCTTAAATTGTCTTCTTTGCGTTGCTTTTTGTCATTGATATACCAAGGAATACCGAAACCGAGTGCACCACCAACAACAAGACCTAAAGTTAAGAACAACCACCATTGGGGATTTTTCTTTTCATTTTCTTCGTTATCGGTTGTAAGTTGTTCAACCTTTTCTTCAATTACAGTTGAAACATCAACGGTTTGTTCATATTTTT
>CALFTO010000026.1 GCA_937916195.1 uncultured Clostridia bacterium
AATGCAAAGCGTGCTCTTTCAATTGTTGAGCTTATCGCAAAAGACCCCGAAATCGGCGCAATCTACAACGGTGTTGTAACTCGTCTTATGAGCTTCGGTGCATTTGTTGAAATTGCTCCCGGTAAAGAGGGACTTGTTCACATCAGCCGTCTTGATGTTAAGCGCACAGAAAAGGTTGAAGACGTTGTTAATGTTGGTGACACAGTGCTTGTAAAGGTACTTGAAATTGACGACCAGGGCAGACTTAACCTTTCTCGCCGTGATGCTCTTATCGAGGTTAAGGGACTTACTCCCGAAAACGATATCGAAGAAGCACCCCGTCGCGACAATAAAAAGCGTTTCGGTGGCAGACGCAACCGCGAATAATTAAATAAACCAAAAAATAACCGCTCATCTTAATTGATGGGCGGTTTTATTATGTAACTATTTATTTTCTCTTCTTCTTAATTATCAAATGCACGCCAACACCGACACCGAGGGCGAGCACGGCTATTGCAACGGGCACTACGATTTTAACAACATTATTTGGCTTGTCCACATTGTTTTCAATTGGTGTTGTAGTGGTTTCGGTTGGTGCTGTTGTAGTTGTAGTGGTAGTCGTAGTAGTTGTTGTTGTGCTCTCGGTTGTTGTTTCGGTTGATGAGGGCTCGGTAACTGTACCACCAACATTTTGAATTTCTTGCTTCTCAAAGAAATTAAGAGTTAAATCCGCAGTAAGACTGCCGTTGAGGTGGGGAACAGATTTTGGTGTTACGCGGTGGTTATAGTTTTGAGTGTAAGAATAAGCCAAATTTAAAAGCAATTGCTCGCTGTTTTTAAGTGAAGTGATTTCCATACCAATTCCCGCACCAGAGGAGTGCTGACCGATGAGCACCGATATTTCGGGTATGCTTGCCGAGGGGGATAATGTACGGCAGTTGTTAATAAAAACTTGACTCCACGCATTCCAATATTTCCCGTTTTCGTCCTTACCCGATTTCAGCGGAGTTGAGGAATATGTGGGAAAAATCACCGCATCAACATCATAATCCTTTAAAACTTGCTTAAATTCATCATACAGTGCTTTTTTGAGTGAAGTTTTAGAAGAATTAAAGGTTTTGTCAGATAAATTAAAAAGCTGTGGCATTGAGATAGTCTCAACCTCTGCACCGCAGGCGGTAAGCTCTTTTACTGCGTTTTCAAAGGCTGTGAGAACTTCTTTGTCATAATTTGATTTCTTTGCGCGGTCGTTAAGCTCGTTCCAAGTTTGTGACCGCAGGGTTGTTTTATCATATTCATTTAAGTTTGTGATTGGGTATGTAAGCTCTGAGAGTATGCCGATTTTAGCGCCTTTAAGAGCATTTTTATCAAGATTTTTTGTATAGTTGTATTCGCCTTGCGTGAGCACGTCCATCATAATAGCTTGGTCGTAAACTGTTCGGGTGATTGCGCCCGCAACGTCGCGACTACCGTTAAGCATTGTAATGCCTTTTGTCGAAATAAGCCCAAAGGTTGAGCGCAAAGAAACACAACCGTTGAGAATTGCGGGTACACGAAGTGATGAGTTGGTGTCTGTGCCAAGTCCTGCTGCGGCAAAATTAAGGCTGACTGCAACCGCTGTGCCGCCCGAAGAACCGCCTGCCGCTAATAAGGCGTTATAGGCATTTTGCGTTTCGCCTGCAATTTGACTTGTACTTACTCTCGCGTCCTGTGCGTCGGTACTCATATTGGTTTTTGCAATTATAACCGCACCTTCGCGAAGAAGATAATTTACAACAGATGCGTTACTGTCGGCAATTGTCAGTTCGTCGGTTTTATGTCCGTTGGTGGTGTAATATCCCTCTAAATCCATATTGTCTTTAATAACTACGGGCACGCCGAAAAGAAGACCTTTATCTTTTCCTTTTGCAAGAGCCTCATCACGCTCTTTTGCTACTTGGAGTGCATCGGAGCAGATTGAAATAAAGCAGTTGAAATTGCTGTCGTATTTCTGAATTCGGTAAAGGTAATATCGGGTTAATTCTTCGCAAGTGACCTTTTTTGAACTGATAGCCTCGCGGATTTCTGTAATATCTGCATCATATAAAGAGGCTAAAAGCTGGTCCTTGCTTGTTGTGTTTTCGGCAGATACAAAAATTATCGAAGAAAAGCACATAAGCATTGCAAGTGCAAAAGACAGGACTTTTTTCATAATTTCACCCCGAATTTTGTAGATTTATGTCATTATTATAGTATGTTTCATATAAAATTGCAATAAAAAAGGGCAGACACAAAGGTCTGCCCTCAATTTATGTTTATTCTTATAATGTTTTTGCGAGTTCTTTTATGTATGTCTTGAAATCTTCGCTGATTTCGGGGTGCTTGAGTGCAACTTCGCAGTTTGCCTTCATAATACCCATTTTGTTGCCCATATCGTAACGAGTTCCCTCGTAATCAAGAGCAATAACACCCTTTGTCTGTGCAAGAGTTTTCATAGCGTCTGTAAGCTGTAATTCTCCGCTTGCGCCCTTAGGTGTGTTTTCAAGAATGTCAAAAATTTCAGCAGGCATTACAACTCTGCCGAGAATTGAATAGTTTGACAAAATCTCTTCGGGCTTGGGCTTTTCAATCATATCTGTGCAGTTAAAGGCTCTGTCTTCAAGGGGTTCAACTGCAAGTGAGCAGTATTTAGGAACATCTTCTGTAGGAACCTCTTTAACACCAACAACACCCTTGCCGTATTTTTCGTAAGCGTCAATAAGCTGTTTTGTAACGGGCTCACCATCTGAAATAAAAACATCATCACCGTAAAGAATTGCAAAAGGCTCGTTACCTACAAAATTCTTTGCGCAAAGCACTGCGTGACCTAATCCGCCGGTCTCTTTCTGACGGAGGAAATATGTGTTGCAAAGCTGTGAGCACTCAAGAACTGAGTCATAAAGCTCTTTCTTATCGGGATTTTTGCTCAATTTGTCCTCAAGCTCATAAGCGTGGTCAAAGTGGTCTTCAATAACACCTTTACCGCGGTTTGTGATAATGAGAACATCGGTAATTCCCGATTTTGCCGCCTCTTCAACAAGATACTGAATAGCAGGCTTATCAACAATGTTGAGCATTTCCTTGGGAACTGCCTTTGATGCCGGCAAAACTCTTGTACCGAGCCCTGCTGCGGGGATAATTGCCTTTGTGATTTTCATAAAACCAATCTCCTAATTTTTTATATATTTAACGCTGTGAAAAGCATATTTATAGCCATAACTATTACGTTGTTGGCAAGAACTGCAAGAAAAGCGTGCCCCATTGACATTCCGCCCTGCTTGTAAAAGTTGAGCTTACGAATTTCGGGCTCTGCAAATTCTGTCTTAATCTGTTTTATTTTTGAAACTGTGTGATTATAATACCACTTATTTGCTTTAAAACCAATAAAAAGCTGAATTGCAAGGGACAAAACACCCTCAGCCGCGGTAATTACAACACCTGTGGGGTTACTCATATAGATTTCTTTTTGCTCGGCAACGGCAGATTTCATTTCTTCTTCGGTAAGAGAACTGACATCGCTGTATTTTTCATACCATTCGTTAGAGTCAGCAACAAATTTTTGAACTGACGGCGGAAGAGAAAAGGCAACAGACATTGCAAGCATAATTGCAAGAAAAATAACGCCTAATTTATAGAGCTTTCTGTAAAAGAACCAATAGGGTGCAAAGAAAAATGCCGCCCAGTTAAAAGTTTTTTTGCCTGACTTTTGATAGAAAAAGTTTTGCAGATATTTAAATGCGTTCATCTGCACAAATTCAGCGGCTTCTTCTGTGGCAACGCCCTCGCAAAGCTCTTTCGGATATGCGTCAAAGGGGTTTTGCTGATTAGCCCAGAAAACTGTTGAGGCTGCGTCACGTGAATTGCGAGCTTCGCCTTGCTCGTTATAAGGTGCAAATGGCGGAACAGGATTTTCTGCGTTTTCGGTTGCGGGTGGGTGAGTTGAAGAAGGCTCCCAACGGTAACCGTCACTGTGCTTTTCGTTGTGTGCACATTCGCCGTTTTTCTTGTAGCATTCACGGTGGTGTGGTGTTCCGCAAAGAGGACAAACAACAATATCGTCCTCGGGCTTGAATTTTTCGTTACATACGGGGCACAAATCTTCCGTGTATCTGAAATCGGTATTATTCATAATTAAACATTCCAGCTGTTGATATACTTTTCTTGCTCGGGAGTAAGGGTGTCAATCTGCGTTCCCCAGCTGTTAAGCTTTCTCAAGGCTACCTTTCTGTCAATTTCCTCAGGAACATCAATTACAGAAGGCTCAAGGCTCTTGCTGTTTTTAACGATATATTCCGCACAGAGAGCCTGAATAGAAAAGCTCATATCCATAATCTCTGCAGGGTGGCCGTCGCCTGCCGCAAGGTTTACAAGTCTGCCCTCGGCAATAACGCTGATTGTTCTGCCGTCAGCGAGTGTGTATCCCATAATATTCTTTCTTTGAGGTTCAATTTTAACCGCCAATTCCTCAAGCTCTGGAAGATTAATTTCCACATTAAAATGACCTGCGTTGCAAAGAATTGCACCGTCTTTCATATTGACAAAGGCTTTTTTAGTGATAACGTCCTTACAGCCTGTAACTGTTACAAAGAAATCACCGTGTTTTGCGGCTTCTGTCATTTCCATTACATCAAAGCCGTCCATACGAGCCTCCATAGCTTTAATGGGGTCGATTTCTGTAACGATTACCTGTGCATTAAGTCCTTTTGCACGCATTGCAACGCCCTTACCGCACCAGCCGTAGCCCGCAACAACTACGGTTTTGCCTGCAACGATAAGGTTTGTCGTTCTGTTGATACCGTCCCACACAGACTGACCTGTGCCGTAACGGTTGTCAAAAAGATATTTACATTTCGCATTGTTAACGGCAATCATAGGGAACTTGAGTTCGCCGTCTCTTGCCATTGAAACAAGGCGGATAATTCCTGTTGTTGTTTCTTCACAACCGCCCAACACGTTGGGAAGAAGCTGTGGGTATTCGTTGTGAATAAGATTTACAAGGTCACCGCCGTCATCAATGATGATGTCGGGACCAACCTTTATAACTTCGCGAAGATGAGACATATATTCTTCGCTTGTTGCATCATACCAAGCAAACACGTTAAGACCGTTGTGAGCTAAAGCTGCCGCAACATCGTCCTGTGTTGAGAGGGGGTTTGAGCCTGTAACATACATTTCTGCTCCGCCCGCCGCCAAAACTGTGCAAAGATATGCAGTTTTAGCTTCAAGGTGAATTGAAAGTGCAACCTTTAAATTTTTAAAAGGCTTGCTTTCAGAAAAATCCTTTTCAATGCTTCTGAGCACGGGCATATGTGCTTTTACCCAGTTGATTTTTTGTTGACCTGAATGGTAAAGTGAAATGTCGCGAACAAGACTCATATTATTATCTCCGTTACTTTTTTTATTACATTATATAATATCACAACAACGGTTAAAAATCAATAGACACAGAATTGCTTTGAAATAATTGACAATCCATTGATTTTATGTAATAATAAAATAGAATATAATAGATATAATTCTGTATTATGGAGGGTTTATTATGAAATCTACATATTTGAGAATCATTGCGGCAATGCTTGCTCTCGTTATGATTGTCACTTGCTTTGCTTCTTGTGCAGGTAATGGCGACGGCACAACAACGGCTACAAAGCCTTCAGATGTTGAGTCTCCTGTTGATGACGATTTGTTTGAGTGGGATGACCCCGCAGAAGACGATAATGCTTTTGAAGAAGATGGTTCAACAACTTCTACAACTGCACCAACTACCACAACAACTACTACTGCGCCCTCAACTGAGGATTCAGGTTTTAACGTGGACGATGACGAGCCATCTTCAAGTGCTGATGTAACTTTGGGTACAGACGCTTCTGCAAACTCAGGTCTTTCAAAGGAAGATATGAAAGCTATTCTCAATGCGGCCGGTTATGAATATGACGCAGAACAGCAGATTTATTACTCAACTCTTGAGCCTTGGCAGAGACACTTTGGCTTCGGTGATGAATATGATGTGGCTGCAGCATATACCAATATGAGATATGTGACCTTTAAGGCTGACTTTAAGTATGACGGTCTTCTTTGGAGACTTCAGTGGTGGAAGGGTCAGTATGGTGTTCTTGAAGGTGCTGAAATGGGTGTTTATACAAAAGACCCCAACGACACTTCTACAACCTTCTATGACTGTGCAGATAACGACCATCTTATGAAGATGTATTTTGAATATTATCGCACAACAAAAGACTACAATGCTGACAATATGCTCTTCTACCGTGAAGAACAGGACCACTGGTGGCTCACAGGCTTTAAGTTCGGCTACACCGCAGGTGCAAACAAGAGCGTTCTTAAAGCAACAATCGAAGCATACGACAAAGAAATGGCTGATGGAATTGAAGCCGGACTTAAAGCTGTAAAAGACAATAACGGCAACTGGAACGGCTTTGTTGAGTATTCACCCGTAATGCCCGCAGGCACAAAGAATTTCTATCAGAGAAA
>CALFTO010000027.1 GCA_937916195.1 uncultured Clostridia bacterium
AATAATTTTTCTAATGTTTCTCCGTCGTACTGATAAGCTTTGTATATTAATGAGTCAAACTTGCCATAATTCAATCCTTGAATGTTAATCATAGCAAAAATGCATCTTGATAAGTGTTTTGTAACATGATGAAATTTGAAATCTACAATTTCGTTATCAATTTTGTAATATAATTCATTCAATCTATGACGATCAAAGATTATAGAGGGTTCATTTGAAATTTTAAGACCGTCAAGTACATATGTGTCTTTTTTGCTATACCCGTTTCTTTTTGCATTTTCTTCCTCTTCAGACAAATCATTATCTTCATCAGATTCAAAAATAAAAATAGGTGAAAAGTCAGATTGATATTCAGGATTATATATTATGAGACTCTTAAACTTAAATATTTCTTCTCCACTATTATCTTTACAAAATAGTGAAAAATGATTTTGATCAATTCTTTTAATTTCTGTAACATTGCCTGAACAAGTACCATCATATAAATCTGTACCCAAACTAAAGCCTTGAGAATATAGTTCTTCAAAAAATTTTGTACAAATATCAATATCTTGAATTCGTTTTGCTTCATTTATTCCCATATTAATTTTTAGCTTCTTGAAAGTGTTTGCAAGCGTATCTATTACTTTAGCTTTCAATGATTGGTCGTGTTCGTAAAGCCAGCTTTTATAATTTTCGTAGTTGTTTATTAAATCACTATAGCCACTCATTGTTTTATAATCTAAACCTATTTGATTAAAAAAATAAATATCCAATTCATCAATAAAACCATCAAAGAGTGTTATTATTTCTCTGTCATCTATAGTTATTTCAGCGTGTGTTATTCTGTTTCTGTACAAGTTTAACAATCTAATTTTTTCTTTAAATGAGCTTGAAAAATTATGATTGCATATATCGTTTAATCTCTCAAAAGCCTCTTCGTATGTTACTGTGTGAACTTTATCGATTACTGAAGTTTCAAAAACACTGTTTAAACTTTTTTGGTTTTTCTCTTTATATGCTTTTTTTATATTATTGTCAATATTAGAAAATACTAAGTATTCACTGCGTTGGGATAGAATTTGTTTCATCAAAATTTCAACACCGTGATGTGTGTGGATTATAGCACCTTTCAGTGCTATTGATTTATTATAGTCATTACTACCAGAATCAACAAGGTTATCATATGTATTTAGGGATTCATATCCTTTTTTTAATGAGTCTAACCCATTTTCTATAAGCGTTAATTTCATTCATCTTCCTCCATTCGTTTATGAAATATATAGTTGATTAAAAAATTATAAATAACCCGCGTTTATTTCACCACAATGCTATTCACAAATCACGTTTCGTGTTAAGCTAACTATATTTCTAACTCTTCAAAATTTATATCTGTGTTATTAAAATAAAAATTAGCTATTGTAGAATTTCTTTCTACAAAATACTTGTCTAAAAACACATTAGAAATGTCTGTAACAGCCGTTATTACAGATTTAAGCAATTTTGCGATATCGGAATCCTCGATTCGAATAAGAGTTCCTGTTACTCGGTCTGAATATCTATTAAATGTTGGTGAACTTTTAAATTTTTCATCAACTCTACCATTATTGTGTATCATCATATTTCTCAGGGATACTATATCAATTAAATCATTCCATATATCTTTATCGAGTTCTTCTCTTATGTTAATACCGAATGCTTTTTTATATATGTTATTTGCTTTTTCGATGTTCATAAAATCATTAGAAGTGTCTTTCTTTATTGTTTTTACAATATAGTTGTTAGTATGAGAATGACTGTTTAAATTGTCTATAAATATCATAGCTTCAAAATAATCTCTAAAAAACACCTCAATAATAGATGCTAATTCAATAATTTCCATTTGATAGCAGTCGTATGCTAGCAACCAATCTTCAGTATCAGGATGAGTTTCTTTAGCTGTCTTTAATCCCAACCTATTTATACTGTTTATCCTGATAAACCTTGAGATCTGCGTTATAATATTGTCGGTAGTTGAACCCCTGCCGCAATGCGTGCAATAATTTAAACTATCAGTTTTATGTAGTTTTTTATCACGAGGTATTACATAAATTGTACCACAATAAGGGCAACAAAGTTGATAAAGTTGAATACGTTTTCGACGCATATTTGTAAAAAACTCGTCTGACGTTAGTGGTTTTCTTTTATATAGTTCACAAAATTTATGATAAAATTTATAATAGTAGTCTTCCATAAAGTTACGATGATTGTAAGAAAATTTAGATAAAAATTCTTCATCTACTAAAGTATAAATTTCATTGGTATGCTTTTTCATTTATACCACCCTTAATTCCTAACAAAATTATAACTAACAAGTTAGTGCCTAAACTTCTATAAAATCTCTTTATTATTTTGTCTTTAGAAAAGAAACTTCCCCACCGTAACGGCAGGGAAGTCGAAATTCATATTACCTGCCAAAAACAACATCGCTTTGACAGCGTTGTATTAAATTATACTCCTTTTTGATAAATTAATCAATAGCACACACAAAACTGACATTAAAACATACAAAAATGTGGAATTAGTTAAAGATTGCGGAATATTTCAAGGGTGAATAAAATTAAAAAACCGTTGAAGCAGGTTCATTTATTACTCATCCGTCACAAATGTTGATTTAACACATCTTTTTATATATAATTATTATATAACCACCGAAAAGAGTGATATTGTGATTAAAATACTTATCATAGAAGACGATGTTACAATCGTCAAAAATTTAAGTGAGCTTTTGCGTCAGGAAGGCTTTGAAACTGATAGTGCACTGAACTGTAAAGAAGCAGAGACTAAAATTGAAACTGCACAGTTCGACCTTGTTCTATTAGATGTGCTTCTGCCTGACGGAAACGGATTTTCTCTTTGTAACAGAATCAAAAGTGTGAGCGATTGTCCTGTAATTTTCCTTACTGCTTCAGCAGATGAGTTCAGTGTTGTTACGGGTCTTGATATAGGTGCTGATGATTATATTGAAAAGCCTTACCGTCCTAGAGAGCTTATATCCCGCATTAAATCTGTTCTTCGAAGAACAGGCAAAAGTCAGAGTATGCTCACTCTTGGCAATGTAAGTGTTGATATGGATAAAGGAATTGTCACTAAAAATGGCAAAGTTGTTTTTCTTTCAGCCTTAGAGTACAGGCTTTTTCTCGTTTTTCTTAATAACCCCGGTGTTACTCTTACAAGAAATAAATTGCTTTCTGAAATATGGGATATTGCAGGCGACTTTGTCAATGACAATACGCTTACGGTATATATAAAAAGGCTGAGAGAAAAAGTTGAAGATGATATACAAAATCCCAAAATCATTCTTACAGTAAGAGGTTTGGGATATAAATTAGGTGAATAAAATGAAACTTTCAAACAATCCCGAAATAAGAAAATTTTTGGCAGTAACAGTGATACCCTCACTGTTACTATGCTTTATTACAGCTTTTTATTCTAAATTTACTGCTGTATGTATTTTGATTTTAAGTACATTTTTGATATGCAGCTTTCTTGCGTTTACAAAGAAAAGATATAACAGAATTAATAATCTATGTGAAAGTATAGATAAGATTCTTCACGGAAACGACACAATAAACATTAAAGGCTTTGATGAGGGTGAGCTTTCAATTTTAGAAAGTGATGTGCAAAAAATGCTTGTACGCCTTCGTGACCAAAAGGATATTTTAGAAAAGAAAAGAACTTTTCTTGCAGACTCAATTGCTGACATTTCTCATCAGTTAAGAACTCCGCTTACAAGTATTAATCTTATTCTGTCTCTTATTGAGTCGCCTGACATATCAGAGGAAAGAAGAGAAGAACTTTTAAGAGAACTTTCGTCACTTATTACCAAAACAGAACATCTTGTTTCTGTTCTTCTTAAAATTTCAAAACTCGATGCCGGAACTGTACAGTTTGAAAAGAAGACCACCGACCTGTCTTCGATTCTTGAAAAATCTGCAGAACCTCTGTTGATACCTATGGATATTAAAAATCAAAAGCTAAATATAAATGTGGAAAATATTTATTTCGATTGTGATTCTGCATGGTGCATTGAAGCCTTCGGAAACATATTGAAAAACTGTGCTGAGCATACACCTGAAAACGGAGAGATAACGGTAACTGCTGAGGACACGCCCATTTTCACAGAGATTATCATTACTGACACAGGCAGTGGCATTGGGGAAGAGGACTTGCCTCATATCTTTGACCGCTTTTATAAAGGTAAAAACTCATCAAAAGAAAGCTTTGGTGTAGGCCTTAATCTTGCCAAAATGATTATTTCAGGCCATAACGGAACAATAAAAGCTGAAAACGGTCAGTTCTGCGGTGCGAAATTTACAATAAGATTTTACAAGCAGGTTGTGTGACGTTTTTGTAATAATAGAGTCACCGAAGTGTAATTTTTGATTGGTAAAATGAAGCTGCAACAAAAAGAAAAGGAGCAATTCAATATGGATATTTTAAAAATTGAAAACCTTTCAAAAATTTACGGTGAGGGTGAAAATCAGGTTAAAGCTCTCGATAATGTAAGCTTCAGCGTACCTAAAGGTCAGTTTGTGGCTATCATCGGTCCGTCAGGCTCGGGAAAAAGTACACTTCTGCATATTCTCGGCGGTGTTGATAAGCCCACAAGTGGCAAGGTTTACCTTGACGGGCAGGATGTTTACGCACAAAACGAAGACCAGCTCGCCATATTCCGTCGCAGGCAGGTAGGTCTTATTTATCAGTTTTATAACCTCATCCCTGTTCTCAATGTAACGGAAAACATTTCGTTACCCGTGCTTATGGACGGCAAAAAGGTGGACAAAAATTATCTTCGTGAGCTTATTGACCTTCTTTCTCTTACCGGAAGAGAAAAGCATCTTCCCAATGAGCTTTCAGGCGGTCAGCAACAGAGAGTTTCTATCGGCAGAGCACTTATTAACAATCCTGCAGTTATGCTTGCTGATGAGCCGACAGGCAACCTTGACTCGAAAAACAGCCACGAAATCGTTGAACTTCTTAAACTCTCTAACAAAAAATACGGTCAGACACTTATCGTTATCACTCACGATGATTCGATTGCTTTGCAGGCAGACAGAATTATCACCATAAACGACGGTAAAATTGCGAGTGACAGACTTCTCGTTAAGTGAGGTGACCGCAATGAATATCTTTAAACAGTTTACCAAACGCTCACTTAAAGAGAACAAAACAAGAACTCTTGTTACAATCATCGGCATTATCCTTTCCGTCGCAATGTTTACTGCCACAATAGAGGCTTTTGTAACCGTTCAGGATTACCTTATAAACTATGCAGAAATGTATAACGGCAAATACCATGTAGGCTTTTATGATGTTGAGTACGATGACATTTCAATAATCAGCGAGGATGAAAGAGTAGAAAAATATACCTTTGTTCAGGAGATAGGCTATGCTGAAATCGGCTCTTCAAATGAGTACAAGCCGTATCTGTATATAGCAGGCATACCGTCTGACTTTACGGACATAATGCCGATACATCTGACAGAGGGCAGACTACCCCAAAACAGTAACGAGATTGTTGTTTCTGACCATCTTTATACTAACGGCTCGGTACAGCTTAAGCTCGGGCAGGAAATCACTCTTGATGTCGGTCAAAGACAATGGTCTGAGCTTGTAAATATTTCGGACGAGGAGTACAAAAAAATTGACGGTGACTCGTGGGCGAAGCTTACTCAGGAATATCCCTTATTAAAAAATGAAGGTGAAGAAGTAAGAGAACAAATCGCCAACACAACGAAAAAAACATATACCGTCGTAGGTTTTTGCGTAAGACCCGAGCAAAGAACTATCGAACCTATTTCGGCACCTGGCTATACCGCTTACACCATAAACGAAAAAGGAAACACAAACCTTACTTCAGTTTATACAATTATTTCCGAACCGTCGGATTACAGCAAGTTCAATCTTGATATGGTAAAAAAGCTCGAGGTTAATTCCTGCATAAACTATGACCTGCTTATGTATAGCTTCAATAGCTTTGATTCGGCATTTCCCTTTCTTGTTATTGGCTTGCTTTCTCTTCTTATAGGCCTTATCGTTTTTGGTTCGGTTTCACTTATTTATAATTCATTTTCAATCTCCGTAAGTGAACGCACAAAACAGTTCGGTATTCTTAAAAGTATAGGTGCAACCAAAAAGCAGATAAGAAAATCCGTTCTTTACGAAGCGTCGGTGCTTTGCAGTATCGGCATACCTATAGGTCTCATTTCAGGTTGCCTTGGCATTGGAGTAACCTTCTATTTCTTAAGCGATTCAATTGCAACCTTCCTCGCAGAGCTTACAGACCTTAAAATGCGGTTTGTGTTCTCGCCCGTGGCAATCATTGCCGCAAGCGTAATAGGATTTGTGACAGTAATCATCTCTGCATATATTCCTGCGAAAAAGGCAATAAAAATTAACCCCATTGAATCTGTCAGACAGTCAAATGAGATTAAGGTCAACCGTCGAAGCGTTAAGGTTTCACCGCTTACCGAGAAGCTTTTCGGCTTTGAAGCAACGCTTTCGTCAAAGAATTTTAAAAGAAACAAAAAGAAATACCGTGCTACAGTTTTTTCACTTTTTGTTTCCGTTGTCCTTTTCATTTCCGCTTCTTCGCTTTCGACGTATTTTACAGATATTGTTGCAGCCGAAAGTCAGGATATGAATTATGATGTTGCCGTAAACTTTTTCAATTACAACAATGACTTTAATCCTTTATACGAAACAGATGAATTCAGAAATAAGCTGTATAACGGATTGAAATCTGTAAAGGGTATTGATGAATTTACACTTGCCGAAAAGATGCACACGGAATATAACCTTGATAAAAAGTATATTTCGGAAGAATATCTTGATATGATGAAAAAGGAAGTTGAGAGATATTCGGGCGAAGCTGAAAATCAGTATTACGGAATGTTCAAATATATCTTTATCGATGATGACGCTTTCCGAAGGACTCTCAAAGAGGAGGGTCTCAGCGAAGAGGGATACTTTGACAAAGAAAATCCGAAAGCCCTTGTTTATGATATGGGTACTTATATCTACCAGAACGACAACAAAGAAAAGGTTTATATCGTACCTTTCCTTAACACGGACGATATTTCTTCAAGCATTGAGATAACAAATATCCTTCCTCGTTTTACAGAGAATGATGTGGACTACCATTATATAGGGGAAACAACGGTAAAAGACGGTGTAACATATTATGTTTATGATATCGGCCGTGACGAGGGCGAAGAATTTGACGAGTCAACAAAGCGTTACCTGCCCGAAGAAAAGGCCGTACAGAACATTAAGATTTCAATCGGTGCGGTTATCGACGAAAAGCCGTATTTTGCAGACCATAACACAAACCTTATTTACCCTGAATCTGTAAGAGAAGGCATAATGCTTGATGAATACAGCCAGACACACGCTTTTATTCTTTGCGAGGACCACAGCAAGGTTGCAAGTGACGTAAGCCGACTTATCAAGGATATCGGCGGAGACAGAAACCACATCAGCGTTGCCGATTACGCAGCAGAAATTGAAAGCATACGGGCGCTTGTGACTATCGCAAAGGTTATGGCATACGGATTTATCATCCTCATTTCCGCTATCGCCGCAGCAAATGTCTTTAACACAATTTCAACCAATATTTCTCTGAGAAGACGGGAGTTTGCAACACTCAAATCCGTCGGTCTTACAAGCAAGGGTATGAGAAAGATGATGACATTTGAATCTATCCTTTACGGCGTAAAGAGTCTTATGTTCTCGCTTCCGGTTTCATTGGGAACGACATATCTCGTATATCTTGTAGCAGCAGACAGCGGTTACGAAATGCCGTTTTATATCCCGTGGGACAAATTCATTATTGCTATTGCAAGTGTATTTATAATCGTTGTACTCAGTATGATTTATTCAATCAAAAAGGTGAACAAGGAAAACACGGTCGATACCCTCAGAAACGAGAATATATAAAGTGAACCCCGCAGACTTCGGTATGCGGGGTATTTGCATATTAGGCGTAAATCAGTTCGGTTGTAACAATCTCTCTTGCTCTCGCTTCAATATTCTGCATACGGCATATCCACTCCATCTGATTATCTGATTTCAGTCGCTCGGTTACACCTTCAACCTTTTTCATTTGCTTAACAAGAGAATCAAACATTTCTTGTGCCTGTTTTTCTACATCGGCACAGTGCTGATAAAGTTTGCCTTGAGTAAGTAGTGTTGTGAATAATACTTTCTTGTGTTTATGCAGGTAATCCTTATGTAACATTCCCCATTTGCCGAGTCTGATATTTGCTTCTTCGGGTAGTAATATGATGTTAGGAATATTAAAATCGCCAACTCGTTTATATTGAATATTTGTATTATTTTTCATAATAACTGTCATCCTTTCATATTTACAATAAAGTTATCGTTTTTTTATTATTGAAGAAACTATAAAACCCTCTGATACAAGCAAGAATATGTGTTTAACTGTCGGTTAAATGCTATTAAAAATTGAATCCGTTATCAACACTCGTACCAAATCAGATACCACTATTGATACAATTTGTGTTGATAGTGGTATCGTTGTTTTACTGCGAAAATCGTAGCGTTTAAGCCACATAAAAAGCACAAGCGTTGCATTTGGGATTTTGTTGTCCCTCTTGCAACGCTTTTTTAGTAACTATTAACTTTAACTTGGATAACAGTTAGTTTCATCATCTGACAGATACAAGCTCTGTTGGGTTAGTGGGCAAAGCAAAGATATTTTCTCCTTTGCAATCCAAACCAGTTTTTGAAGTGCTGAAGAGTTTAGCTTTATCATTTTTGAGTTCATAGACACTAAGTGTAAAGTCTTTGCTCTCTTCTTCATTGTTCACGCTGAAAACACAAACATAACTTTTTCCGTCTGCTGTTTTAACATAATATGGTTCGATATATGAGAACCACTCTGTTTCATACTCTGAGGTTTCAGAATTTATGCTGATGGCATGGTAAAACTTAGTGTCTTCATCATAATCACCTGAAACGATAAGTTCTTCCGTTTTTTTGTCACCCGTGATATCTGTGTAAAACGGTGCTGATACAGGCAGACTTACAATATACTCGTCGGGCACGATGGTATATTTCTTATTGAACAAATCGGGATATTCTGCAAAGGTTACAGTTACAACCTGAACACCGAAATTAGTTGGTGCAATATCACCCGAATTGAAATAGAATGTTACGCCGTTGTAATCAAGAGTCCACGTGATACTGTCCTCAGGAGTATTTTTAAAATATTCAATAACAGCAGTATCGCCAGCTGGCTCATCTTCACCTATACGGCTCATAATCTCTTTTTCAACAACTGTGGGGATTTTTGAAGTGCCCGTAAAAACATCTGCAAGTCCAAGCTCTTTTCCGCTTTCGGTATCATAATTGATTCCGTTGAAACCTCTGCGACCATTTGCATAATAATCTTCAAGAATACTTACTGCTATACTGTCAGCACGCCTTACCTGAACATCAAGAGTTGAAATATAAGTTGAGAAAGACTCACTATCCTTTTTAAATTCTTCCGTAGCAAAGGAGATGTAATTATCCTTCTCATCTTCCATTGCTCGTTTTCTCATAGCAGAAGTTTCCAAAAGCGTTTTGGCAAGAAGCGGATATTGTTTCTCCATAGATTTATCAAGAGTAACATCCGAATATTCACTTCTTACGAGCATTGTAGAAGTATCTTCATACCACTCATAATGAGAAATATATTCCTTATTAAGAGAAATAACCTTTATTTCGTTCTTTGTGTTTTCATTGGAAGTCTGTGTCGTTGAAGGATTGTCCGTTACGTTTTCATCGGGATTGTCTTTTTTACAAGAAGCAAAGCCGATTACAATACATAATGAAAGCAGAATACAAAGGATTCTTTTTAGCTTATCCATATTAATTAAAATCCTTTAACTGTGAATACAACAAGCTCTGTTGCTGATTTGTCTTCACGTTCTTCAGTCATAATTGTAATGATGCTACCATCAGAAAGTAATGCTGAATTGCAGAACCAAGGATAATTTGTGCTGAACAAATCTTCACCAGAAATTTCAGCAACAAACTTACCATCGTTGTCCCAAAGAAGAACATCTCTCATATTGCCGTCAAATCCGATATATCCGTTTGCACTCTTTGCCATAAATGTGATACTGCCAAGACCTTCGCCTTCAGCGTCACACAATGTTTTCTGTAATTTGCCGTCCGCACTATAGACAAAAACCTTGTGTCCGCTGTCATCTGCTGCACTACCACATACATAAATGTTGTTTTCATCAACATTAAGGTGCATAATTGTGTCAACTTCTTTGAAATTCATTGGAACAGAAGTATATGAATCACCGTTGAATGTCACTTTGCTACATTCATTTGATGTAAAGTAGTTAACACCCCAAGCTCCTGACGGATGCATTGCAAGATTATCAATATCTTCATAAGTCGTTGCAATTTTGTCATTTTTAATGCTGATGATGTCATTCATTGAGCCGCTGAGCCAGAGTGTGCCGTCGCTTGTTGCTTCAACACTTTCATAATCATCTTCAGGAAGTTCTATTTTTTCAACGAATGCTAATGTTCCGTCTACCAATGCACATTTTCTCAATTCACCGTCAACAAGAAGATAAATGTTATTGCCAACTGCTGCAACTGAATGGTCAAATGTTTCAAATGTAGAAATATGCTCATCAAGCTTAATCCATTGTGACTGGATATTCAAAGAACCTGCCGTTGCACTCTTATCTGTTGCAGAGAAAGGTGTTCCTTCCCATTCCCAAGGACCATCTTCGTTACCTATATCCTTAAGATTAAATGTTATGCCGTCGAGAAGTGCCTGAATATGAGCATCTTTGATGTCAGTTGCGTCAAACCTTATGTAAACAGATGCGTTTGCACCTTCAATACGGTTAAAATAAACGAGAGTTTCTTCGCCGTCATCATATTTAAGAAGGTCAACACCGCCGATTTTAACGGTTTCATAAGCTTTATTCACTTCATATTCATACTGATTGAAGCCGTAGTAAACAAGGTCTTCACGGAAATCATATGGTTCGCCGATTTCAACGCTGATTGTTGCCTCGATTAAGTAATATTCTTCATCTGCGGGGTCAAGCACCTGAAGAACCGCTTTAGAATATTCATCTTCATTCTTGAAGTCATCTTCAATGTTTATCCAATCGTCACTAAGTCTAATCTCAAAGAATGAGGTTGTGATGTCGGCATCGCCTGAAGGTTGTTTTGTATCGTTTGGTTTATCAGGATTTTTGTCACCGCAAGCTGTAAGTGAAAATAGCATTAATAATGCAAGAATAATTGCAAATATTTTTTTCATAATAATTTCTCCTTTTTTCTTTTTATGCCCAAGGGTCTTCCTCTACAGGTACACGGATATCTGCAAGACATTGAATTTCAACAAGGAACCATTGTCCTGTTGAAGGCTTCTTGCGAAGTTTCATCGGTCTTGGATTATCTGCACCGCCACTCTGAACATAGAGTGTTGCCCAGTTTTCATTATCAAAAGAATACGGATTTTCAATAACTGTTATTTTGTAAGGAACATTTGGCTTATAGCTGTTCTGTGGAGTTGCACCCTCAAAAAATGAACGTGCTTTATATCCCTCAGAACCAAGGTGTTCTTTGATAAACTGCTTTTCAAATCCGCTGATTTCACCTGGACCTTTAAGGAAACCCAGCATTTCTATTGTGGCATCAGGATTGTATTCATAGTTACACAAGACCGCAAGAGTAAGTGCTGTTGTTTTAAAAGCAGAATCAAGACTTGATTCGGGAAGGGCTTGAAGCTCAGCAACATTAGTGGGAAGTGATGCAAAGGTAAAAGTTTCAGTATAGTTTCTTCCTTTTGCAACAGATTGAGCAGCGTTGTTCACGGCTTTGTTTATTCCCTGCGAAACCTCTCTTTTGATTGTAGATTCTGCCTGCCTTTTAAGAGAATCAAAAAGTCCCATTGGATTTCCCTCCTTAAAGATTATGGTTTATTTTTTGTTTTCCTGCTTTGGTTTTGGTGTTCTGTCAAGATTTTTATAAAGGAAATTGTCATAACTGCCTGTTACAACAAAGCTTCCCGGTCTTGTATAAACAGTTGCATTTGTCTGCATTCTTACAGACTTGTTTTTTGATGCTATGGCAAGAATGATAATAAAGCCCATAGCCATACCCACTACAATACAGAGAACGATTGTTTTTACAGGACTTTTACCGCTGTCTGTTTCGTCGCCTGTAGTATATACATCTGTGTCAGTATCATCGTAACTCAACGAGTTTTCAACAACTGTGTAAAAATCCACTATTCCACCGAAATAACTGTTGTTTGAATCATATGCATCCTGCATTTTTATAAAATCAAATGTCGAGCTTGCAGATTCAGTTACATAGAAATTGTATCTTTCGCTTTCTGTATCGTGAACGAAAATAATACCGTTTTCATTGTCTGTGTATGTATCATAAATGCTTTGTGCATAGTTTCCATTCGTTTCTTCATCTGTGATACAGAACATTACACAGTAACCGTATTCATTTTCAATCTGCTCGGCTGTGCTTTCTAATTCTTGAAGTTCTTCATAGGAAAGTGCATTTTCATAATCAAAAATATATTGGTCGGTGTATGCTGAAACAGATATTGATGTAAAAATACAGATTGCAACAACGAGAAAAATCGTTAGTAATCTTTTAATCATTTTCAGCACCTCCTTAAAGCCATCCAAGCAGGAAGGACAAGCCACATAAAACTGCACTTATTCCTGCACCGAGCAACAATGAAGCCTTCACAACAGCTTTTTTATCAGTCGGAAGGTTACCTACAAACTTACCTGTCTGTCCGTTCATAGCAAAAGTGAATTTCTCACCGTTCCACGATGTATTGAGAATCCACACGGGATACAGGGCATATTTATAAAATCCGTTTGCAATATTCATATTCACAACGCGTGAATCTATTGAGTCGTAACCTTTTACAGTTTCTGCTAAAGCATCTCCTACACTTGTACGGATTCTTTCGTTTGCTCTGTTCATGCTTTCTTCCGCTGTAACATCATATTTATCTGCAAGATAACCTGCCAGATATGCTGTGTTGAAATCAACTGCCTGTGACAAATCGAAAGGTTCTACGGATTCCATAAGGTCATCTGCCATTTTTGTTGAACCGTCAACAGGAATGTTGTCAAAGCTAATGTTTCCGCTTCTGTAAACATCGTAATATGATGTTTCTTTGTAATTGTAATTGTTGTCCGACCAGGTTCTTACCTGTGTTGCTTTAAAATTAGCATTTCCCATTGCATCACAGGTGAAAAGCCAATGAGGAACATAAACACCTTTGATTTCTTCTATTCTGTTGTTGTCAAGAAATGCTTTTGGAACGAACTTCTTGTCAGCAAGATGTTTTTTCAATGCTTCCTTTGCGGCTTTTTTATCAAGCTTGAAAGGAATAACCAAATCGGGGCGCAAGTCACCTGAAAACTGACCCTTCATTACGACAGGATTGTCACAATACGGACATTTTGAAGCACCCGTTGTACTGTCGGCAATTATTTCGCCACCGCAGGACTGACAGGAATAAACATTCATTCCGTCAGTTTCACCCGATGACCATTGATTATCCTGTGTAGACCAGTTTATTGAATCAACATTGTCAGCAGTTTCTTGATTTAACTGATTAATTTCAAATTCAGTTTCACAATAGGGACATTTAAGTTTTTGTGCACCTGCGTCAAACTGTACTCCACCGCCACAACAAGGACATTTTTGTTCAGCAATTGTTGGCACTCTCACTCATCTCCTTCGTCAAAATTTTCACCATTCATAGTAATCTGTTTTTGCGGTTTATAGACCATTCCGTCTTTATCACGGACAATCATCACATTTTTTACATAATATATAACTCCGATTAAAATGATTACAAGAATAATAATTATTGCGAGTATAATTTTATTTTTCATTGTTTATCCTCGTGGTGTACCACAAGCCATACAGAATCTGCCACCCTCATTTGTAGCATTACAAGCAGGACAAACCCAAGCCTGAGATACAGGTGCTTGTGGTTGAACAGGCTGACCATAAGCCGGTTGCTGATTATAACCGTTGTTCATCGGTTGATTGTAGCCATTGTTCATCGGCTGAGTATATCCATTAGCAGGAGCATAGCCGTTGTTCATTGGCTGATTATATGCATTTTGTTGAGCATATGGATTGGGCTGACCATAAGCACCTGCAGGAGCATAGCCCTGATTTATAGGCATACCGTTATTCATCGGCTGGTTGTAACCGTTATTCATTGGTTGATTAAAGCCATTATTCATTCCTGCATTACCGTTTTGTGTGAGGTTGTTTATAACCTGCTGTGCAGTCTGCTGATAGCGGTTATATTCCATTGTGCCCATACCCTCAACGTCGCTGTCATTGAGTCTTGCAGTAATTTCGTCGAAATAAGGATTGTTTACATTGATATCAATATAGAAATCATATGTAAATTTGTATCTCGGCGGATTGTAGCTTACTCTTTCTCCGTCTTTACCCTGTGTGTAAATTTCTTCACGGTCTTCATCAACTCTGAGATTACAGCCTGTAACACTCGAAAGCGGGATAACATCGGGGTTTTCATCACTCCAGCTTCCGGGATTACGGCGTGAAACAACAAAACTCTGTTTCATCGGGTCGATGTAGATTTTATAGTCTTCACCAAAGGTGAACATGGGTGAAAAGCCTGCAAGAACCTGCTTGTTCTGCTCTCTGTATGCAAGCTGTTGTTTGATTTCGTCAACAGTTGAGCATCTTCTTTCGCTGAAGAAAGGTGAAAGTTTCTTTGCACAATCCTTACACATATTTCCGTCTTCAAGTTTTCTGTTACCTAAAAGACCAATTTTTTCACCACAGATATCACAATATTTTTTATCAAAAAGTCCCATTATATTTTCCTCCTAATAATTATTTAGCATCGTTTACATCAAAAATGTCGCCACATTCAGAGCAGAATTTTGGTGGATTGTGTGGGTCAGCAGGTTTCCAACCACATTTATCACATTGATAAAGAGGTGCACCGGCTGGTTTCTGACCACCGCAATTCTGACAGAATTTTCCTTTATTTACTGCACCGCATGAACAAGTCCAGCCTTCATCAGCAGGTTTTGGTGAACCGCATTCAGGACAGAATTTTCCGGTTGCTGTTGCACCGCAGGAGCATTTCCAGCTATCTCCCGCAGGCTTAGGTTCAGGCTTCTTTGCACCGCAGTTAGGGCAGAAATTGCCTGAAACTGTATTACCGCAAGAGCAACTCCAGCCATTCTGTACAGGTGCTTGCTGTGGAGCTTGTTGCTGTCCCATAGCGAAAAGATTCTGTGCATTCATGCCACCACCTGCATTCATTGCCATACCCATACCCATAAAGCCTGTCATAGCACCTGCTTCATTCTTCGCAGCATCCTGCATAGCCTGAGCCTGAGCACCAACGAGTGTTGCAGCAGCCATTGTCGGGTCACGCATAACAGCATTCCTCTGAAGCTGTTTAATCATATCTTCGTCTTCTTTAGGTGCTGTAATCGAATTGATTGCAACAGACACTACTGAAAGGCCACGAAGATTTACCCATTTTTCAGTAAGAACATCGTTCATTGCATCGGACAGTTCCATTGTGTGACCGGGTAATGCACTGTAACGGATTCCCATATCAGAAATTTTTGCAAATGCAGGTTGTAAAGCATTTAAAAACTCTGACTTTAATTGAGCATCAATTTCTTCTCTTGTGTATTCTCTTTCAACATTACCGCATACATTAGTGTAGAATAAAATCGGGTCGCTGATTTTATATGAATATGTACCGTTACAACGAACCGAAATATCAATATCTAATCCGATATTTCTGTCAACAACTCTGAACGGAACGGGATTTGGTGTGCCGAACATATTGCCGACAAGCTCTTTTGTATTGAAATAATAAACTCTTTGGTCTTTTCCCGTGTCGCCACCATAAGCAAATCGTTTGCCGATTGTCTTGAAAGATTCTTTTATACTGTCACCGAGTTTGCCTGAAAAAATACTTGGCTCAGTTGATGCATCATAAGTGAACTCACCGGGTTCTGCACAGATTTCAACAATTTTTCCCTGTTCAACAATAATCATACATTGTCCGTCAGCAACTGCAATGCCTGAACCATTCGAAATGATATTGTCGCTTCCTTTTGTGTTTGAGGAACGTCCGCCTACACGCTTTGTTCCTTTTACAACCATTACATCCTTGTCTATTGAATCACAATAGAAAAACTCTTTCCATTGGTCAGCAAGAACACCGCCGAGTGCTCCTACGCCTGCTTTAATAAGTCCCATATTATATTTCTCCCTTCAACTAACTATTTTATTTTTCTGCACAGTTTTTACAGCATAGGCCTCCTTGAAGGTCCATCCCATATACCGTGCATTCTTCACACACCATATTTCCGCAAATTTCACATTTATTAAGCTCAAGTCGTACTTCGTTGTTTGCACGTTCATAAGCTTTTCCGTGGTCATTTGCGTAAATGATTGCTCTTGCTTCTCGTTCATCATTACTTAAAAACTTTTTATCTTTGAAACCTGAAACAAATTCGTGTATGTCTGTTTTTATTGGTTTACCGCAACAGTCACAATAGAACTCAAACTCAAACTGCTTTATTGTTGATTTGTCAGTAAATCTTTTTGTTACAGCTTTCAGCATAACACAGCCCTCCTTAGTACTATATCACAATATAATTTTATCCTTTATATATACATAAAATAAGTAGCCCCATAGGTTACTTTCTAAAAAAGAAGGCTACCTTTAGGGCTACCATGTCAAAAAGCAAACTATCCATTTGTACATATTGCATAAACGAAAAGATATATAACACTTTAATGCAAAAATTGACATAAATTTCAAATTATGCTATATTATGATATATAAAGTTATGGAGTTAAACTATGAAACTTGATATAAAAACCTTAAACTTTCCCGAACAAGTTAAAACTGTTCGTGTTCTTTTACAACTGACACAGACTGAACTTGCTGAGCAAATCGGCATTTCCTATGCTACCGTCAGCCGTTGGGAAAGAGAAAACAGAACACCGCATCTTGCAATGGTGGGTAAATTCTATTCATTCTGTATGCGTAACGGAATTGAAATTAAAGCAACAAAGGAGGAATAATATGACTACACTTTATGGTATTATTTTTGTTATTTCTCTTTTGATGATTATTGCGTATTTTTTAGTTGACAGAAAACGTGATGTTTGGTTGCTGCTTCTTTTTGTTTGTGTAGCAGTATGTGATTTGGGCTATTTTCTTCTATCTATCGCGAATAATCTTGATTTTGCTTTATGGGCAAACAGAATTGCTTATCTTGGAAATGTCTTTTTACCTTTTTCCATACTTATGATGATTATGAATCTTTCAAGATTCACTTATCCTAAATGGTTACCACGAATTTTAATTGTCATCAATATTGTAATGTTTTTAATTGTTTCAAGTGGCGGATGGTTGTCGATTTACTATAAAAATGTTTCTTTTGAAATCATAAACGGTGTTGGTACACTTATTAAGGATTACGGACCGTTGCATAATTTTTATAAAGTCTTTCTGTTTGCGTATTTCTCTGCAATGATTGCAATTATCATATACACAGCCATTAAAAAGACTGTTGTATCTATCAAACACTCTATTTTTCTCGCATTTGTTGTTATCGGCAATATTGCAATCTGGCTTATTGAAAACAGTATAAACGCAGGATTTGAATTTATGTCCATATCCTATATAATCACAGAGGGCTTAATATTATTCCTGTACGGGATTTTACAGGATTACGGTCTTGCAGATACTCAAGGAATTTCTGCCGAATCCGTTGCAACTAAAACCGAAACAGCACAAACTGTTTCTAACGAACAAATAGCAAATATCAAGTATTTTGAGCAAAATCAGATTGATGTTATTTTTGAAAACTGGGAAGACATCCGTTCCCTTTCTCAACGTGAAAAAGAGGTTTTAGGACTGATTATGCAGAACAAAAAACGAAAAGATATTGCCGATGAACTCTTTGTAACGGAAAGCACAATCAAAAAACATACATCAAGCATTTTCAAAAAGCTTAACATCAACAATCGTTCTGAATTGTTTGAAAGAGCAAAAGAATTACTTTAAAACTATATAAAAAATTAAGCGTTGCATTTGGGAAATCACTACTCCCGCTTGCAACGCTTTTTATTTGTTATTAAGTTGATTATTTAGAAAATTCATCTAACCTATTTGACAAAATTACTGTTTATCTCTCCAAGTTTTGCTTTTACGGATTTAAGGTGTTTATGAATCTCTAAAAGTTCTTTACGGGAAGAAACTCCCAGCTTGCTATAAATGTTTCGGTTGTGATATTTCAGGGTGTTTTCTTTAATATTTAAGTTTGCCATAATTTCTTTCGTGGTAGCACGAGCTATATAAGCCTCGTAGATTGTTTTTTCTGTCGGTGTCATTTCTTTAAGACCAATCATAAAGGTTTCTATACGCTCTGGTGTAAACGCTTCGGGTTCTATGGGATTTTCAAGCATAACATCTGCGTTTTGTTCTTCAGAATAATTTTGCACCGACTCAACCTGTTTGACTATCTCACGCAGTTTTTGATTTTCGCTCATTACAAGGTGAACGCCGAGCAAGAATAATTCACTAATAATATATGAAACTGAAAGCATTTCAAAATCAATGCTTACAAGCTGTTCAATAAACCATACACCGATATTAACAAATACCGCTATTGCAAGAATAACAGCGTGAATAGTTGTGTCAATTGTCTTTTTTATCTGTGCACGGATAATAACTGTAACCATAACGAAGAAATAGCCCAGTAGATAGAATAAGTAAAGAGGATGCAATGGTCCGTAAACTTTTACAAGCGTAGAAACGCCATTCACGACTTCAAAAGTTACCTCTTTGTAGTAAATACCCAGTATTCCGGGACTTGCCGCAACAAGAAAAATAAGAATAGAAATTACAAACAAAGCCCTTGGTAAAATTTTTTTGAATGAAGTGTTAGTCACATTTAAAATAATCATCAACATAGAAAAAGGCAAAAATACCGAGCCAAGATAAGAAATACGGTTTGCCCAAAGAGCCATTTCCAAATCAGAGGAAACAGATAACAAAGTGTATCCGATGTTCACCACTAATACAGACGAAAAAAGCACATAAAACCATATTTTATTTTTGCGAACCGAAAATAAACAACCTATTAAAAGCACAAACGACAATATAGTAGCAGCACCATAAATAATGGACACACTTGCATTTTTATCGCCAACAGTATTACATCCGCTTAAACTAAATATTAATGATAGAACAACGAATATAATTGCAAAAAACTTTTTCATTTTGCTCTCCTATAATATGTTAAAGAGTGATAAACGCCCGACAAACTTCGTCAAGAATTTTTGAAAAAACCGTAAACCACACTTTTAGTGTGGGGACAATCAAAGTAAGTATAATTATAATAATATCGTACTTCAATATTATATAGCAAAATATTGAGGTTTTCAATAGAAGAACCTTGTTCTTTAAAAAAATAAAAAAAGGAGAAAATGCTTTATGAAAAAATTTATTTCTATGACATTGGCAATAATTATGTTGTTGTGTATGATTCCAACAACAACTGTTTTCGCTGCCAAAGAAGAAGTTATCAGTCAACTTGACCTAACGGTGCCTTCACCAAAAGAAGGTGAAAAGCCTTCCTATGACAAAATTGACGGTCGTGGATATTACAGCGATAATGGTTTGCAAGGAACATCTACCCGTATTTTTAAAAACGGTATCGCTTGGTTTAAAAGCTCCACATCATATTCAGCCCTGGTACAACTGCCACCTTTGAGGGCGGTAAAACCTATACTGTAAAAATCAACTTGTTACCTAAAGGCAATTTTTCATTTGCAGCAAACGTGTCAGCAAAAATCAATGGTAAAAATGCAACTGTAGAAACTTATGATGATGGCAGTATTTTGGTGGTAACCACCCTAACATCTGATGTTCAAACACCTAAAACCCTCATTTCTTCTGTTGATTTAACCGTTGTTAAGCCTATTATAGGTAAAACGCCAACCTTTGCTAAAGTAGATACAAGCAAATACTTCAGCGAAAAATACGGTACAGTTTCTAACTGTTCAAACGGAGTTACCTGGACCAATCAGAGTAGCGGTGTAAATCTTACTGTAAACAACCCCTTTAAAGAGGGCGTAAAATACAAGGTAACTTATTATCTCACCGCAAAAGATGGCTACAAGTTCAGTTCAAGCACCAGATGTACTATCAATGGCACCGCCGCGACACTTGAAGTTAAAGACGAAACTCATATTGCGGTATCGCTCAGCAATCTTGTTCCCGGTGACGGCAAAAGAGAAATCAATAGCCTTGACCTCTCGGTTACTTCTCCGGCAGAAGGTGCAAAACCTGCCTATAACAAAATCGATGGAACAGGTTATTACAGTGACAACGGATTAAATGGTACAAGCACAAGAATTTATAAAAACGGTATAGCATGGTACAAATCTTCAAATTCTTTTATCAGCCCCGGTACAACTGAAACCTTTGAGGGTGGCAAAGCTTATACTGTAAAAATTTCTCTTCTTCCAAAGGATGGATATAGATTCGGTAAAAATATTTCAGTAAAGATTAATGGTAAAACCGCTACGGTTGAAACGTTTGATGATGGCAGTATCAATGTGTCAGTAACATTGACCGCTACAAAAAAAGACCATGTACATACAGCAAGCACAACATGGCAAACTGACCTTGATAACCATTGGAAGATTTGTACAGATAAAAACTGTGGCTCACTTGTAGGCGAAAAGCAAAAGCATTCTGATTCCAATAAAGACGGCAAGTGTGATGTTTGTGGTTATAAGTTGCCTGTGGAGGTTTCCGATGACACAACAACGACAACCACCAATAAAGCAGATGATACAACCACCACAAATAAAGCAGACGACACAGCAAAGCCTGACAAAAATCCAACTAAACCGACAACTAATAATGACGAATCGGCAGATGCGGAAAACACAGATAATCTCACTCCTGATAATACCACAGAACAAAATGAGGACATCAATGCGGACGACAATAACAATGATAACGATGATAACAAAAATTCTGTTTGGTTAATAATCGGTATCATCCTTGTACTTGCAGCAGGTACAGTTGTTGTAGTTGTTCTTATGAAAAAGAAAAAAGACAACAAATAAAATTATATGATACTTAATCTGTCAAAATCGACGAATTGTATTAAATAGCGTAGTCAATGCCAGAAAAACCTCGCAAGCTCTTTAGTAAGGCTTGCGAGGTTTTTAATTCTCATTTTACTTGAAAAACAGAATTAAAATAGACATAAATTTTAAACTTTTTATAGCATTGTTCTTGAAAAGTATTTAAAAAAGATATATAATAAACAACGGTATGACGAATAATATAAACAACGGTATGACGAATAAAATCGAGGGATAAAAATGGATTATTTGAAAATTCAAGACTTAGCTGTAAAATGGGGATTATCTGCAAGAAGAATACAAGCGCTTTGCTCTCAGGGCAAAATCGAGGGTGCTGTGCGTTTTGGACGAGATTGGATAATACCAAAAAATGCCACACGTCCAATCGACGGAAGAACAAAGGCGGGGCGAAAAAACGATTTTGACCTATTAAATGTGGATATGCCTCTCCCAAGAAAGACCCCGTTTCTTTATATGAGTAACCTTTATAGTGTTCCCGGAAGTGCCGAAGAAAGTATGGAACTTCTTTCTGATAATCACGAGGTAAAGGTGCTTTTCGCCGCTGAAATCGCCTATTCCAGAGGTGAGATTGATAAGGTTTATGAGAGTGCTAATTACCTGTTAAATAAACATTCGGGCTTTTATGCGGTGCTTTCAGCAGGTATGCTTTTAGCTCTTTGTGCCATTTGGCACGGTGACCTTAATATGTGGCGCAAAGCAAAAATACATATTGCAGAAGCACCTGCAAAAAACGATAATGACCGTGATATTATGGCGCTCTCCATCACCGCAGTTGATAGTATGATATATGATGTTACTTCATTTCCGGAGTGGTTTAAGATAGGTTGTTTTGAGCCTTTGCATAAAGATGCTTTGCCCGCTGCAAAGGTTTATTACGCCAAATATCTATATGCTGCAGGCTATGCCGTTGCCACAAAGCAAATGGAACTGCAAGGTGTTCATGGGCTTTCTTTGATGTCAATATTGCCAAATACTATTGAACCCATGATTTCTCAAGCTATGGCAGATAATTCTATTATCGCTGAAATGTATTTACGTATGACCTGTGCTGCTGTCTACCACAACAGCGGCAACGATGCACAAGCTATACGACACATTGACCGTACCATTGCACTGGCTCTTCCCGATAAGCTTTACGGACTCCTTGCGGAGTATTGTCGTGTATTGGATTCGCTTTTGGAACTTCGCTTGAAACAAGTTGATTCAGATGCTTGGAACGAAGTTAAAAGACTCTATAAGATATACAATGAAGGTTGGTCTAAACTCAGCGGTAGTGTGCGAGGAAAGACTATAATCACTACTCTTTCGCAGAAGGAAAGAGAGGTTGCAAGGCTTGCCGCTTTTGGTATGCAAAACAACGCAATTGCTGAAAAATTGCATATGTCTCTATCCGGCGTTAAGCAGGCAATTCGTATTATATCCGAAAAAACCGGCGTAAGCCGAGATGAATTTGCCTCGTTTTTGTGATTTTACATATCCAAGACCTACCAAAAAGGATATATTAACATTTAAAAAATATGACCTCATGGAGCTTTTTTAGGTAATAAAAATTTTTCATACACTCTGCTATACTGTTATCAGCAAACAGTATGGCAGATTTTTTATTTTGCACAAAAGCAGAAAGGAGAAGATATGATAAATAACCTTTTTTCACAGGATACACAAACAAGTACACCTACTCACAAAGAAGGCGAACTTTATAAGATTGTGAATATCAACGGTCACATTTTTGAACTATATTACGGATATTATGAAGAATGTGAGCGAAAAAATCCTGATATAGAGCCAATGCCAATTTATCCTAACTTTATTAAAAATCCAAAATACACTAATGACGACTTCGCATTTGTTACAAAAATGCAGGATGCTTGTAAGCATTATAAAGGCAAACAAGGACAATTTAACGAATGTGCCGAATGTGAACATTATTTACACGGTGACGATTTAATAGGCATATGTACTTGTTTAAATAATAAAAAACTAAAAAACGGAATTTAACGAAAGAATAAAAATCACAAATAACAATTCTAAAGAATTGTTGCAGGAGGTATTTATGACAGCCAGAGAAAAATTATTAAAATTAGAAGATGTATATGACCATAAAGGTTCATCAGAAATTTTTCTGGAAGCAATGAGAGATTGCTTAAAGCATCACATTAAAAACAATGCTTTCTTTAAAAAGTATATGGACGAATCAGGATTTGACCCTGACGAATTAAAAACAGAAGAAGATTTGAAAAAAATTCCGTTTATTCATGCGAATTTTTTTAAGAAATATGAGGTTTTAAGCGTGGACCGTGACGAAATTGTGTTTTATGCTACGAGCTCGGGGACAAGCGGTCAAAAAAGTCAGATGTTCTTTGACCAAGACACCTTTGATTTCGGTAATACGATGATTGAAAACGAGTTCAGATATTATGGATTTCTATCGGATGAGCTGACAAATTACCTGCTTTTTACTTATGAGCCGGCAAAGGTCAGTGAAAATTTAGGCACAGCGCAAACGGATATGGGTTTATTAAGTTATGCACCTGTTAACGACACATTTTTCGCACTCAGATATAACGGTCAGGGACACGATTTTGATGTGTACGGCACAATAAAAGCCTTGGAAGAATATGAAGAACAAGGACTTCCGGTACGCATTTTTGGATTTCCCTCTTTTCTTTACTTCACTGTAAGACAGATGAAGGAAACCGGGCACAGACCACTTCGTCTTAATAAAAACTCGATGACTATGCTCGGCGGTGGTTGGAAAGGTTATGCTGACAAGCAAATTAAAAAGTCTGAACTTTATGAAATGGTAGAAGAAATGCTTGGAATTCCTGCAGAAAATTGCAGGGACGGATATGGTTCAACAGAACATTCGGTGCCGTATTTTGAATGTCCTAACCATAATTTCCATATCCCTGTTTACAGCAGAATGTTAATTCGTGATGTTGAAACATTAGAGCCACTTCCGTTTGGAAAACCGGGATTTGCCAATTTTATTACACCCCATTTATTGAGTGTACCCGCAGTATCTGTTTTAATGGGAGATATGGCAATTATGCACGCACCGGAGGAATGTGGTTGTGGCATTAAAACACCATATATGGAGATTGTAGGTCGTGCGGGAACAAGCAAAGGCAAAAGCTGCGCAATTACGGCAAGCGAATTATTAAAGCGTTAACGGGAGGTTGCTATATGGAAGCTATTATTAAAGGAAAGCGAGTTCAAATCGAAAAAGAACTTTGTTTGGACGGTATAAGTGAGAGCATCTCTAAAACTCTTGCTTTGGGAACTCTTGATATAAGACGTGTTATTGAAAGCTTGAATAAGCTTGGAGAATATTTGGTAAATGAAGAAAAGTTTCTGCTTACCGAGCTTATGGAGCTTGGGTTAACAAAGGACGAGGCACTCCAGACAAAAAAAGATTCTTTAGCAGTTTTAGCTGCAGAAGAATCGTTTAAGAAAATCAAAAGAGAGCTTGGAGAGCTTCCATTCGAAATAAACAGACTAAACAGCAGAGAAGATGCATTTGAGGGCTGGATGCCGATTGGCGTGTTGGGACATATTACAAGCTCTAATGATGCTATGCTCCCATTTTTCAGTTCGGTAGAGGGCATTTTAACGGGGAACATCAACATCATTAAAACCGCCACAGGTGCACACAAGGTTGCCATGGCAATGGTGGAAAAGCTTTGTGAAATTGATGAAAGTCTTGGCCCGTATTTTTATGTATTGCCGTTGTCATCAAAGGACGAAGATTTGCTGAAATCAATGTTTTCTTTGTGCAATGCCATTGCTGTATGGGGTTCAGATGCGGCAACTGAAGGCGTGCGTAAACTCGCTCCATCAGGCGTTAAAGTAATTGAATGGGGCAACAGAATCAGCTTCGCTTACTTTACAAAAAAAGGTTATAATTCAACAGCGTTAAAAGGCTTGGCTGAAGATGTTTGTATTAATGACCAACAAGCGTGCAGTGCTCCGCAAATAGTATATTATGAAACTGACAGCAGGAATGAATTGATAGAATTTGCAAAAGAATTGATGGATGTTTTGCAGGAGGTTTCTGACACGTATCCTCTTCATCCTGCATCACAAGCAGAAAAAGCAGAACTGACAACCCAAATTCAGCTTTGCCATCTTGATGAGCTTATGGGTGAAGCAAAGCTTTTAAATGGAAAAGGCTGTCGTATTTTTGTGAAATATGATAACGAGCTCTGTGCCTCGCCGTTGTACCGTACTGTAATTGTAAAGGCAATTAAACGAAGTGAATTGATTTCTGTGCTTCGACCCTTCCGTTCTTATCTTCAAAGCGTTGGTCTTGCTTGTGGCAGAGAAGAAATAGCTGAGCTAAGCAGTCTTTTATTGGCAGGCGGAGTAAACAGAATTACAGAACCCGGTCTTATGATGGGTGGATACACAGGTGAACCTCACGATGGTGTTCGAGCAATGACTCAATATTTAAAGAGAGTCAGTATAATTAACAGTAATCTTCCAAAGGGTAGTATGTCACTCAGTGAAATGGTTCCTATGAAAAAAGCTCCTTTTGAAGATGATACTCCTTTGATGAAGAAGAACGATTTTCCTGAAAAACGCAAGATAAAAGATAAAGGATATTTGCTGTTAAAAAGTGGTGGAAGCACAGGAAATGCCAAATATGCTCCTCATACATACGATGATGCCGAAGTTACCTATGAGGAAACTTCACGCTTTATCATTGCGGCAGGTGTTGACCCTAAAAAAGATGTTTGTATGAACCTTTTTTATTCGGGCGGGCTCTATGGAGGATTTATCAGTATATATGAAGCACTCAAAAAAGCAGATATTATTCAGCTCCCTATGACCGCAGAGATGGATATGAAGCTTGTAACAAAAGAAATCATTACAAACAAAGTCAATGTGCTTATGGGTATGCCCACATACCTGTTGAAGCTTTTCAGAGAACAGAAAGAAGAACTTATAAATTATGGCGGAATAGAAACTGTTTTGTATGGTGGAGAGCATTTTGACCCATCACAGATTACATATTTGAAAGAAACATTCAACATTAAAAGAATTGGGTCTTTGGCATATGGTTGTAATGAAATCGGCTCAATGGGATATGCTTGTGAGTATTGCGAAGGAAGTATTCACCATGTTGTTGCAACTAAGCATCTTGAAATTTTAAAGTTAGATAAAGACGAACCCGTTGAAGATGGTGAAATAGGCAGATTGGTTTGGACTCCGAGAGACCAAGAAAATATCGCAATAAAGAGATATGAAATCGGCGATTTGGGACGCTTCATTAAAGAACCCTGCAAATGCGGAAGAGTCGCACCGCGATTTGAGCTTTTGGGAAGATTTGGCGATACTTTCAAATTTGCTACAAATTATATCAATTACAAAAAAATAAAGTCTGTATTTGGCGAGAAAATGGATTACGCAGGTTGGATTCAGGTTGTTTTAAGTTACGATGATACTGATTGTATGACCATCTGTGTTGAAAATGATTTTGTATATTCTGAAAAGGAAGCAGTAAATATTCTTGCACGTGAATATCCTGAAATTTTAGAATGTTTAACAGATAAGACAGGAAACATTTACATAGTTAAGCAGGATAAAGACAAATTTGAACTTAGTACAGGTGGCGGAAAAGTAAGAAGCGTCATAGACCTAAGAATTAAGACATAAGGAGGCAAAAGATGGAAAGTGTATATAGCTATAAGCACAATCCCATAACACGAAAAATTTTTATTGCTATGCTTACCCCCACTATTCTTATGAATCTTACAACTGCAATAGGCTCTTTGGCAGATACCGTTATTATCGGTCATTATCTTGACGATTTATCGTTGTCAGTTGTAACTTTTGCCACACCAATTTATATGATTATCAACATGTTCTCTGCTCTTTTTGCCGTAGGTGGCTGTATTGCAATGAGTATCGATTCAGGCAAAGGTGAGAAAAAAACTGCAAATAAAGCGTTCAGTCTTTCTATGGAGTTGCTTGGTCTTACGGGTATTCTTCTTTTGTTTGCAGGAATTTTTTTCAGCAGCACTATCACAGGTTGGCTTGGTGCAGGTGAAGATGTTTTTGAGTTAGTACAAATTTATTCCCGTATTATTCTTATGGGTGGACCTGTTTTTGTATTAAACATTGGCTTAGCCTTTTTTGTAAGGAACGACGGAAGACCTACTCTTTCAATGGCGGGTATGTTTCTTTCAATTATTACGGATATTATTCTGAATGTTGTATTCGTAGGAATTTTTGATTTGGGTGTAGCAGGTGCTGCCTATTCAACTGTTTTAGGTCAGCTTGTAAGTGTGATAGTAATAAGTAGTCACTTCTGCTCAGCAAAGAACACATTGAAATTTAGGCTTGTATTTGACAAAACAGTGTTAAGAATTATTAAAAATGGTGGTAGTACAGCACTTCACTTTATATATCAGTTCTTAACTATTTTGATTATCAATCATTTTCTTTCAAGTTTGGCAGGAACAAGCGGTGTAGTTATTTATACGGTTGTTTTTAATCTGTCAACAATTTCTCTTTCTGTGTTTGAAGGAATAAGTCAGACCATACAACCGATGGTAAGTAATTATTACGGTGAAAAGAGTTATAAGAATATTAAAGAAACTTTGCGATTGGCTTTTATCACAATTATTGTAATATGCGGAACAGTCACCTTGCTTCTTGAAATTGTGCCACAGGTTGTGCCGATAATTTTTGGAATAGATGATGCACTTCTTATTCAGAAGTCAGCAACTGCGGTACGCATTTATGCGACAAGTATGATTATAATGACTATCAATGTTGTGATAGGATACTATCTTCAGTCGATTGAACAGAATTTTATGTCAGCGGTAATGATTAGTTTGCGGTGTCTTTTGATTTTCTTGGGTGCAACTCTTATTCTCGGAAAACTGTTTGGAATGAACGGAGTATGGGCGGCTTACACGGTATCAGAAGCTTCTACATTTTTAATTTGCTTGCTTATGCTATGGGCGAAGAAGAAAAAGCTCAGAAAAAATGGTGTGAATACAAATGCACTTCTATTGGATAAGAACATTCAAAATAATATAGAGTGTTATACGTATAATTGTTCTGAAAGTAAGTTTGATGATTATAAAAATGTGATTATCACTCAATTGAAAAACAATCAGAATGTCGGTGAAGGTATTGTTCGGGATATTACGGAGTATTTTACTGTATTGGGAAACTGCATCACAGATAAGAAAATGCGATATGTTGAAGTTGAAATAAACAATAGTCAGAAAAAAGTGATTGTGAGAGATAATCTCAATCACGCTGGTTATAAAGATGATATTGAAAAAATCATTCAAAGCGGAACAAAATCGGACTATGGTCCTGTTCTTGGATGGAACAGAATTTGTTTGGAATAAGGTGAAGATATATGAACATTAAAAAAATCGCTTCAATAGAAATACAAAACAAAAAGTTTTACATAAGCGCCGTGCTTGATTTTCTGGATTCTATTGTAAGCAACCATCCAAATGTTGAATTTGGCAGATATAATCGCTTGAGATATGTTGTGGGAGAAATATTGGAGAACAGAATAAAAAAGGCTTATCCGGGCACAAACGGAACACTTGAAGTGGAATTCTCCCTGTCAGATGCGTGCTTTGAGGTTTCTGTCAAGGATAAAGGTGTTCCCGCATGGACTAATTTTTCATATAGTGATGATTTAGATATTACCGACAGTGAAAGTTTACGTAATTACATTCTGGATTTGTGGATGGATGATATCGGAATGGAAAAACTCGGTAAAGACGGACAACGAATTTATGTGCGTATGAACATTCTTCATCCTTTAGAGTTTAAAGCACCCGAACCGTTTAAAGAAATCGAGGTTCTGGATACCAATATTTCAATCAAGCCTGTTAAAACGGAAGAAGAAGCAATCGAGGCAATAAGATGTATTTACAGCGAATACGGATACTCATATTCTTATGAAAAATTATATTATGTTGACAGCTTTTTGAATATGGTGAAAAACAAAGAGCTTATGTCATTTCTTGCCGTAAATGAACACGGACAAATTGCAGGACATTTTGCTTTGGCATTTTCAGATACATTTAAAAATATGCCTGAAATTTCAACCGTTGTAACACGAAAAGAATTTCGCGGATTGGGACTTTTTGCAAAGTTTATGGATTATTGTTTGGAGCTTGGCAAAAAGCATGGCTTCAGAGCCTTTATGGGTCAGCCCGTTGCATTTCATCCGATGTCGCAAAAGGCATTTTTAAAATCTGATTTTACTGCTACATCTGTTTTATTATCGTATATTGGTTCGGATATTGAAAGCGAGTATAACAAAGACAATCAAAGACTTGACTTGTTCGCAAGCGTTAAGATTTTAGACCAGTCTGCACAAAGCACGGTTTATCCACCAAATCAAATCCGCAATTTTGTCGATAAAATATACGGAAAACTCGGCTGGAAATATAAAATTTGTGACGATTTTAAATTGTGCGATAATACAGAAATCAGTATTGAGAATAACAACTCCTTAAAATCTACAAAAATCATTCTCAATAGCGCTTCTGCTGATTTAGAGCAGATTTTAGAAGATACCGTTAAAGATGCAATCCGCAGAAAATATGAAATGATAGAAATGCTTATTTCTTTAAATGACCCAAGCTGTGCGCATTGCTATGAAACGGCAAGAAGATGTAAATTTGTTTTATCCGGTCTTATTCCCGGTAGTGAAAATGGGGACTATCTTGTTATGCAAATGTTGATTGGAGCAGATTGTCACTATGACCATTTGATTACTGTCGGAGAATTTGAAGATTTAAAAAACGATATTATTACTCTTAATAGTTAAAGAAAGGAATAGGTGGTTTTGTGAGCTTTAAAACATATTCACTTGATGAAATTATTTCTTATGCAAGAAAAAACTCAAAGTATTATGCCGATTTATATGAAAACATACCTGAAAATGCTCCTTTAGAGAAGCTCCCTCTTATTGAACAAGACCATTTTTGGACACATTGTGACCAAAATGGTGGCACTGTAGCAACTAGAACGCAGACCGACGGACAAATTTTCAAAAGTGGCGGCACAACAGGCGACCCAAAATATTCTCTTTACTCGGCAGAAGAATGGCAGACAATGTGCGAGTGCAGTGGTGCGGTTCTTTCAAAAGGCGGGCTTAAAAACGGCACTAAAATAGCTAATCTGTTCTATGCAGGTGGTCTTTATGCAAGCTTTTTGTATACATACAGTATGTTATACTTTTCTCCTGCAAAAACAATAATGTATAACCTTTCAGGCAATGTAACAATTGAAGAAATGGTTGAAACAATACATAAGCATAGAATTAATTGCGTTGCCGGACTTCCCTCAATGCTGACAAAAATTGTTTCATATATTGAAGAACATAATATAACGGATTTTGCAGTTGATACTATATATTTTGCAGGAGAAACTCTATATCAAGACCAAAGAGATAAAATCAGCAGTGTATTTGGCAAAGAAATTGAATTTCGGTCTGTATTTTATGCATCAAACGACGGTGGTCCAATCGGGTATTTCACCAAAGACTGTGGCTTTAATGAACACAGAATTCTCTCTGACCTGACATTGTTTGAGTTAGTTGATGCTGATACGGGTGAGGTTATTACAGAAATGAACAGACCCGGTGTAGTTTATATTACATCTCTATTCAAAACATTAATTCCTCTTATTCGTTATCCCGCAGGTGATATTGCTGAATATACAGAACCTGAAGGAGTACCTGACCGAAAATTTAAAATTCTCGGCAGAAGTAATGTTGCCGCAAGAGCAGGATATGTATCTTTGTATCCGCAAGATGTAGGCCGTGTTTTGAAAAACTGTGAAATTGAATATTATTCTTATCAGATAATCATTGAACACGATGTTAAAGATAGATTTATTTTTAAAATTGCTGTTTCAGATGCAACTGAATGTAATACACAAAAATTCCTTCAAATGCTCTGCGAGGAGCGCCCGATTATCAAAGATGCTTTAAATGACGATACTCTGGGTGAGCCGATAGTAGAATGGTGTAAGCCGTCAGACTTGGAGTATAATCCGCGAACGGGAAAGCTAAAAGTCATAATAGATAAAAGACTATGATAGCTTTCTTTTCCATACCATTTAACATTAAATCAAGGAGATAAAAGATGAAAAAAATAATATCATTTCTTTTAATAATAGCTATAACACTTTCGTTTGCTGCTTGTAAATCACAAGGTGACACCGATATGGTTGCGGAACTTGGATTAACAGCTGAATCAAAAGGTGCAACACAACACACAGTTGAGGTTAATTCCGCACTCTATTCAACACTTGATTTTGAAAATAAAACGGAATATGAATTTGCAATAAAAGGTCTTATAGACGCTCCCGAAACACTTGAAATCAAAAATTCTGACGGAAAAGTTGTGTGGAGTCAAAAAGCTTATGACTTTGTAGACAATTATGAAGAATGTCCCGATACAGTAAATCCAAGTCTTTGGGAAAACACAAAAAACAATCATGCCTATGGTCTTTTTGAGGTTTGTGAAAACATATATCAGGTAAGAGGCTATGATATGGCAAACCTTACCCTTATCAAAGGTAACACGGGCTGGATTGTTTTTGACCCGCTTATGAGTGTTGAATGTACTCAGGCGGCAATGCAACTTGTTGAGAAAAATCTTGGTAAGCATCCCATAAAAGCCGTTGTTATTTCCCATCCCCACGTTGACCATTTCGGAGGAATTGGTGGCGTTATGACACAAGAACAGGCGGCTGACAGTACTTTATCCCTTGAAAAACAGCTTGAAAGCGGTCTTATCCCGATTATTGTTCCCGAGCATTTTACCGAACACGCAGTTAGCGAAAATGTTTATGCGGGTAAGGGCATGGGAAGACGAGCCTCATATCAGTACGGTGTTTTCCTTGAACAGTCAGAAACAGGCAAAATGGCAATGGGTATCGGTATGGGACAGTCAACAGGAAACCTTAGTTTTATTCGACCAACCTATGAAATCAAATCCACGGGCGAAACTTACATCATTGACGGTGTGACAATGGAATTTCAAATGACACCCGGTACCGAAGCTCCTGCCGAAATGAATATATGGTTTCCAGAAATGAAAGCTCTTTGGGTTGCCGAAAATTGCACTGCTACTCTTCACAACCTTTACACCTTAAGAGGAGCACAAATTCGTGACGGCAATGCCTGGGCAAAATATATAACCGAAGCGATTGCTCTTTATGGTGACAAGGCTCAGGTAACTTTCCAATCACACAACTGGCCTCACTGGGGAAATGAATTTATAAACGACTATCTTGCCGACACAGCAGCAGTATATAAATTTATAAATGACCAGACCTTAACTTATATAAACCAAGGCTACACATCTGATGAAATCTCAAATATGATTGAACTACCCGATGAGCTTGCAAAAAATTGGTACACACGACAATATTATGGAACAGTTGCTCATAACTCTAAAGCTGTTTATCAGAAATATATGGGTTGGTATGATGCCAATCCGGTTAATTTAAATCCTCTTGAGCCTACCGAAAGTGCAAAAAAATGGGTGGAATATCTTGGTGATACCGATGCCGTGCTAAAAAAAGCAAAAGAAGATTTCCAAAAAGGTGAATATCAATGGGTGGCAGAGGTAACTAATGTTCTTGTCTATGCAAACCCTGACAATAGGGCAGCCAGACTTTTGTGCGCCGACGCACTTGAACAGCTTGGCTATCAATCAGAATCAGGTGCTTGGAGAAATGCTTATCTTTCTGCTGCACTTGAACTGCGTAACGGAAATGCGGCAGAAAAAGGGGCAAATGCAAAGCAAAATGGGAATATTCTCAAAAATATGACAGCAGAAATGATTTTTGATTATGTAGGAATTCTTCTTGATAAACATTCAATGTCAGGTCAAGATTTCACAATCAATGTTAATCTTACTGATACCGGTGAAAAAATAATGCTCCGATTTAATAACGGTGCTTTGCTTCAGTATCACAATACATCATCGGATTCTGCAGACTTGAAGATAACCTGCCCCAAAAATGCGCTCGCTCTTATTCTACAAAGAGATATGCAAAAAATCCGTGCAGCGATGAAGTTCGAGGGTGATATATCTAAACTTGAACTTATTATTGAAAACCTTAATCAGTTTGAAATTTCGGGAAATGCAAAATTCAACATTATTGAACCATAATGCAACAATATTTCGAAAAGGAAAATGACGATTTGTATCAAATAGCGTAGTCAATGCCAGAAAATGAGAAAAGACATCCAATAGGGTGTCTTTTTTCTTTTCTGTTTGTTGTTTTTTGTTGGACATTTTTGTCGAACACAGTCGAAAACTTTTTTAAATATATATGTTGACAAAATGACACTTTTGTAGTATAATTACGACATAAAATGAAGGAACGGGTATTATGAAATGGAGTATGAAGTCGTAGCGGAAGAAGTAGAACTTGATGGTGTATATCATACGGTTTACGGAATTGCTTACACCGATGAACACTCCGACCGCCATTTGATTTCAGACATCACAACAAATTTTGAAGAAATTTCTGAGCTCGTTTTTGATTTTAATTCATTTCATCCTGATGCAGTTCATATTTACGATATTATTGAAGATTTTTGTTTCCAGAACTGCTGATTAATTATTTGACACATCCTCACCAGATGTTATAAAAGGGAGTCTGACCGTGTTTTACAATGCGGTCAGATTTCTTTTATATTTTTTTAAAAAATGTAAAATTTTCCCTTGACAAATTCATATATTTTTTGTATTATATTGTTTGGTTAGCAACGGCTAACTATAATTTCAATCAAAAAGTTAGCCGACGCTAAACTTATGCAACATTCAGGTGGATATAATGAATTTAACAAACGCACAGGAAGGAATTGAATATATCATTAAAGACATTGTAACCGACGATGAAGAGCTTGATGCATTTCTGTTTTCGTTAGGGTGTTATGCAGGTGAGCCAATAACAGTTATCTCCCACAAAAAAGGCGGTTGCGTTGTATCTATTAAAGATTCACGATATAATATTGATAATCAGTTAGCCGAAGCAATTTCTATTTAAAGAATAGAGCAGAGGCAACTGAAATATTTTTACGCACCAGTTAGCAAAGGCTAACAAAATGAAACGGTTAAAAATTAATCTAAAAATAAATTTCAGGAGGAAAAGAAAATGAGAATTGCCTTAGCGGGTAATCCCAACAGTGGTAAAACCACAATGTATAACGGGCTTACGGGCAGAAACGAAAAAGTCGGTAACTGGGCTGGCGTTACTGTTGATAAAAAAGAAAGCTCTATTAAGAAAAGTATTTATAACGGTAGTCACGAGCTTATAGCCGTTGACCTTCCCGGTGCTTATTCAATGTCACCCTTTACATCAGAAGAGAGCATCACAAGTACATATGTTAAAAATGAGCATCCCGATGTGATTATCAACATTGTTGACGCTACAAATTTAAGCCGTAGCTTGTTCTTTACAACTCAGCTTCTTGAACTCGGCATTCCCGTTGTTGTGGCGCTTAATAAGAGTGATATTAATGAGAAAAAAGAAACAGAGATTGATGTTGAGGCTTTAAGTAAAGCACTTAATTGCCCTGTAATCGAAACAGTTTCAACTTCTGCAGAGGGACTTAAAGATGTTGTTGCTGCCGCAGTTGAGCTTTACGGCAGAGGACAGAAAGCTCCTTATGTTCAAGGTACAATTGACTTGACAGATAAGAAATCAGTTGTTGAGGCTGATAAAAAACGATATAAATTCGTAAACGGTATCGTAAGTATGGTTGAAACTCGTAAGGTTCTTACAAAAAACAGAAACTATCAGGATAAAATCGACGATATCCTTACAAATAAATGGTTCGGACTTCCCATTTTTGCAGTGGTTATGTTCCTTGTTTTCTGGATTTCACAGGCAGGTCCGGGCGTTTGGATTGCAGATTGGCTTACAGGTGTTCTTGAAGGCGTTCAAGGTTGGATTGCAGGATTTTTTGAGAATGCAAACCCATTGCTTTCAGCACTTCTTGTTGACGGTGTAATCGGTGGTGCTATTGCGGTTATCGGCTTCTTACCACTTGTTATGGTAATGTATTTCCTTATTGCACTTCTTGAAGACTGCGGATATATGGCTCGTGCTTCAGTAGTTCTTGACCCTATTTTCAAAAAGGTAGGCTTAAGCGGTAAATCAATTATTCCGTTCGTAATCGGCACAGGTTGTGCAATTCCCGGTGTTATGGCTTGTCGTACAATCAGAAATGAACGCGAGCGCAGAGCAACTGCAATGTTAGCACCTTTTATGCCATGTGGCGCAAAGCTTCCCGTTATCGCACTTTTTGCAGGCGCATTCTTTGAAGATGCATCATGGGTTGGACCTCTTATGTACTTTGTGGGTATTGTTATTATCTTCTTCGGTGCACTTCTCGTTAATAAAATTACAGGTCATAAGATTAGAAAATCTTTCTTCATTATTGAACTTCCCGAATACAAAATCCCATCACTTAAGCGTGCATTCCTTTCAATGTGTCAGCGTGGTTGGTCATATGTTGTAAAAGCTGCAACAATCATTCTTCTTTGCAATACTGCAGTTCAGGTTATGCAGACATTCACGTGGCAGTTCACAGTTGCCGAAACAGCAGACCAGTCAATTCTCGCTTCAATCGCAGGACCATTCGCTTATGTGCTCGTCCCCGTTGTCGGCGTACTCTCTTGGCAGCTTGCCGCAGCAGCGGTTACAGGCTTTATCGCAAAAGAAAATGTTGTAGGCACATTGGCAGTTTGCTTTGTAGGACTTGAAAATCTTATTGATACTGAAGAACTTGCTCTTATGGAGGGGGCAGGTGCAGAGGTAGGTCAGGTAATGGCAATCACAAAGGTTGCAGCTCTCGCATACCTTATGTTCAATCTTTATACTCCTCCTTGCTTCGCAGCAATCGGTGCTATGAATTCTGAAATGAAGAGCGCAAAATGGCTTTGGGGCGGTATCGGACTTCAGCTTGGCACAGGCTTTACTGTAGGCTATCTTGTATATCAAATTGGCACACTCATCACAACGGGTGATTTTGGTACAGGATTCTTACCGGGACTTATTGCAGTTGCCGTGTTCGCAACTATCCTCGTATTCCTCTGCATTCGTTCAAGTAAGAAGCTTAAAGCAGAAAGCGAGTTTAAAGCTAAAAACAGAGAAACAGTCAAGAGCAGATAATCATACAATAGATTAGAAAAAGGAGTTGATTTCGGTATGGAAGATATTTTAGTTCTTGCAATTCTTGTGGCTGTACTTGCCGCGGCAATTATATATGTGGTAAGAGCCAAGAAAAAAGGCGTGAAATGTGTTGGTTGTCCCCACGCAAATACTTGTGGAAAAAATACCGAAAACGGCTCTTGCAATTGCAAAGGCAATACAGAAGACAATTAATAGAATATAGGCGGAGTTACAAAACTCCGCCTTGACTTTTATATTCTAAAATGATATTATTATCAAGCAATTTTAATATGCGGATGTGGCGGAACTGGCAGTTTTCAGCCGAGCGCCTCCTGTGGAGGATGAAGCGAAGGCTGAAAAGGCGCAGCGGTCAAAATCTTTTCGCGCTCCAAGCGAAAAAAGATTTTGGGCACCGCAAGTGTCACGCGTACGCGTCGTAATATTTACGAAAAGCAGATTGAGACTGAAAACATTGAATAATTAAATATGCGGATGTGGCGGAACTGGCAGACGCGCAGGCCTCAGACACCTGTGGATATTACTTCCTTGTGGGTTCAAGTCCCATCGTCCGCACCAAACCAGAAAAATCCGAACCAGATTTTCCCAATAGGAAAAGGGTTCGGATTTTTTGTTTATATCTGATTACATATAGTAAAAGCTCCGTTCTTGCGGAGCTTTTTTATGCATATACAGATACGCTTTTTAATAAAAAGTCAATGTTTTTTCTAGTAAAATTCGTTGCAACATAGTCCGTTCTATATCAATTATCACATGTTTTCTATGTTCTACAAGTCTGCGAAATATGACTGAACAGTTAAGCACCGAGATTTTGTTTCTCCTACAAAATCCGTCGATCACGAAATTACCTGTGTTTCAGTTCTTGTAAACAACGATGAGGTATGGAGGGTAATTCTCGCCTTAAACCAAGATGTCGGATATCAGTTAAGACTTCATCAATTGTCTGCAACGGGTATACAGATATTTGTAAGAGGGTAACGATTTGTTTGTATTACAGTATCAATGTAGGCAACCATAAAAAACACAACTTCCCTCTGAAATAGCCAGAGCAGCTTATCGGCTTTTTAAAGAACGTTGTTCTTGGAATTCTGATGTGAGGTGTATAACAATAAGAACTACTAACCTGATACCACAAACAACTGCCGAACAGATCTCTTCTTTATGAACATTCAGAGGACAGAAGAAACATAACGTATGGAAGATGCTGTTGAGGAACTTCACAGCCATTTCGTTAAATAATCAATAAAAATATTATGAGTGTCTGCTCGACAACATAAAATGACCCTTGATGGTAGAGATAATGTAAAGATGCCATGGTTGATGTATGTTGAATGAGAAATATTGTGGTCATGAAAAGCGTAAGGATAATCACTTTGAATGTTATTACATAAAACTCCATACTGCTCATTTGTCGTTAAGAACGGCAGCTTTCTTTTATGATATCGGACATCTTCATTTCAGCATAAGTATCCTGAAATAATTAATGTTGTTAAATTAGATTGTTTTTTTAAGAACTGTAATTTATTGGTGTTAGCACATGAAGTGGCACACTATAGTTTGCTTGAAGAAAATAAAAAAGTTATTACTTGGCTACTAACGAGCACAAAAAGCAAAAAAATAATTATTTGCGAAACTATCATTTGAATAGTATATCAATAAATTGTCGAAAATTCACATTTTTTGTCGAAAATTTGAAGTATTTTTCAAGCCATTTTTCTTTAATGCGGTTTTTGTTTGAACATTTTGCAAAATTTATATTGACAGAAGATATCGTTGTGTGTATAATATAGCTGTAAACAAAAAATTCGATCATAATAATGAGGAACTAAAACGAAAGGGATGATTAAGATTGTTAGCTACAAGTAAAGCACAACTGTTTCAAAACATATATGTGCTTGCAAAAAGAAATAATATTAAAATAGGTGATGTTGAAAAAGTTGCGGGGGTTAGTTCTGGATATTTCTCTCGTGTTATCAAGCACTCAAGTAAAGCTACATTGAGTATTGAAGCTTTGGTGGAGATTGCTAACCTCTTTGAAACTTCAGTAGATGCATTATTATTTTCAGATGTTTCATCTTTGGATTCCGGTGAGATGTATCTATTAAACTTTATAAGCAAATTAACCGAACTCACTGAAGGTAATAAGATCTGTTGGAGGGCATTAAAAACAACATATTTGGGAACGGAAGCAGTACGAATAAGTGAATCGACTCGCGACAATCCGCTATTTGATATGCATCTCAAAAGAGCCTTAACATTTGGTTATCTTGAAGAAGTAAATATAACATATATGTCTCGCTTTTATCCCGGATACATAGCCCACCCTGTAGAGTACATCTTTTCTGCTGTTGTTGAAGATTTCGGTGAATTGTATTTTACAATGAGTAACATCGCAAAAGATAATACAGATAACATCAACGATATAGTATATGAACTGTACATTATAGACCGAAGTAAGGAAACAGTCACGCCCGTGTGTTGCACGTCGTTTCGAGAGGTTAAAATACAGAAGTTAGATTTTGATGTTTTTTTACCTCGACTTTATGAAATAATCAAGAGAAGAATAGAAAACCCAGATATTGATGAACATCTTTTTAAGTTGATAAACAAGTTTAATAACAAATTCTCACTTTCAGAATAAATACTAAAGAATTAAGGAGGAAAAACAATGAATGAATTCAGAAGCCCAGGAAATATGGTTTATACGCCAAAAGAACACATACCATTACTTAAAGCTTTAAAAAACAATCATGGCGAAGTTCTAGTACACGTCAAACACCCTCATAAGAACATATATGAAACCATTCCACTCACTGTTTTTCAGGCAATGGTCATAATGGCTGCAGAATCAGCCGAGTTACCCGAAGAAGATGTATAAAATGCAGAACCCCCAAGTGAGGGATTCGCATAAAAACATATAAAGCTCAAAGACGAGCAGAACCAAGTGAGTTCAAGCCGACACGAGCATTCAAAGGTTTACACCTTGAATGTTTTGTGTCGGCTTTTTCTTTATAATAAGCAAAACTAAAGGAAGGAGGAATGCCTATGAGTGAAGTTCGCAACCTTAATAATAAGCGTGTCTGCGATGTAAGTGAAGACCGCAGGGTTGTGGAAATTGTAATCAAAGGATGCAAAACCCGAATTACAGCAAATTCCGACGGCACACTTAACATTGAGAACATCCTTATAACCACCGCAGCGTAAAACATAATATCAATTATCATCCGCCAGAACGCAAGACGGCAGTGCGGACTTGCTTATACACCCTATGTGTGTAAGCGAGTCTCTCTGCCGTCTTTTTCTTTTTGGTGGATATCCTTGGCGGCTCTGGCGGATTGAAAAAATCCAAAGGAGCCATTTTATGATTATTGAATATGAGTACACCGATTTTAACGATAAAACCGGTAAATATGAAAAAAAGAAGACAGCGGTAGATGTGCCAGATGAAATTGGTATCTTCATAAAAGAAAGTCGAAAGAAGGAAGATGCATCATACCACAGATACAAGTATTATTGCCCAGTTTCCAAAGATGAAATTGAATATGAGGGTATAGCGTTTGCTGACCCAACCATTGATTTTTACATAACAAGTGAAGAAGAGAAAACAGAACAAGCCACCAGAGAAAAGGTCGAAGCCGAAAACAGAAGCAAACGGATCGATTATGCTCTGTCCCGTTTATCTGATGTTCAAAGACGGCGTCTTTTACAAGTGGTCGCTGGAAAGACCTTAAGGGAGATTGCGGATGAAGAAGGTGTATCTTTTCAGTCGGTACATGAGTCCGTAGAGGGTGCAAAAAAGAAGTTTAAAAAATTTTTCTAAAAATTGCTAAAAACGCCCTGACAAAACAGCCTTTTTTCTCCTTATGGTGAGAGGGCCACACATTCATCCTCTCGGAAAGGAATGAAAGCTATGGAACATAATTTCAAAATCAATGTTTCAAAAAGTTAGCCAATTGCAATAAGCAAAAATAAAGGAGGAAGTATTATAATGTATAAAGCTATCATAGTTTTTGGAATCATTCTCTTGATTTACCTTATAGTTATTGTTGTTCTCGTTAAATATAAACTTGTCAACAAATTAACTATTAAGCTCAATTTCTTCCAGTTGTTTAAATTTGAAATAGAAATTGAAAAAACAGAGAACACTGAAACATAAATTGCGTTACACAACCACAAAAATAAAGTGGTTGTGTAATTTTTAATATCAATAATTCCTCTTTTATAATATGTTTACCATAAATAAAAAAGCAACGATATTTTTTCAAAAATAATTAAACTTTAAACAAATTGATTTTCTACTATTTTGTAACCTCTTATAATCCGCACATTCGACAAATCCTCCTTTAATTTGTACAATGAAGCTACAAAATTAAAGGAGGCTATTTTCATGTCAAGCAAAAACACAATCCAATACCGCCGAGTTGGGGATTATCTCATCCCGAACCTCATCTTGGCACCCGAAGAAGCGAGTATCACTCTCGGTAAATGGGGAATGATGCACAAGACCTATCTTGAAAAACACAAAACCGCACTTTTCAACTCCTTGCTTATTCAAGGCAAACTGTATCAGCACTGTGCAGAAGTTGAAAATCAGGCAAGGGATATGTTTGATGCTCTCGTTGAGCAGATGAAAGCGACTGAGGGTGTCACTGAGCAGCTGAAAGAAGATAATCAACTTGAGTGGGTTCAAAGAATGGGCAACATACAACAAAGGGCAAGAGAAATTGTTTTTGAAGAACTAATATACGCATAAACACATAGTCGCCGGTTGATATGTCGGCGGCTATGTGTTTTCTTAAAGGTTTCGAATAAAAATCTTAACTTTATCTTAACTCTGAAAATATTGAACTGAAATCGAATTACAGGTATAATAATCTTATAATTGCTTTGTGAGGTTTTGTATGAAAAATATTTTGGTTGTGGAAGATGATATCTATATAGGCAATATGACAGAAGAAGCACTGAAGGCAAAAGGCTATTATGTGCTGCGAGCTTATTCCGGTACAGAAGCTTTGCTTAAACTTAACTCGGACAATATTGATTTAGTATTACTTGACCTGATGCTTCCTGGTTTATCAGGTGAAGAAGTTTTGCCTAAAATAAAAAACATCCCCGTTATCATAGTCAGCGCAAAAACTGCCATTGATGATAAGGTGGAATTACTTTCGGTAGGCGCTACCGATTATATTACTAAGCCCTTTGATATCAGAGAACTTCTTGCAAGAATAGAGGTTCAGTTGCGAAACCCTGCAATAAAGAATAGCGAAATAACCTATAAAAATATTGTTATAGATGCTTCTGCTTATTCGGTTACAGTTAGAGATACACCTGTAAAGCTCACAAAAACAGAATATGCCATTTTGAAACAGCTGATGTTAAATCCGACACAGGTTATAACCAAATCAAGCCTTCTTGATTTAATAAGCATTGATACACCTGATTGTACCGAAAGCTCTCTCAAGGTACACATAAGCAATTTAAGAAAAAAGCTCAGTGAGGCTTCAGGTGAAGACTATATTGAAGCGGTGTGGGGTATTGGATTTAAAATGAAATAAATCTTTACTGCATCTTAACTTTTTCCTTTACCGTTTTCTTAACTATTATGTTTTAGAATATCGGTATCTTGTTAAGGAGGTTAATTATATGGAGTATATTCTTCAAACCAGTGCTTTGAGTAAAAAATACAAAGACTGCAAGGCATTGGACAATCTGTCTATGAATGTTCCTAAAGGAGCAATTTACGGTTTTGTCGGTAAAAACGGTGCCGGCAAAACAACACTTATCCGTATTATCTGCGGTTTGCAAAATCCGACTGACGGTACATATTCTTTGTATGGTAAGGACTATAAAGACAAGGATATCCTGAAAATTCGCAGAAGGATGTGTGCAATAGTTGAAACACCTGCGATTTATCTTGATATGACCGCTAAGGAAAATATGTATCAGCAATATCGCATATTGGGTATCCCGTCCTTTGACGATATTGACGAAAAGCTGAAATTAGTAGGCCTTGAAAACACCGGCAAAAAGAAAGTTAAAAACTTTTCCCTCGGCATGAAACAAAGACTCGGTATTGCAATATCTCTTGCAGGCGACCCTGATTTTTTAGTTTTGGATGAGCCTGTAAACGGTCTTGACCCTCAGGGTATCATTGAGATACGAGAACTTATTTTAAAACTTAATAAAGAAAAGCAAATAACCGTGTTGATTTCAAGCCATTACCTTGATGAACTTTCAAAACTCGCAACTTATTACGGTTTTATTGATAAAGGCAGAATTGTTAAAGAAATCACTGCTAAAGAGCTTGATGAAGCCTGCAATAAATGTTTGAGTATCAAGGTAAGCAATAAAGAAGCATTAGCCCGCGTTCTTGATGAATTGAAAGCTGAATATAAAATCATCTCTCACAATGAAGCAGATATATACGGAGATATATCTATATCTTTAATAACATCAAAACTGTTGCAGCAAGGCTGTGAGGTTCTTTCAATTCAGAATCACGATGAAAGCCTTGAAAGCTTTTATATTAATCTTGTCGGAGGTGAAGATAATGGCTAATTTGCTTTATGCTGATTTCTATAAATTACGAAAAGATAAACTGTTTTTGCTGTTTTTAGCCCTTATTACCGGCTTTTGTTTATATAAGGGTATAGTTACATATTCATCGTTTTTGCCCACTGAAAATGAATATATGGTATTTCCTCTTCAAGAGATTCCTATTATTGCCTTTGTGGTTTCGATTGTTACAAGCTTTTTTGTTTGTACCGATTATAGTGACGGTGTGATAAGAAATAAAATTATAACCGGGTGTTCCCGTAAAAACATTTATCTGTCTAACACAATTGTCACTTCTGTTATAGCTCTTTCTATGACTCTTGCATTTTTGTTCTGCGGTATTGGTGTTGTTTTACAGAAGAAAATACCTTTAAGCATATATTTGATTTTCATACTTGTTGCATTAGTAACTTCAACCGTATTCAGTGCTGTATCAACATTTATTTCGACTTTAACAACTAAAAAAGCTGTTGCTGCAGTTATTTGTATAGCTGTTTCGGCCTCTATGTTTTTAGCTACATCTTATGTTAGCGGTGAGCTTGGTAGACCTGAGTTTAACCGTGAGATAGCAACCGTCAACGGTGAAGAATACGACGGATTTAGTATGATTCCTGAAAATTCTGTGTTAACTTACCGTGAATATCCGAATCCTACCTATCCTACCGGAACTAAAAGAATTGTTTTGGAGTTTGCTAATTCTGTTTTACCTACAACACAGCTTTCTGCTATTGCAAATATCTGGGTCAACAATACAGATGACAGTATATATATCATCAGTCAGTTTTCTACCAAAGGTGAAGGTGATGAGCCAATTGTATCACCGCTTGACGTATTGGCTGTAGCAAACCCAATATATTCTTTATGTTTCTCAATATTTATAACCGTTTTGGGTTTTTATCTTTTCAAAAGAAAAAGCATCAATTAAAATCAAGGAGCTTTGATATGAAATACTTTCTCTTTACAGTTATAATTCTGCTGTCTTTGACGGTTGTGTTTCTTGCTGTCAAATTATATCTTGTAAAAAGAACTGCGAGAGAAATTGAACATAGCTTCAAAGAGAAATTGAGGAAGGATACAAATACTCTTATTGATGTTTCTTGCCGTGATAAAGATATGGTTTCTTTGGCAGATACTCTCAACAAAGATTTAGCTCTTATCCGTGAATTGCGCCACCGTTATAATCAGGGTGATATTGAACTAAAAAATGCAATAGCCAATATTTCTCATGACTTGCGAACTCCGTTGACTGCAATTTGCGGATACCTTGAGCTTTTGAAGGAAATAGAAAAGCCTGATGAAGTAGAAAAGTATTTAGACATTATCGAGAACAGAACTAAAAGCCTTAAGCAGCTTACTGATGAACTGTTTAAATACTCTGTTGTTACTTCAGCAGAAGAAAAACTCAGATTAGAGAAAATATCTTTGAACAGTGTTCTTGAAGAATGCATTGCTGAATATTATGTGGCCCTGCAAAAAAGAAACATAACTCCTGAAATTAAAATAACAGATAAACAAATTGAAAGAACTCTTGATAAGATGGCTCTTTCAAGAATTCTTTCAAACATATTAAGCAATGCAGTTAAATATAGTGACGGTGATTTGCAGATAGAATTGAATGATTCAGGTGTGATTTGCTTTTCAAATACAGCTTCAAGCCTTGATGAAACACAAGTAAAAAAACTGTTCAACCGGTTTTATACTGTTGAAAATGCAAGAACATCAACTGGTTTGGGGCTTTCTATTGCTCGTACACTTGCAGAAAGAATGAACGGAGATATATCAGCTACATATAGCAACAAAAAACTTACTATTACAATTTATTTTAATTACGCACATTCAAATTAGTGCCAAAGGAGTGAACGATATGATAAGCAAAACTAAATACCCTATTACAAATGAACAAATTAAAAAACTTTTCTTCAAAGCAGGTTTTAAAAACATAGGCAACATTGCGCCGTTAGGCGACGGCGAATACAATGCCGTTTACTCCGTCACTGCCGACGGCAAAGATTATGCAATAAAAATTGCACCTGCACCTGATTGTGAAGTGCTTACCTACGAAAAAAA
>CALFTO010000028.1 GCA_937916195.1 uncultured Clostridia bacterium
AAAACTGTATACTATGTCCTTACACTACCTGTATACTATGTTACTACACTGTACAACAGAGACCCGCCCCTACATTTTGATTTATTCAAATGTTACATTTATATTATTATCCGTTGATGTGATGAGGATTTTCGACATTGTTGTGCCAAGGTTATCAATCATAAGCGTTGAAATTTTATCCTCAATATTACGGCGGATAACATTACGAAGGTCACGAGCACCACGAACGTTACCGTCCATTTTGCTGACGATTGCTGATGGTGTATTATCGTCGTAAACAAGCTCAATACCCTTATCCTTGAGAACAGTTTTCATTTCGTTCATCATAAGGACTGCGATATTCTTGTAATCCTCTTCGCTTAAAGGATTGAACACAACAATCTCATCAACACGACCGATAAATTCGGGACGCAGGAATTCATTAAGGGCTTTAAGCACCTTTTCTTTTGAGATATCCTTTGCGCTCTTACCGAAGCCCAGTGATGTTTCAGCCTTTTGACTGCCTGCATTTGAAGTCATAATAATAACTGTATTTGCAAAGCTTACTGTTCTGCCGTGGGCGTCATTTGTTTTACCCTCGTCAAGAATTTGCAAAAGAATGTTCATTACATCGGGATGTGCTTTTTCAATCTCGTCAAAGAGAATGATTGAATATGGCTTTCTGCGTACCTTTTCAGTAAGCTGACCTGCCTCGTCATAGCCAACATATCCCGGAGGAGAGCCTATAAGACGAGAAACGCTGTGCTTCTCCATAAACTCGCTCATATCAAGGCGGATAAGTGTTTCGGGAGTATCAAAAAGCTCCATTGAAAGTTGTTTTACAAGCTCGGTTTTACCAACACCCGTAGGACCAACAAAAATGAATGATGCAGGTCTTTTTTGAAGTGTCAACTGAATTCTGCTACGCTTGATTGCATTTGCAACAAGTGTTACGGCTTCATCCTGACCTATCACCTTTTCCATAAGTCTGTCTTCAAGTCCGCGAAGACGGTTCACATCGCCTTCAACGACTTTAGTTGCGGGAATACCTGTCCAGAGGTTGATAACCTTTGCCAAATCGTCTTCGATAACCTGATTATCCTTAGCTTTTTCCTGTAATTCGGGTGCTTTGCCCTCACAAACAGCAAGCTCGCCTTTTGTTCTGTAAAGGTCTTCGTAAACAGGATTAAGGTCTTCATCCTTTTCAGGATTTGCGATTTTTTCTTCAAGAGCCTCAAGCTCTTTTTTAAGCTCGAAAATCTTCTTTTCATTAAGCTCATTTTCGCTGATTGCCTTGTTTCGAAGATTTGCACAGGTGCAGGCTTCGTCAAGCAAGTCAATTGCTTTATCGGGCAAAAATCTATCGGTAATATAACGTTCTGAAAGTGTTACTGCTTTATATACAAGGTTATCGCTGATTTGAACGCGATGGAATGTTTCATAATAACCTTTAATGCCGATAAGCATTTTATAGGTATCTTCAATTGAGGGCTCTTCGACCTTTACCGGCTGAAAACGTCGTTCAAGTGCGGCATCCTTTTCGATATGTTTGCGATATTCATTAAAGGTTGTTGCACCGATTACTTGAATTTCACCGCGAGAAAGTGCTGGCTTTAAGATATTTGCCGCATTCATTGAGCCTTCTGCATCACCTGTACCAACAAGGTTATGAACTTCGTCAATGAAAAGAATGATATTACCCTCGTTTTTTACTTCTTCAACAAGTCCTTTGATACGGCTTTCAAACTGACCGCGGAACTGTGTACCTGCCACAAGAGCAGTTAAATCGAGAAGATGAATTTCTTTATCAGCAAGCTTTGCGGGTACATTACCTTCTGCAATACGCTGTGCAAGTCCCTCGGCAATAGCAGTTTTACCAACGCCGGGCTCACCGATAAGACAAGGATTATTCTTTGTTCTTCTGCACAAAATCTGAACGGCGCGGGCAATTTCGGTATCACGACCGATAATTCTGTCAAGCTTGCCGTCCCTTGCACGACCTGTTAAATCGGTGCAATAGAGAGATAACATTTTGCGTTTATCGTTTTTTGTGCCCTGTTTTTTCTTGGATTTTGAATTTGTCTTTTTGCCGTCACCGTTAAGGTCTTTGATGTTCTCTTCGGGGACATCCATTGGCATCATACCCATATTTTGCATAAATGGGAATGTTGATGCTCCGCCAAGCTGAAAATCGTCGCCCATACTCTCCATCATACTATCCATCTGCTCGGTAATATCGTCAAGCTGGTCTTCGGTTATACCCATATTCTCCATCATCTGCTTAATTGGGCCAATGTTAAGCTCCATTGCGCATTTGATACAATACCCCTCATTGGTGGTTTTGTCGCCCTCCATACGAGAAACGAAAATTACAGCAGGATTCTTTTTGCATCTGCTGCAAATCATATTTTTGTTCATTGCTTTTTGTCCTTTTTATGTGATTATTTTTTCTTTGCGTTTTCTTTCATCTGCTTAAGTGCGCCGGGTACATAGCTGAAGAATGCCACAAATGTGAGAATTACCGCTATGATTACGAGCACAAACATAACTGTTTCGGGAAGTGTGTATTGGGGATTTAAACGACTGATTGCACCGATTTCGGGACCAAAGCCCACAATTACTACCATTACTGCGTAGAACACAAATGTTGCAACCTTGCCCCAGATTTCTGCCGCTACGGGACGAGTGCCGAGGGCTATGAGTATAGCTCCACCCAAAATCATAATAACATCTTTAATGATAAACAGTAAGAATACCCAAGCAAACGCCTGCATGGCTTCGCTTTGTGCCTCTTTGAATTTGAGGAAAAGCACGATAGCAAGTGCAAAGATTGTAAGTTTATCGGCAATTGGGTCAAGCATTTTGCCCAATGCTGAAACTTGATTAAATCTGCGGGCGATTTTACCGTCTACTGCATCTGAAAGTCCTGAAACGGCAATCATAGCAACTGCCCACCAGATATGGTCGTTATAATAAAGAACTGCGATTACGGGAATTAACAGAATTCTTATTACTGAAATAAGGTTTGGGATTGTAAGACAACCATCAAACAACTCTTTCACATTTTGTTTTAATGTTTTCTTCTCTTCACTCATTGTTTTTCACTCCTTAAAGCATTTCCTTTAATGAATTGATAAAGGGATTTATATAATCAAGAATATTTATAACAAATGATTCATTAACTGCGGTTGATAATTCGCCGTCGCCGTTTGACAGTGCAAGATTTAAAATTGTGCAGATAAACACAAGAACTATAACACCTTTGATTGCGCCGAGAACACCGCCGAGAGTTTTATTCACCTTTTCCACAAGCGGTAAATCAAAAAGCTTTGAAAGAAGCTTTGCAACGATTTTAAGCACAAAGCAAAGGAGCAACGCCAAAATAATGAAGAATACCGCTGTAAGTACACCCACAACAATAGGCTGTGCTACCTTTGTTACAAGTTCGGTTGCCAAATTTTCAGAGCTTAAATCTGCGGTTGAAATTGTTTCTTTGATTTCTTCAACATTTACGCCCACCGAAGATGCGAGAGAAACTACGAAATCGGGCAAGACACTTAATGTAAGCTCTGCAGTTTCGGCAATATTTGACGCATTGACATTTTGGTCAATTTGCTCTTCAAGAGATTCAATCATTGCATCTTCAACAATGCCGTCATATATTCCTTGTGCTACAACGGGGCTGAAAGAAAATGCAAGTGCAAAAGCGGCTATAACCGCCACAAGCTCTAAAAGAGAGAGCATAAAGCCTTTTTTCACTGCTGCGGCAATGAATGCCACAAGAATTGCGATAAGTATGATGTCTAAAATAAGCGACATAAAATCACCTCATAATCTATTTTTCGTCTTCTGTATTGTCACCCACAGAAGAATACTTTTCTATATTATCCATTGAATAAACATATGTGTTTCGTGAAGAAACAATTACTTTTTCGGCATCTGTATTGACTGACGCGCTTCCGCTTAACTCCCCTTCCATATTATATATTTCAACACTGCTGTCAGTAAGCACCGCTACATATTTACCGTCGGTTGAAACGGATTTAACAAGACCGTCAATCTCTTGTGTAAAAAGCTCTGTGCCAGACTTATTGTAGACCTTTATGATTTTTTGTGTTGTACTTGAATACTTTGAAAGCACAAGCACCGCAGTGTTATTATCTGATATATGAAGTCTTGAGGGAGTGTTAACCGAAACATCAACTCTTTGTGATATTTTATAATCTTGAACAAATTCGCAAACATTATCACCTAAAATCATTAATGTTTCATTTGACAAGAACTGAACTGATGAAATTGCACTGTCTGCATATTCAAATGTGGCTTTTGCCGTTGTTTCTTTCTTATCAAAAATATAAACTTTAGAATAAACCGAGCCGTTCTGCACGCCGAGAACTGAAACTGCATAAAGTCTGCCGTTGTCAGAAATGTCGCAAGAAATTATGTGCTCTTTTGCACATTTCCAAACGAAAACCTCTTCGTGCTTTTTATCATAAACCGTGAGCATACTTTCAGCACCGTCAGCTCTTGTGGCAACTGCCGCCGAGCCATCCTTACCCATTGCGGCGGTAAGAAGCATATGCTCTAACTCTTTTTCATAAAGAACTCTTGTTTTTGACTGAACGCGGAATTTTGTTCCGCCCTCGTCATAGAGAAGAATTCTGCCGCTGTTACTGCTCATAACAGGGTGGTCATATTTATGTGCAAGGTTTGAAAGCTCTTTTGCAGTAGAATCAAGCACCTTGACGGTATCGTCATACACAAGCACCAAATCAGAATTGGTCATACCCGCGTCACTTATTTCAATGCCATCCATACTGTAAGGGTAACCCTCACCTGAACCGATGCCTGCGAGAGATGTGCGGATTGAGTCGCCAATGGTTGAAAAGGTTACTCCACCAAACTGTGCTGCAGCGATGATAATAAGCAACAGAACAACCACTATAATTGCCAGCATTTTGAGTGTTTTGGCAGTTTTAAGACTTACTGTTTTATTCGATTTTTTTCTTTTCTTATTTTTCTCTGCCACTTTAATCACCACACATCAATAAAAAACTTTGTTTAAATACAGCCCGCAAGCCACCGCGGTTACACCCGCATTGTCGCGGTTGCGACTTTCAATTATTTGAGGAATAGTCCCTTTTTCGATTTTTTCGCGTTGAATATCAAGTAAAGTGCCCACAATAATTCGCACCATATTATATAAAAAACCGTTTCCGCTGACTTTGACTTCGATTAAATCGCCATTTCTGGTGACAGAGCAATCAAAAATTTCGCGGGTTTTATCTTCAATATCTGTTCCTGCACTGCAAAATGCAGAAAAATCGTGAGTACCGATAAATGCTTTTGCTTCACGGTTTAACATTTCAGCATCAATTTCATATGGGTAAAACATTGCTTTATTTTCGTAAAAAGGATTACGGTATTTGCCGTTATAGATTAAATAAACATACTCTTTACCCTTGCAATCATATCTTGCGTGAAAATCAAAATCAACTTCTTCGCAAGCATAGACAGAAATTTGTGGCGGAAGATAAAAATTGAGTGCGTAGGGTACTTTTTCGGCAGGTATTGAACACTCAGTTCTCACATTACAGCAGAACATATTTGCATGAACACCCGCGTCAGTACGGCTACAGCCTATTATATTTTCATCTTTTCCGCTTAGATTTCTGAAAGCATTACATAATTCCTGCTGAACGGTTACACCGTTTGGTTGAATTTGCCAGCCGTGAAAAGTGCTACCGTCATACCGCAAAGTTAAAAGTAAATTCCGCATTATATTCACCGCAATAAATATTGAGTAAAATGACTGCACCAATTACCGCAAATGAGCAAAATGTTGCAAAATAATCGCGTGCAGAGTATTTGAGTACATTCATAGTGGTTTTACCCTTACCACCATTATAGCAACGGCAAGTCATAGCATTTGCTAATTCGTATGCACGTCTGATTGAATTGAAAAGCAAAGGAATAAACAGGGGGATAAGTGCCTTTGCGCGCTTAACAATACTTCCCTGCTCAAAATTTGCACCGCGTGACTTCTGCGCACTCATGATTTTATCAACCTCTTCAATAAGGGTTGGGATGAAACGAAGTGCAATTGTCATTATCATTGTGACAGTGTGAAAATCAATGCCGATTTTCTTAAATGGTGCAAACACGCGGTCAAGACCGTTTGTGAGTGCAGTTGGGGAAGTTGTATAAGTAAGCATTGTACTCATTACAATAAGAAGTGAAATTCGCAGTGCCATAAATATAGCTGTGAGAACACCACCGCTTGTAATATGAATTTTCCATACCTCAATAAGAGTTATACCTGTTTTTACATAGGCAATCTGTAAAATTGATGTGATAATTACAATTAAAATAATTGGTTTTAAGCCTTTTGTTACAGTTTTTAACGGGATTTTTGATACCGCAATAATCACTGCCGCCAACGCAAAGCAGAAGAAAAGAGACACAAAGTTATTGCAAACAAAAACCATAACTATGAAAATTACTGTAAAAAGAAGCTTTGCGCGGGGGTCAAGCTTATGGATAATTGAATCCATCGGGAAATACTGACCTAAAGTGATATCTTTAATCAAGAAATCCCCCTCCCCTCAAAAAGCTTTTTAAGTTCAAGGTAGCCTTGCTCAACGGTATAAACCTTTTCGCTTACGGGATAACCTTTTTCGCGAAGTTTTATAAACACCTCGGTAATCTGCGGAACAGAAAGACCGATTTCGCGAAGGCGTGAGGAATTCTCAAAAATATGGTCAACTGTGCCTGTGTTTTCAACCTTTGCGTCGTTCATTACAATTACCTTTGTGGCAAAGCGCGCAACATCGTCCATACTGTGAGAAACGATTATAACTGTTTTACCTGTTTTTTCGCGATAATTCTTTATGAGTTCGAGAATTTGCTCGCGTCCTCGTGGGTCAAGACCGCTTGTGGGCTCATCGAGGATAAGAATTTCAGGCTCCATTGAGATTACGCCCGCAATTGCAACTCGTCTCTTCTCACCGCCCGACAAATCAAAGGGTGATTTTGCGAGCATTTCATCGGGTATACCAACATATTTTGCTGCAGAACGAACTCTGTCATCAATTTCGGCTTCACTTAAGCCCATATTGGTTGGGCCAAAGGCGATATCCTTATAAACGGTACTCTCAAAAAGCTGATATTCGGGGTATTGAAAGCAAAGGCCAACGCGGAAACGGGCATCAAAAAGCTTTGCTTTTGACTCGTGAATATTTTCGCCATCAAGCAAAACACAGCCATTTGAAGCCTTTAAAAGTCCGTTAAGATGCTGAACAAGTGTGCTTTTACCTGAACCAGTGTGACCGATAATTGCCACGAATTCGCCTTTTTCTAAATTTATATTTACATTGTCAAGTGCGGTGATTTTAAAAGGAGTGCCCTCACCGTAGACATATGTTAAATTTTGGGTTTCAAGATGGGACATTTTTACTGACCTTTCAATAAATCATCTATATTTTCGACCAATTCGTCGATACTTAACAAATCGTTTTTTAATTTTATTCCGTCTTTGCGAAGCTTTTCTGCAAGCAAACAAGTTTGCGGAACATCAAGACCAATACTACGAATTTTCTCTGTATTCGCAAATATTTCCCGTGGTGTACCGTCCATTACAAGACGGCTGTCGTCCATAACAACAATACGGTCAGCTTCAACAGCCTCTTCCATATAATGAGTGATGAAAACCACGGTAATACCCATTTCGCGATTAAGCTTTTTTATGGCATTCATAACATCGCGTCGTCCAACGGGGTCAAGCATTGCGGTAGGCTCGTCAAGGACAATGCAACGAGGCTCCATAGCGATAATACCCGCAATTGCAACGCGTTGCTTTTGACCGCCCGAAAGCTTGTGAGGACCATGCTTGCGGTATTCGTACATACCGACAACTTTAAGGGACTCGTCAACTCTGCGACGAATTTCTGCGGGCTCAACACCTAAATTTTCAGGGCCGAAAGCCACATCCTCTTCAACAATTGTCGCAACAATCTGATTGTCGGGATTTTGAAAAACCACGCCAACAGTCTGTTTTATTGCTATATCATTTTCTTCGTCTTTTGTGTCCATTCCGTTAACGAGAACTTCTCCGCTTTCGGGGATAAGCAAGCCATTAGAAAGCTTTGCAAGGGTACTTTTACCCGAGCCGTTGTGACCAAGAACTGCCACGAACTCGCCCTCATTTATAGTGAGTGAAAAATCTCTCACAGCGGGTGGAAGAGTTATTCCCTCTTCTTCGCTCTCATATCGAAAGGTTACATTTTTAAATTCGATAATACTCATTCTTTGCTCCAAATAGCACTTGCTCCGCAAGGTAAGATAAGACCGTTTTCGGTGGTACGAAGACCAATTTCACTGCCTGTTACCTTACCGCCGAAGCGTTTTTTTACAACTGCGCCTAAAATATATTCCATAACTGAGGGGCTTAAACCCGTAGTATAAGAGTTAATAAGCATCATAAGCGGGTCATCGCTTAACACTTGACTGCAAAGTTCAACAAAGCCGTAAACCTCATTTTCAAGCTTCCAGACCTCACCGCCGGGGCCTCTGCCGTATGATGGCGGGTCCATAATGATAATATCATATTTATTACCGCGACGGATTTCGCGCTGAACGAACTTAATGCAATCGTCAACAATCCAACGAACAGGTTTGTCTGCAACACCTGATGAAACAGCGTTTTCTTTTGCCCAGAGTGTCATACCCTTTGAAGCATCAACGTGACAAACAGAAGCACCTGCTTTAAGAGCTGAAACTGTTGCACCGCCTGTATAAGCGAAAAGATTGAGAACTTTAACCTCGCGGTTTGCGTTTTTAATCACCTCTGCGGTATAGTCCCAATTGACTGCTTGTTCGGGGAAAAGACCTGTGTGTTTAAATCCCATAGTCTTTATATTAAAGGTCAAATCGCGATAGCCGATAGTCCAAAAATCAGGGATTTTGTTTCTGATTTCCCATTGACCGCCGCCCGACTGTGAGCGATGATAAACTGCATCTGCTTTTCGCCAGAGAGGATTTTTCTTTTCTGTTTTCCATATAACCTGTGGGTCGGGACGGATAAGTGTTATGTTGCCCCAACGCTCAAGTCTTTCACCGCAGGAGCAATCAATAAGCTCATAATCCTTCCAATTATCAGCAACGCGCATTTTATACTAACCTTTCTCTAATAACCTGAGCTACACTTTCGCCCAATTCCTTAATCTGTTCATAGTTCTTACCCTCAAGCATTACGCGAATAAGCGGCTCTGTGCCCGAAAGACGAACAAGAATTCTGCCCTCGTCACCAAGCACTTCTCCCACCTGCTTGATTGCATTTTGTACTTCTTTATCCTTTGCAAACTGTGCTTTACCGAAGTTAGAAACACGAACATTGATAAGCACCTGAGGGAAAACTTCCATTTCGTCTGCAAGCTCTTTGAGTGTTTTTTCTGTATCCTTTACAACTGCCAAAAGCTGAATTGCAGAAAGCTGACCGTCACCTGTTGTGGCATATTTTAAGAAAATAATATGTCCTGACTGCTCACCGCCAATGCTGTAGCCGTTAGCGTGCATATTTTCAAGGACATAGCGGTCACCAACCTTGGTCTTTTCACATTTAATTCCGTTATCTTCGCAGAACTTGAAAAAGCCCATATTACTCATAACGGTAACAACTGCGGTATCCTTTTTAAGCTTACCGAGAGTTTTCATATGCTTTGCACAAACTGCAATGCACTTATCACCGTCAACCATTGCGCCTGTATGGTCAACTGCCAACATTCTGTCAGCGTCACCGTCAAAAGCAAAGCCTAAATCGCAATTATTTTCAACTACGCATTTCTGCAATTGTTCAAGGTGAGTTGAGCCGCAATCTTTATTGATATTTACACCGTCGGGCTCTGCATTGATAACAATAACCTCTGCGCCAAGACGAGTGAAAACCTCTTCTGCAGAAACACTTGACGAGCCGTTTGCACAGTCAAGTGCGATTTTATAACCCTTAAAGCTCATATTTGTAGCAGAAAGAAGATGCTCAATGTAATCTGCGATGGCATTATCGGCTCTTTCTACTCTGCCAACCTCACCGCCAATTGGTGTGGGCGGAGTGTCAACATCGTCAAGAATAATTTCTTCAATCTGATTTTCAAGCTCATCTGGAAGCTTATATCCGTTTGATTGAAAAATCTTAATTCCGTTGTATTCGCAGGGGTTGTGTGACGCTGAAATCATAACACCTGCATCATATTCATACTCGCGCACAAGATGAGCCACCGCGGGAGTGGGAACTGTGCCGAGAAGAAGCACGTCAGCACCAACTGAGCAAAGACCTGCACTAATTGCACTCTCTAACATATCAGAAGATGCTCTTGTATCTTTACCGATGAGAACGCGGGGTCTTTCGCCCTTTGAATTCTCTAAAAGCACCATTGCGGCGGCACGACCGATTTGCATTGCAAGTTCGCAAGTAAGCTCTGTATTCGCAACACCACGAGCACCGTCTGTTCCAAAAAGTCTACCCATTTTTATTACTCCTTAAAATAATGAGGTTTGTGAATTTGCTTTGTTATTTGTGTCAGGTATATTATACCCCAAATGCTTATATGCCAACGGGGTTGCCACTCTGCCACGAGGAGTTTTTGCAAGGAAACCGATTTGCATTAAATATGGCTCATAAACATCTTCAATGGTCACTGCTTCTTCGCCGATTGTTGCGGCAAGAGTTTCAAGTCCCACAGGACCACCGTTAAAATTCTTAATCATTGTTGTAAGCATAAGACGGTCGATATTGTCAAGACCAATTTGGTCGATTTCCATTCTGCTCAAAGCTATTTTTGCATTATCTTCACTGATTACGCCATTACTCATAACCTGTGCAAAGTCGCGCGCGCGCTTTAAAAGTCTGTTCGCAATTCGTGGCGTACCGCGTGAGCGTGATGCAATTTCCAAAGCACCGCCGTCGTCAGTATAAATATCAAGAATACCTGCACTACGCTTTACAATCTGTGAAAGTTCTTCGGGTGTATAAAGTTCAAGTCTTAAAATTACACCGAAACGGTCACGAAGAGGTGCAGTAAGCTGACCTGCGCGGGTTGTTGCACCTACGAGTGTAAATCGAGGTAAATCAAGACGGATACTGCGCGCTGACGGACCTTTGCCGATGATAATGTCGAGTGCATTATCTTCCATTGCGGGATAAAGCACTTCTTCAACCGCACGTGAAAGACGATGAATTTCGTCAATGAAAAGAACATCACCATCGTTTAAATTTGTGAGAAGTGCGGCTAAATCGCCGGGCTTTTCAATGGCGGGACCGGATGTTACGCGGATTTGCACACCCATTTCATTGGCGATAATACTCGCAAGTGTTGTTTTACCCAAGCCGGGAGGTCCATATAATAAAACGTGGTCGAGAGTGTCACCGCGGTTTTTAGCGGCTTCAATATAAATTCTCAAATTCTCTTTTGCCTTTTCCTGACCGATATATTCGTTCAAGGTTTTGGGACGAAGAGAAAGCTCAATATCGCGGTCGGTTTCGGTAAAATCGGGAGTTATTATTCTGTTTTCGTTTTCGAAATCCATTTTTTACTCCTCCTTAACCTAATGCAAGCAATTTGAGTGCTTGTTTAATAATATTTTCAACTGAAAGTGTACTGTCGATTTTGCTTACTGCCACGCTTGCCTCACTCTGTGAATAGCCAAGCATTTCAAGAGCCGCAACCGCCTCGGCAGTATTGGAATTTTCAAGTGTTGCGGAAACTGCTGAAAGGTCAGCCTCAACTGTTCCACCCACGGCAAGACTGCCGACTTTGTCTTTGAGTTCCATACAAATTCTCTGTGCGAGTTTGGGGCCTACACCGTTTGCCTTAGTAAGTGCTTTGTGGTCGCCCGCAGCAATGCTTAATGCAACTTTATCTGCTGACATTTCTGAAAGAATTGCGAGAGCCATTTTAGGACCAACGCCGTTTACGGTGATGAGCATTTTAAAGCAATCCATTTCTGCCTTGTCATAAAAGCCAAAAAGCTCCATTGCGTCTTCACGCACATTGAGATATGTGTAAAGCGTAACCTTTACGCCCATTGATGCGCATTTTTGTGAGGTTGTGAAAGTGGTCATACAACGGAATGCAACTCCGTTAACATCAACGGCAACTGAATTCACATCAAAATAGACCACATTGCCTGTTACTGAATAAATCATAGTAATTTTTCCTTATTTTAAATTCTTTAGTCTGCCCATTAGCGAGCCACTTGCGTGTGCGTGGCAGATTGCCATCGCGAGAGCGTCAGCAGTATCGTCAGGCTTTGGGATTTTCTCAAGTTTTAGAATAACCCTTGTCATTTCTTGAACCTGCTTTTTCTCGGCTCTACCGTAGCCTACAACACTCTGTTTTACTTGAAGTGGTGTATATTCAAAGATTTCAAGCCCGCTTTTCTGTGCCGCAAGGTTGATAACTCCCCTTGCCTGTGCAACATCAATAACGGTTTTCGCGTTAGTGTTATAGAACAACTTTTCGATAGCCAAAGCATCGGGTTTATATTTATTTATAATGTCGCAAATCCCGTCATAAACCGTTTCAAGTCGCTCATTGAAAGGAGTTTTTGCCTCGGTTGTGACCGCACCGTAAGCGATTACCGAAAATCTGTTTGCGGTGTATTCGATTACTCCCCAACCAACGATTGCGTAGCCCGGGTCAATGCCTAAAATTATCATAGCATACTACCTCATTGTATAATCGATTAATTATAACACATTACATTATAAATGGCAAGAAAAAAGGGACTTAAAAAGTCCCTTTTTACATATAATTTTCAGTTTGTTAATAATTATTTTTTATTGTTCTTATCTCTTTCACGCACTACAAATCTTGTTGGTGTGCCTTCAAGTCCGAAAACCTCGCGGATTTGGTTATCGAGGTAACGCTGATAGCTATAATGGAACAAGTCTTTATTATTGACAAAGCACACAAATGTTGGTGGTCTTGTTGACGCCTGTGTCATATAATAAATCTTTAAGCGTTTGCCCTTATCTGACGGTGGCTGAACACGAGCAGTAGCCCCTGCGAGCACATCATTGAGTTTACCTGTTGAAATACGCATTGCGTTTTGTGTATCAACAAACTTAATAAGCTCGAAAAGTCTATCAATTCTTTGACCTGTTTTAGCAGAAATGAAGATAATGGGTGCATAACTCATAAACGAAAAATCATTCATAAGCTTTTTGCGGTATTTATCCATTGTGGTGCCGTCTTTTTCCACCAAATCCCACTTATTAACCGCTATAATACAAGCCTTGCCGAGCTCGTGAGCAATGCCTGCAACCTTGGAATCCTGCTCTGTAAAGCCCTCTGCCGCGTCAATCATAATAACGCACACATCGGCGCGCTCAACTGCCATACGAGCACGGATTACGGAATACTTTTCAATCTGGTCTTCAACCTTACTCTTACGGCGAAGTCCTGCGGTGTCAATGAACATAAATGAGCCGTATTTGTTGTCGATATAGGTATCTGTTGCGTCACGAGTTGTACCTGCAATATCAGAAACGATTACGCGCTCTTCACCTGCGATTTTATTAACGAGTGATGATTTACCCGCGTTAGGCTTACCGATAACGGCAACCTTTACAGTTTCGCTTTCGTCTTCTGTTCCTGCATCTTCGGGCAAGTATTCAAGCACCTTATCAAGCAAGTCACCTGTGCCGTGACCGTGTGCCGCAGACACTTGAATGGGGTCACCAAGACCTAAGTTATAGAACTCATAAAACTCTGCGGGGGGCTCACCTAAAGAATCCGCCTTATTAACGCAGAGGATAATGGGCTTATTGCTCTTGATAAGCATTGTTGCGACTTCATCGTCAGTAGCCACAACACCTGTTCTCACATCAGTTACAAATATTATTACATCTGCACTGTCAATGGCAAGCTGAGCCTGACGGCGCATTTGCGAAAGAATTATGTCGTCTGAATAAGGCTCAATACCACCTGTATCAATAAGCAACATTTCGTGACCAAGCCACTCGCAATCGCCATAAATACGGTCACGGGTAACGCCCGGTGTATCGTCAACAATTGAAAGTCTTTTGCCGATAAGCTTATTAAAAAGTGTACTTTTGCCAACATTTGGGCGACCAACAATCGCCACTACGGGTTTTGCCATTATTTCACCCCCAGAATATCTCTTAAAAGCTGACCGCCGTCACCATTGGTCAGAATAATTTTCGTATTTAATGATTTTTCTAATTCTTCGACTGTCATATCGTCAAGGAATTTATTTTTATTTTCGGTATGATTTGTGTAATCACTAATCATTGAGCTTGGCAACAATAAAAATTCGCCTAAATCTTGGTTTCTAAGCTGTTCAGCGAGGTCTTGACCTGTTATAAGCCCTGCAACCGTTATAGTTTCACCGAAAAAGTTGTTTATTATTTTCTTTACATTGATTTCTATGCCATATTTTTCTTCTGCTTTTTTACAAAGTTCAGTAAGATACGGATAGAAATCAACGCCTGTTGCCAAAGTTACTTTTTTATTAACGGACTTTTCATTACAGAATTCAAGTTCTTCAAGGAATTCGTCACAGAACGACCGCACCATACCAACACCGTTATCAAGCTGAGGATAGCCGTCATAATAATCAGCATTTGGAAGTTCTCTCTCTGCCTTAATAAAGAATTCGTCGGCGGGATAAACAAGTCCAATGCCGAATTCTTTACGGAATTTCTGTGAATACTCTTCAATTATGTTGATTGTATCCCCTGAAGTTTGCTTGTTGTATGGCTCAAGTTTTTTAAGCCCATCACGGAATTTTGTAAGTCCCACTGGGACTGCGGCAATACTTTGAACTGCAGGGTAAAGTGAAGATAATTCTTCAATACTTCTGCGTAATTCATCGCCGTCATTAATACCGGGGCACAAAACAAGCTGGGTATTCATTTTAATGCCTGCATCGGCTAATCTTTTGATTATTTCAAGGCTTTTGCCTGCATTTTTGTTCTTCATCATCTGAACGCGAAGTTCGGGGTTCATTGTGTGAACTGATATGTTAACGGGGCTTATATGCATTGAAATAATACGCTCAATTTCGTGCTCTGAAATATTGGTAAGAGTGATATAATTGCCGAAAAGGAATGAAAGACGGCTGTCGTCATCCTTAAAATAAAGGCTTTCGCGAAGTCCTTTGGGTAACTGGTCAATAAAGCAGAAAATGCACTTATTTTTGCAATGCTGTTGCTTGTCCATTAAATAAGTCTGGAACTCAAGACCGCAATTGGAATTTTGAGTTTTAATAACCTTGTATTTACCGTCAGCACACTTAAAGGTCATTGTGACATTTTGTTCTGCCATATAAAAATCATAGTCGAGAACATCCATTATTTCTTTACCATTGATTTTCAACAGTTCATCCCCTGCTGAAACTCCTTTTATATCACAAATGGATTTCTTTTTTACACCACTTATTTTTACCGACAAAACTATCACCTGCCTTTTTACAATAATTCTGAGCAAGACTAAAAGGCGGAGAGAAATCGTTCTTTCCGCCTTCCTTTAACTGAAGATAATTGAAAGGAAATTAAGCCTCTTCTTTAAGAGCAACAACCTGTCTGCCCTTATACTGACCGCATTCACCGCAAACTCTGTGAGGTCTCTTGTACTGGCCACAGTTTGGGCACTTTACAAGCTCGGGAGCTGTCATCTTCCATACGTTTGAACGTCTCTTATCTCTTCTTGTTTTTGAAACTCTTCTCTTAGGTACTGCCATTTGAGGCACCTCCTTATAAAAATACTAATTAATAACTAATCATCAAGCAGCTGTAACAATGCTGCTAAACGCGGGTCAACATCTTTTTTACAGTCACAAGGACCATCATTCAGATTTTTACCGCATTTCGCACAAAGTCCTTTACAATCTTCGTGGCACAAGAACTTGCCGGGAAGTGAAAGAACAATGTCTTCACAAACCAGTGCATCTAAATCAAGCACTGAATTTTCAACAACGATATAATCGTCATTGTCTTCATTGACCAGCTTATTTACAAGCAAATGCTCAATGGGGACCTGAAATTGCTTTTTAAACTCTTCTGCACAACGGCTGCACACAGCAGTGGCAGAAAAAGATGCAATGCCTGACAACGACACAATACCCGTATTGTTCTCGATTTTACCACTAACCGCAACACCCGGTGTGTCAAGTGAAATATCGTCAGAAAGAGCATATTCGGGCTCAAATGAATGGTCGAATTCTTTTTTTGAGCCTTCAATATTAAAAATCTGTTCAAGTTGAATCTGCATTTAGGCATTCCTTTCAACACTAATCAACGCTAAAATATTATATATGGTAATTTCGTTTTTGTCAACAAAAATCGTGAATATTTTTTGTAGAAAATGCGATTAAATTCATATTACATTACAGAAAAATGGCGGGAGCAAGCTCCCGCCCTACTTCTATTAATGATTAGTTGATTTTTTCGCAATATTCAAACATTGACTCAGGAAGGTCCTCAAGGTCAGTTGAAATTGTGAATGTGAACTTTGTATCAGAAATCTTTGAAAGTCCGTCAACTTTTTTAAGGAATGCTGCAAGAGCATCACCACTACGGTCATTTGCAATTCTGAATGTAGCATCAACAAAGATATCAGTAATATCATGGTCGCCTGCACAGATTCCGCTTAAGAATCCGTAGAATGCATCATAACCTGAAATAGAGAAAACGTCAGTTGCAACAAGTCTTGCACGATAGTTTACATCGTATGTAAGCTTTGTTTCTTTTTCAACACATACAACGTTACCACTTGATACATGAACTGCATCGTTTACGTGCTCAACGAGTACCTTTGTTTTTCCTGTTCCTTTTTTGCCGATAATAAGAGAAATCATATTATCTCCTCCTATATATTTATTGTCTTATCCGCCCAAAAAGGCGGTAATTTCTGAAATTAACTAAGTCTTGCCAACAATTCTGCCTGCTGAGCTTCGTAACCGGGCTTACCGAGAAGAGCAAACATATTCTTTTTATAGCTTTCAACACCGGGCTGATTGAATGGGTTAACACCCAAAATATAGCCTGAAATTGCACAAGCCTTTTCAAAGAAGTAAACGAGATAGCCGAATTCAT
>CALFTO010000029.1 GCA_937916195.1 uncultured Clostridia bacterium
TATTCAAGTGTTAATACTGTTGCAGCGCCCATCTTATCTCTCTTGAAGTCGATAATACGGTACTTTCTGCGGTTTCCGCCACCGTGGTGACGAACTGTAATTCTTCCGTAGCTGTTACGGCCTGCGTGCTTCTTAAGAGAAGTTAAAAGACTTCTTTCGGGAGCAACCTTTGAAAGCTCGGAATAATCTGTAACCGACATATTACGTCTTGCGTTTGTAGTCGGCTTATAGACTTTAATCGACATTTCTTTCATCTCCTTATACTTATTTTAAATGGAGTGGCTCATTTTGAGCCTGTCGGGAAGCTTTGCGGAGTATGTCGAAACTCCATACCTTACCGCCCGACCTCAAAATCATTACATCATTCCGTCAAAGAACTCGATAGTCTTTGAATCCTCAGTAAGAGTTACGATAGCCTTTTTCCAAGAAGCCTTGAAGCCCTCGAAACGGCCGTAACGTCTGAACTGACCGCGAACATTCATTGTGTTTACTTTAGCAACTTCAACGCCGAAGAGCTTTTCAACAGCCTTTTTGATGTCTACCTTAGTTGCATCCTTAGCAACCTTGAATGTGTATTTCTTTTCTGCAGTACCCATCATTGACTCTTCAGTAATAACGGGAGCGAGGATAATTTCCTGTGCAAGTTTCATTATGCATAAACCTCCTCAATTTTTGCTACTGCATCCTTGAGAACTACGATTGTGTCGCAGTTAAGAATGTCATAAACATTAAGTGTGTTTACAAGTGTTGTCTTAACGCCTGCAATGTTTCTTGCGCTCTTGTAAACAACGTCGTTTTTCTCAGGAAGAACGATAAGAGCTTTCTTGCCAGCGTTTACTGCTGCAAGTACGTTTGCAACTTCCTTTGTCTTGATTGCATCCATATTGAGAGAGTCAAGAACAACCATCTCTTCTGCTGCAACCTTTGAAGAAAGAGCAGACTTCATAGCAAGTCTCTTTACCTTCTTGTTGATTGAGAAACCGTATTCACGAGGCTTAGGGCCAAATGTGATACCACCGTGTGTCCACTGAGGAGCTCTTGTTGAACCCTGACGTGCACGGCCTGTGCCCTTCTGTCTCCAAGGTTTCTTACCGCCACCAGACACCTCTGCGCGAGTGAGAGTTGACTGTGTGCCCTGGCGCTGATTTGCCAAGTAATTTACTACTACAAGGTGCATTGCTGATGTGTTGGGCTCGATAGCGAAAATGCCGTCGTTGAGCTCGATATCAGAAACTTTCTTGCCCTTTGTATCTAATACTGCTAATTTAGCCATTACCTACAACTCCTCTCTTATTTCTTTACTGTGTCTGCGATAACTACGATACCGTTCTTAGGACCTGGAATAGCGCCCTTAATAGCGATAAGGTTGTTTTCTACGTCTACCTTAACAACGTCAAGGTTTTGTACTGTAACTTTTTCTGTACCAAGGTGACCAGCCATCTTCTTTCCTTTGAAGATACGAGCGGGGTCGATAACACCAAGTGAACCACCGTGACGGTGAACAGGACCTGTACCGTGTGTTTCCTTAAGACGTGAGAAGTTCCAACGCTTAATAACACCTGCTGTGCCCTTACCTTTGCTTGTTCCTACAACGTCAACTCTGTCGCCTACTGCGAAGATGTCAGCCTTGAGGATGTCACCTACGTTTACGTCTGCTGTGTTCTCGAGTCTGAACTCTTTGAGAACTTTCTTGGGAGCAACGTCAGCCTTCTTGAAGTGACCTGCCATTGGCTTGTTCACTCTCTGAACCTTAACGTCGCCGAAGCCAACCTGAATTGCTTCGTAACCATCGTTTTCGATAGTCTTTTTCTGCACTACTGTGCAGGGACCAGCTTCAACAACTGTAACGGGGATTACTTTACCGTTTTCGTCGAAAAGCTGTGTCATACCGATTTTCTTACCGATAAGACCTTTTTGCATTTTATTTTCCTCCTTTGGTTATTGGTCGGTATTTACCGACTTGACCTTGCTCAGTGTTTAACTAAAAGATTAAAGCTTAATCTCGATGTCAACACCGGCAGGAAGCTCAAGACTTGTAAGAGCCTCAACAGTTTTGTTTGAGGGTCTTAAAATGTCGATAAGCCTTTTGTGTGTTCTCTGCTCAAACTGTTCACGGCTGTCCTTGTACTTATGAACAGCGCGAAGGATTGTAACAACCTCTTTTTCTGTGGGGAGCGGAACAGGACCTGAAACCTGAGCGCCTGTGCGCTTTGCAGTTTCAACAATCTTTTCTGCTGCCTTGTCTACGAGGTCATGGTCATAACCCTTAAGTCTGATTCTGATTTTCTTACCTTTTGTTGCTGCCATTTTGGTTCCTCCTAAATTCTTGGGCACGTTATTTTACTTGCAACCCGGCCGGGTGTTTCAACCCTACCGTTTTTAAAACCGAAAAATCGGTTTCTGATTTTTCGGACGGCGTAAAATAGCGCAGAATGCTCCTGCAAGTGCCGAAAAGCGCAGTTGGGGTACGCTTAAAGGCTTTAAAAGCATTATTGGTCGCCCGATTTTAAATCAGACATACTCCACGGTAATTCCCTGCATCAAAAGTGCAGCCACCTACCGCTTCAACGCATATCGCACACTGCAAAAGGGCAGAATTCGCCCAAAGCCGCAGAATGCTTGTATATTCTAACACACCTTTCGTTAAATTGCAAGAACTTTTTGAAAAAACTTTGTGAAAAACAGAGAAAATTTTTAAGAATAATTTTATACACAATATATTGTGTCTGCAAAACAAAATCGGCACAATTTTCGAGGATATTTTTCCCGATTTGTACCGATTTTATATACATATTATATATAATAAATGCGAAATTCGTAATTCGAAATGCGAAATTATGCTCTGCGACGCTGTCATTTTGCACTTTGCGTTTTGCACTTTGCATTATTTCAATGCTTTTATTCGTGCTTCAAGCTCGTCATACTCTTTCTCGATTTCTGCCATACGATTTTCGAGAGCGGTATATTCTTCTTGCCACAATGCGTATTCCTTTTTATCCTCTTTATCGGGCTGAAAATCCTCAAGGTCTAAAAGCTGGTCTTCAAGGTCGTCATATTCATCTGAAAGCCGTTCCATTAAATCCTCAAGTTCCCAAAGTGTTCTGTTTGAAAATTCATAAACTTTGCCCATATCAATACTCCTCTGTATCTTCATCAAATAATTGAATTGTGTATCGTCTTTTTTCGAAAAAGTTGCCATCTTCATCCCAATAAATTGCGCCTCCCCACAAGCCATAATACTTGTTACCCTGCTTGTCGTAATAATAATCACACAAACATTCTTCACAAGGGGTAAAGTCTGTTTCATTATAAACAAAATAACCTTCACTATCGAGATAACAATAATCACCGTCAAAACGGTTGCCATTCTGGTCTATATAATCATTTATATATAAACTTAATTTAACTTCATAAGTATATATATTTCCCTCACGGTCATAAAGTGGCACATCATAAATATCATCATACCGATTTCCGTGCACATCATAACAAGTAACTTCCCACAATGGCTCGTCATCAACAACACTTTTCACCACCGAAAAACCCATTGTTGCAATTGAAATAATTGTAATTATGCCTGCAAGAACACTCAACACCAATGAAAGAACACACATTACTGCACCCTTGCGATTATTAGTTGTGTTCTGCTCAAAAAGATATTCATTGTTCTTTTTACGAATGAATCTGTGATATATGCAATAAACCAATCTACCCAATATAGGAAATCCGAACGCTAAAAACGCCCAAATTCCTTTATGACTGATATTATTGCTTTTTGCGTGTCGATATACCGAGGTTGACATCAATATACTTGCGAGAATTTTTAACACAGGCAACGCACGATAAACCATAAAGCTTATAATAAACATTCCCTGCGAAGTATTTTCAAACATAGTTTTCCCTCATAAATTCTCCCTCTGACGAGGGAGGTGGATTTTGCGAAGCAAAAGACGGAGGGAGAGAAAATGAATCCCTCCACCGCTAACGCGGTCCTCCTCCATTTGACAAGGGAGGCTCTATCTCGCACTAAATTATTACTGATTATTATCAGTCTTATTCTGCTCGAATTCGTTGTACTGATAATCGGGGAAGGGTCTGCGTGGCATAACGATTGCGAGAATAATGTAAACCGCAATTCCGCCGAATACTGCTGTGAAAAGCGTAATCAATGCATAAGCCACACGCACGATTGTGGGGTCGATTTCAAAATATTCTGCGATACCTGCGCAAACACCGTCAAGTTTTCTGTCTGTACTCTTATAAAGCTTCTTTTCTTTAAACATAATTAAAATCCTCCAAAAATTATTTATCTATTATTATCATTGACATAATGTCATTTTCTAACTCTTTTTCTGCTTTGTATTCGCGGTACTGCTCAACACCGTATTCAACGCCGGTCTTAATAAGCTCGCCACCGCATACTAAAAAGCTGACAATAGCCGTAAAGAGTGAAATAACAAAAAGTATAACGAAAGTAATCAATGTCTTTTTCATACCAAAATTCCTTTCTAACTAAAACTGAGCATTGCACAAATTGAAGGAAAATTGTTCACAGTGCCGTTTTGCCGCGAGGGTGCTGTACTTGGCTGTACCGCTCCGAGCAAAAAATGGTGCTGTGGGCAATTTTACTCAATTTTGCATCTCCTTATTTATTTATCATTTTAATGCACTCTTTAATTTCTATCATAGCCCACAGAAGTGTAATAATTGCAAGACACAAAACTGCTGCTGTTGATGAAATTGCGAATACAAGAAATGCCACAGAGCTGATATACGGAACTACAAAACAGAATGCCACAATCATCGCAGCCGCAAGAAGAAACAATCCCAATGTGAACGGTACAGAGATAAATGCCTGAATTACATTCCACACAAGTGCTACTGTCCAGAAAGTCTTATTATGCTTTTTGTCTTTCTTGGGCTCAATGCGGTTATCCATTATTGCATCGCCAACATACTGCTTTGCGCACTCAAATGGAGTGCCGAGTTCTTTGCAAATCTGCTCTTCTGATTTGCCTGCTGCCTCTGCCTCGCGGAAATGTGCGCGGAAATCTTCAAGAATTTCGGTACGTTCGTTTTTGGGCAACGGCGAAAGATATGAATAAAGTTCATTTAAAAAGTCAATTTTTTTCATTGTTCTACCCCCTCAAAGAATGAGTTAACCTGATTTAAGAATTCTGCCCATTGGCTGTGCAATGCTTTTTGCCTTTGTCTGCCCTTTAAAGTGATTCTATAATATTTGCGAGCAGGGCCATTGGGTGATTCCATTAAATACGACTCGAAATATCCGTCATTCTGAAGACGCTTAAGCATTGGGTAAACCGAGCCTTCGCTGATGTCCATACTCTTACCCAAAAGGTCTGCCAGCTCATAGCCGTAGCGGTCGCCACCGAGAAGTGCCGTCAGAGCACAAAGCTCCAGAACACCTTTTTTGAATTGTGTATTCATTGCCTGCCTCCTTCTATTATTTTATGTAAGCTTTTAAGATTTTACACTTATTACAGTACTACTATATCACACACTACTAAATAATGCAAGATAGTTTTTAAAATTTAATAGTTTGTTAATAAACCTTTATAAAACAAAGCGCTCCCCCGTCATTGCGAGAGAGGGACGCATTAGTGGCGAGGGAATTCCTTTTAACAGGAATATGAATCCCTCCACCGTCTTTGACGGTCCCCCTCCCTTTAACAAGGGAGGCTGTAAAGTTTTTATTCACCAATAAGTGTTTCAATATTCTTTTCCATAAGGTCGAAGAATTTGTCAACAATTTTCTTATCCTCTTCGTTACCGCGCACACACATTGAAAGAGTAATAATGCCTTTATATGTTGTTGCGGTGAGAAGAATATACGGCTTATATTTAACCGCACCCGACATAAACGCATCTGTGGGCTCGTTTCCTGCAAGGGCAAAATCCTCACCCTTGAGAATACCGATATTACTCATTGCCATATACGGATTTGAGTAACCGATTTTGATAATTTCTTCACTTGCCGCGTGTGGCATAATGTTGTAGCCCAGATTAAGAAGAGGAAGTCCGTAAAGACCCATAAACTTATCTTTCTTGAAACGGTTTGAACTACGCACTACATATTTAACTGTTTCAAAAATGTCACGTCCGCGTTCGGGGATTGCACACTGCATCCAAGCGGTATGGTTTGTAAAGCCCTTATCCTCAACGCTATCCATATGGCGACGAAGGTCAATGGCACTTGAAATCATAACCTTGTCGGTTGCAGGATAACCCGCAAGCTCGTAAACGCTGTAAAAATCTGCCGCAAGCAACATTTCGTTGACAGTTGCGCCGTATTCCTTGCCCTTTGCCTTAAGACCTGAGAGCACATTTTCTTTAAGTTTTCTTCTTGCAATAAAGGATTTGTCACGGATATTGTTGGGAGTAAGTGGGAATTTATGCTTATCCCTCGCGTTGATATTCTTGAAAAGACGCTTTGCAACGCCTGATTCGGTTTTTGAATAGCCCGAATAAACCTCGTCATATGAACGCGAGCCTGTTCTGAATTCAATGGGGCTTATTCCCTTTTCAACATAGTTGCTGTAATTCTCACAAAATGCCTTAAGGAAATATTTAAGGTCACCGCCGTCCATACACATATGGTTTTCAACCATGCAAAGTGTACTTTTGCCGTCTTTGATAAAAAGAGCCAGCTTCATCTGAATGTGTGAATCGGGAGCGATATACTGTGTAAGAAATTCTTCAACTGCTTCCTCCACATTTTCGGGATATGCAACCGTGAGCACTTCGTCAACATCATAGGGCATAACCTCCCAATGAGTTGAAAGCTTTGTATCAACAAATTTCGAGTGGAGAACGGGCACTTTTTCAAATGCACAGATAATAACGGTTTTTAAGGCTTCAATGTCGATTTCAAAATCATAGTTCATTTCAACGTGAACCATTCTGTCATTGAAATCGCGGAAAAGATAGTGCATCTTATCCCAAAGCTCTGCATTAAGTCTGCGTTTCATTATTCATCGTCCTCCTTCTTATACATAAAATATTTTGCATTGCCGATTGCAATACTTATTATACCTATAAGGTCAACGAGAAGACCAAGAAGAATTACGGGCCAGCCGGTAATCCAGCTGATTACGCCATAAGCCGCAAGAATAATATAAAGCATTGTTGAAATTACGGGCATATAAACAAAGGTTGAAACTGTGCGGAATTTCTGCTTTGTTGCAAAAGCGAAAACAATATCAGCGAGCAACATAAGTATTACACCCACCATAATCAACGGCCAAGTAGCAGGCAAATCAAACATAACAAGCACAAAGAGGAATGAGAATACAGAGAAAAGCATTACGCACATAGCAATTAAAAATCTTGCAATGGGGTGAAAAACTCGTCTCATATGACAAATTCGCTTGATGCCAAAGCTTGTGTAGAAAATAATCATTGCGAAAATTCCGCCCACGATAATAAGCCATGTTTTGCCCCATTCGCCCGTTGCCTTGCTCACCTCAAAGTAAGCAATGAACATTGCAATGAAGAAAATTACACCGCCAATGCCCATTACAAGACGCATTGTCTTTGCAAACTTTTTCTTTTTATATTCTTTTGACCACACCTTATACTGTGCGGGCAAATCGGGATATTCGTCTGCCATAAGGTCAGCGAGCACCTTTTCGTCGCGAAGCCCTGCGTGGGTCATTTCATTAGCCCTGTCGGTCATTTCGTCAAGGATTTTCTTTTTGAACAAATATGTGATGTGATTATCGGGAAGCTTCGCACAAGAAGTTTCAATATACTCAATAAAATCTCTCATATTTTCCTCCTGCTTTATATACTGAATAAATTGTAGCAGATTTTTTGAACATCTGCAATTACAAATGTTAATTTATATGAATTTTTTTGAGAATTCTATACATTTTAGTTTGCAACCGAGGAAAATATTGGTTGCAAAAACAAAAATGACCGCCGAAGCCGACGGTCAAATCTTATTTTATTTATCTTTATTTTTCTTTGTGAGTTTCGGTATAAACTTGTTAAGTGCGGTTGTGATAAGAATAAGCACACCCATAACAATGATAATACAAATCATACCGATAACCATATATTTAAGGTTGTAAACAAAGTTCATTGGCTCAAACATAAAAGCCATTAATGTAACAAAAATATTATTTAACATTTAAGCCACCCCTTACATAAAGAAACTGAGAATAAGACCGCCCGCAATAACAGAAGCAATCTGACCTGAAACATTTACACCGATTGAATGCATAAGAAGGAAGTTCTGTGGGTCTTCTGCAAGTCCCATTTTGTGAACTATACGACCTGACATTGGGAATGCTGAAATACCTGCAGCACCAATCATTGGGTTAATCTTTTTACCCTTGGGTAAGAATACGTTGAGAAGCTTTGCAAACATAACACCGCCTGCGGTATCAAATACGAACGCAAAGAGACCAAGTGCGAGAATAAGAACTGTGTCTTTATCAAGGAATGATGCATAGTGCATCTTTGTAGCAATTGTGATACCAAGGAAGATTGTAATAAGATTTGCAAGAACTTTTTGTGCCGTTTCTGAAAGAGAATTGAGCACTCCGCACTCACGAATAAGGTTACCGAACATCAAGAAGCCAACAAGTGAAACTGATGCGGGAGCAACAAGGCCTGCAATAACTGTGATGATAATTGGGAAGAGAATTCTTGTAAGCTTTGTAACCTCTGTCTGTGAATAAGGCATACGGATAAGACGCTCTTTTTTTGTTGTGAGAAGCTTGATTACAGGTGGCTGAATAATAGGAACAAGAGCCATATATGAATAAGCCGCAACCATAATAGCACCAAGATACTGTGAATTAAGCTTATTAGCAACAACAATTGATGTTGGACCGTCAGCCGCACCGATAATAGCGATTGAAGCCGCGTCATTAATCGGGAAGAAGATTGATGCAAGGCAGAGAGTGAAGAAAATACCAAACTGTGCCGCCGCACCGAAAATCATAAGCTTGGGGTTTGAAAGAAGCGGACCAAAGTCAATCATCGCACCGATGCCGATGAAAAGAATGAGGGGGAACAATTCGTTTGCGATACCCGCATTGAAAAGCACATCAAGTGCACCCTCTTCAACTGAAAGACCTTCTACGCCCTGTTCAAGCAATTGAAAATACTTTGCCTGAGAAATAACTTCTTCGCCAAGACGATATTGTGTAATAGCACCCGAAATGGGCAAGTTAACAAGAATTGCACCAAAGCCCATAGGAAGCAAAAGTGTGGGCTCCATTTCTTTTTTGATTGCAAGGTAAATAAGCAATCCGCCGATAGCCCACATTACGAGCATTTTCCAATCGAAATAGACAAAATTCTCGTAAAGGATTTCAAATTCTTTAAGAAATTCCATTTTCGTTTCTCCTTTTCTTTCGGTAAAAGGCAATAAAAAAAGCCCTTACCGCAATTTAATGCAGTAAGAGTCTCGCCATTTAATACAAAGGCGGGCAAAATGCCGTATTGACGCCGTTGTCACGAATAGTCGCAAGCTACTCCCTCTTTATCAACAGTATTTTACCATAAATTTTGTAAAATTCAAGAGAAAAACGAAATTCAGAATTTATCTTTTAAAACCTTGCACACACCTTACTAAAGTGATATAATTCTCTCATTCTCGTTTTTGAGGTGACAACAATGTTTGGTCTTGGCACAATAATCAACACCGTTGCGGTAATCCTGGGCGGTGTACTCGGAATGTTGCTTAACAAGGGCATTACCGAAAGATTTCAAAAAACCTTAATGGCAGCTTGCGGAGTTGCAACCATATTCATCGGTATCACAGGCACTTTGCAGGGAATGTTAACCGTTACCGATGGTAAAATCGAAACACAGGGCACAATGCTTTTGATTTTCTCTTTTGTACTTGGTGGTCTTTTCGGTGAATGGGTAAATATTGAAAAGAGAATGGACAGCATTGGCGAAAAGCTTAAAAAACTTTTAAAGGCAGAGAACGACAATAAATTTGTTGACGGATTTGTAAATACATCACTTATTATCTGCGTTGGTGCAATGGCGATTGTGGGCTCAATTCAAGACGGTCTTACAGGCGACTACTCAATGCTCACCGCAAAAGCAATTCTCGACTTTGTAATCGTTGTGATTATGGCTTCAACCTACGGAGTAGGTGCAATGTGCTCTGCAATTGCAATTTTGATTTATCAGGGTGCAATAACCCTTATTTCTCACTTTGCAGGCAATTTTATAAGCGAAGAATTAACAGAATATCTTTCATACATAGGCTCGGCATTGATTTTCTGCGTAGGTATTAACATCACCTTCGGCAAGAAAATCAGAGTTGGTAATTTATTACCTGCACTATTAGTGCCCGCGGGTTATGTGTTGGGAAAATGGATTATAACACTGATATAATGTCAAAAGAGTTCGATAAATTGGGTTTGTCGGGATAAACGCAAAGTGCAAAACGCAAAATGCAAAGTGTCGGGTCTGCGACGCGATTTTTATCCCCCCTTCCGTCACCTACGGTGACACCTTCCCCTCGTAGGTGGAAGGCTATGTTGGGTCCACCCTTGAGGGGGGGTATATCCCAAAAGAGCCCGACAAATTCAAATTTTACGACACAAATTACATAGAAAATATAATTATAAACGATAAACAATCTCTCACACATAAAAAACGGAGTCAATCGACTCCGTTTTTTATATGTATTTTAATCAATATAATTTAAGCACATATTAAGCACGAACATTGCTGTTCTTTGCATTTCGCCGGTGGTGATACCGTCGATTTTGCCGAAGGTTTTAAGAAGTGTGCCGTCGGGCTTGTGCTTGCCTGTTCTCTTACCGCCGGGCATAAGCACATTTACACCTGCACGAACTCTGTATGCTTGGTCGCACATTTCGGGGAATTCGGGGCTCTTTGATGAGCGCATCCACCAGTCCGTCATAACCATACCCTCATAACCCCATTCGCGACGAAGAATTCTTTCGCAAAGCTCGTAATGGTAATGTCCCCACACGCCGTTAATCTTGTTGTATGAGGTCATAATGCACTTGGGATTTGCCTTTTTAACACAAATCTCAAAGCCTTTGAGATAAATTTCGCGAAGTGCTCGTTCAGATACTCTTGAATCATTGTGAGTTCTGTTTGTTTCTTGATTGTTACAAGCAAAATGCTTGGGACAAGCCGAGCCACCGCTTGCCTGAATACCCTCAACCGATGCCGCAGCCATAAGACCTGAAAGAACTGGGTCTTCAGAGAAATATTCAAAGTTTCTTCCGCAAAGAGGACTACGATGAATATTCATACCGGGGGCTAAAAGAATATCACTGCCCTTTTCTTTCATTTCTTTGCTGATAAGTGTGTAAACCTCTTTAACAAGGTCTGTATCAAATGAGCAGGCAAAGGCTGTGCCGATGGGAATAAGTGAGCAATATGAAAGAAGTCGAATTCCCGATGGGCCGTCAGTTGTGATTACTGCGGGGACGCCTTTTTTACGAAGACTTTCAGTAACACCACCGATTGCGCCTGCGTTACCCTTTGCGCCGAGAGGTGAATCCATTCGGTAGTCACCGCGAGAGATTGCCTCAAGCTCGTCAAGGTCGAGCTGTGAAACAAAATCTTCCAGTGAAACTTTACCCTCTTTAACATCTTTAAGGGTGTAACCTCTGTCACCTATTCTTGGAATTGGACGAGGAATATTTTCAATGATAATGTGGCGTAAATCGTACTGCTTTGTGGGAGTTTTCTCAAGCTTTAATTTACCGTCGTTTACAAAACGGTCAAATGCAACTTCGGGTGCGGCGGTCTGCTGTAATTCGAGCACCTGAACGGTGTTTTCCTGATGATAGCTCCACACCTTTTCTGCTGAACGCACATCTGTGCCCACATAGAGCTTATATTCGCCCTCTTCCATTACATAGGAATAAGCATATCCACTCTTACCGCTGTCGTCATATGAGCAGAAATACTCATTGGGGATTTCAATTTTAACCTTTTCGCTCTTTTTTGGTGCTAAAAGCCCTGTTTTTGCAAAGCCCACCAATTCACGTGCGGGATTGCCAAGTTTTCCGCAAGGCTTTTTAAGATAAACCTGAACAACCTCTTTACCGCTGTGGTCACCCACATTTTTAACGGTACATTCAACGGTTACGCTATTTTTACCCTTTTTAACATTACCCATTTTGAGCTCGAAATTAGTGTAAGAAAGGCCAAAACCAAACGGATAAAGCACATCGTCTTTCTCAAAGGTTTCAAAATAGCGATATCCAACATAAATATCTTCTTTGTAATTATTGAACGCAATACTGCCGAAATCCTTTGATGAGGGATAATCTTCGTACTCCTCGGCAATTGTGTCAGCAAGCTTACCGCTTGGGCTTACCTTACCGCAAAGCAAATCTGCAATGGCATTTCCGCTTTCCATACCGCCCTGCCACACAAGCATAATTGCGCCGATTTTTCTGCCGTATTTTTCAGCCCACTCCATATCAATAATGCTACCGATATTAAGAAGCACCGTTACGCTGTCGAAATATTTTGTAATTAAATCAAGGCTTGCTTTTTCGTTGTCTGTAAGATAATAACTGCCTTTTTCAAGTGCATTTTCGCGGTCCTCGCCTGAAGAACGGCCGATTATGTAAACGGCACTGTCACTCTTTTTAGCCGCATTTTTAACGATTTCTTCGGTTAAGTTCATATCGGGATAATAGCGTGGCCAATGACCCCAAAAGCCGTGGTCAATGGGATTTTCAGTATTCCACTTTGCATAAATATCTGCAAGCTCGGTGTTAAGAATTAAATCCTCACAGTTTTTTATACCATCGATAAGATTTACGCCATAGGGCTTTTTAACGTCACCGCCTGAGCCGTAGCCTGTATAAAACCACTCGTACTGACCTCTGCCGAAAACAGAGAGAACTGTATCCTTTTTATACGGAAGAACATCATTATTCTTAAGAAGAACTGCACAATCTGCCGCCGCACGACGAAGCACTTCGGGCATACCATCGGTGATAGTTACAGGGCCTAACGCAGCCAAAGCCTCATCCTGTGAAACTCCGCTGACAAGCTTTGTGCCGAAATTTACTGCCTTATTCACGATTTTATTAAGTATAGACATAACCATATCCCTTTCCAAAGATAATTAATATTTTAATTATAGCATATTAAGAAATAAATAGCAATATTGCATAAAACAAAAAGCCTCCCTTGTAAAAGGGAGGGGGACCGCGGAACGCGGTGGAGGGATTCATTTTCTCTCCCTCCGTCAACGCTAACGCGTTGCCACCTCCCTCGTCAGAGGGAGGAAA
>CALFTO010000030.1 GCA_937916195.1 uncultured Clostridia bacterium
TGTAGCCCTGCTTAAGATTTACGCCTACTTCAGAAGCAGCTTCCATCTTGAATCTATCGAGAGCTTCACGAGCCTCGGGTACTACGTTTTTATTACCTCTTGACATTTAAATACACCCCTTATCCGTTAAAGTTTTATATCAATTGCGTTTGCAGTAGTAGTGTTGACTTAATACTTACTTTTATTATTGAAAAATTTTGTCAATTATCGTAATCTCTTAAAGATTTAAATTCATAGCCCTGTGCCCTTGCGCTATCAATTATATCAGCCAAGGCATTGGCGTTATCGGGCGAAACGGAGTGTAAAAGAATAACTGCACCGGGGTGAATTCGCGACATTACTGTTTCGTGTGCAAATCCGGCACCCTTCTGGTTATTCAAATCCCAATCGGCATAAGCTAAAGACCAGAATACGCTGGTGTACCCCAATGAGCCTACTGTATCAAGGGCGACTTCGCTGTATTCACCCATAGGGAAACGGAAATAAGGCTCAAAATAATTGAAATTCTCTTTCAGATAGCTTTCCATACCCTTAATTTCTGTTTCAATTTGGCTTGTTGAAATCTCTGCGAATGACGGATGAGTTACTGAGTGGTTGCCCACAATATGCCCTTCGTCAATCATTCGCTGTATCAATTCGGGCTCGTCTTTTACCTGTGGTAAAGTACAGAAAAATGTGGCGTTCACTTTTTTCTCTTTCAATACATCAAGAATTTTTGATGTATAGCCGTTTTCGTAACCACAGTCAAAGGTTAAATAGAGAACCTTATCTTTTGTTTTGGTATCAAGACAGAATGCGTTAAAATTATTTTCTTCAAAAAACTTTTGTGCATTTATTGAAATTTCGTTAGCAACACCATTTGTTGCTACGCCGTAGCTATGGGCGATTTTTTCAGTTGAATAACTTTTACTCTCTGACATAGGCGCCGGAGCTACTGAAGTTTCGGGAATATTCCGTTCTTGATTTTGGGTTGTTGATGTGTTATTGGTTGTATCTTCTACTTTTTCATATTCGGGATTAGTGCAAGCACCCAATATTGATAAAACTAAAGCGAGACAAATGACTTTAAAACATTTCATTTACTACGCCCCGTTATTTCATCATAGTGTTCATATTGTCAACTACGTTTGAGAATGTGTCTACTGCCTTTTTAGCGGTTTTCTTCATCTTTTTCTTTGTAGAATTGTTTGACATTGCACTTGTCATTGCCAATGCGGCTGTGCCTGCAAGCATACCTGCACCGATTGCTTTCATTGTAGTATTGTTCATTTTTCTTCCTCCTTCTTGATTTTTTGCTCAATTTTTATGAGCAGTAATATTTTTTGAAAAAGGAATAAAAAAATTATAAAATTGTGTTTAAAATTATTTCTAAAAATGTTATAATAAATTTGGTTTTAAATTTTGAAAAATTTAGGTGATTTTATGACATTGAATATAGTTATGGTAGAGCCCGAAATTCCGCAGAATACAGGCAACGTGGCACGCACTTGTGCCGCAACAGGAGCAAGACTTCATCTTGTGGGCAAAATGGGATTTACTCCTGATGACAAAAAGCTTAAAAGAGCAGGACTTGACTATTGGTATTTGCTTGACATTACTTATTATGATTCGTTAGAGGATTTCTTCGCAAAAAATCAAGGCGGAAACTTTTTCTATTTTTCAACAAAAGCACAAAACAGACATTCTGATGTAAAATACCCCGACAATACATATCTTGTTTTTGGCAAAGAAACCGCGGGACTTCCCGAAAAATTGCTTTATGAAAATGCAGAAAGATGTGTGAGAATTCCTATGATTGACGAGGCAAGAAGTCTTAATCTTTCAAATGCGGTTGCGATTGGTGTTTACGAAACATTGAGACAATGGGATTACCCAACCTTGCTTGAAAGCGGAGAATTGAGAAATTATAATTGGGCGGACCAGCAATAAAATGCAAAGTACAAAACGCAAAATGTAAAGTTTTTAATGGAATAAAAAAGTAGCTCCCTCTGACGAGGGAGCTGTCGAGACTGAGGGAGAGATTTGGTGAGATTATTGCTTACTCATTTCTCTCCCTTCGTTATTCACTTAATGGGAATGCGAGGCGGACTTTGAACAGGTCGCCGTCGATTTGGATATCGAGCTTACCTTTTTGAACTTCGGTGAGGCTTTTTGCAATTGAAAGACCTAAACCGCTACCCTCGGTATTTCGCGAGCTGTCGCCACGTACAAAGCGTTCCATAAGCTCGTCACCCGAAATATTGAGAGCATCCTTTGAAATATTACGGAAGTTGATTTCGGCAATATTATTTTTGCGGTTAGCGTCAATATAAACGCGGGTATTGGGTTGAGCGTATTTTGCGATATTGTTGAGAATATTATCAAAAACTCGCCACATATGACGGTTGTCTGCCATTACAAGCAACATTTCATCGGTTTTATTGAGAACTATCTGCAAATTATTCTGTGCAAAACGTTCTTCATATTCGCCGAGGGCTTGAGTGAGCAAAATTCCCAATTCAAACTGCGAAAGATTTACGTTTACATTGCCCGTTGATGCCTTTGAGGCTTCAAGCAAATCTTCAATGAGCTTTTTAAGTCTTGCAGACTGACGAGACAATACACCGATATACTCTTTTGCGGTTTCGTTGTTGATTTCTTCTTTTTCAAGCAAATCAACATAGTTTATGATAGATGTCAAAGGAGTTTTAATATCGTGCGAAACATTGGTAATAAGCTCGGTTTTAAAGCGTTCAGACTTCATTCGCTCCTCAACGGCTTTTGCAATGCCATCGTTGATATTATTGATATTTTCTGCGTGGTCTTTAAAGTCAAGAAACATATACTTAGTATTAATTTTCTTATAAATATTGCCTTTTGCGATTTCTTCGGTGCCTTTTTTAATCTGTTTGAGGATTATTGCAACGAGAATTGCGAAAACACCTAAAACTATATTGAAAATAAACCATAGCGGAAAATCACAGTCATGGGATATAACATATATCGGTATTTCCAAAAAGCCAAGTGCAATAACAATTAAAATAGTTTTCCAAACAAGCGGGATTTTGCGTAAAACTCTACCCATAAAATTAACGGATTTTCTGCAGATTTTACAAATAAAATTCCAACTAATTTTAAGAATTTTCCAGCAAATGTTTAGCACCATAAAAATCAATGTTGATTTTATATATGTGCGGGTTTTAAGGCGTACTGCGGTGGTCATTGAGAGTATTGCAAGAAGTGCAAAATCAAGTGCGACACCGACAGCACAAAGACCGACTAAAAACGGAATTACTACGCTTATTGAAGAATCATAATACTGAGGCCAATAATACAAAAATTCTTCATACAGCCAGAAGATGCCTAATCCCAACAATACCGTAAGCCCTATATAAGCGGCAGACAAAATATCAACAGGGAAACGGTCAAAGCGGGAAATATGAATTTCTTTAACGCCCTCTTTATGACCTGATGCGCACATTAAGAAAATGAACAACACAAGGGAAATAATCGGTGATATTATTACGGTGATTGTGAGGCTTGTTTTATGCTCTGCAACATAATCAAATAATTCTGAAACATAATAAAAGCTGTCTTTTGCAGTCATTTCTTCTTTAAGATAAACATTGTATGAATAGCTTTTTTCTTCATAATATTTATCCGTAATTTCATCTGAGCTTGGATGAACGGCAGTTGCATTTTCACCGTAATCCGTTGGCAAGGTTTCTTCGTAAATTAACTCAGAATCTTTATATTCTTCTTTCAGGATTGAAAAAGTGACTTCATCATAAATATGAATATCACCTTCCGTACCGTTTAAATTAGAATAAAATATTTTACCATCGGCATCATAAATTTCATACAAAACATTTTCGGATTGATAAATATTGTAATACTCAAAGGGCAAGTCTTCAATCTCGGCAAAATCTCTCAAACTGTTTCTTATTTGCCCTGCAGGATACCAGAGCATATCCTGTAAAATATTTTCTTTACCTTCCTTTTTTTCAGCTTCTGAGGTAAACGTACCTGAACCTATGCCGAAGATAAGGCAAGCAGACGACAGTAATGTAGCGGTCAAAAATACTGCGAAAAGAATTACCGCGATACATTTAACAACAAAGTTACTTTTCAAACTCATTATCTCACTCCTCTTTCAATCTTATAGCCCTGACCCCATACCACCTTTAAATAGCGGGGCTCGGCAGGGTTGATTTCGATTTTTTCGCGGAGGTGACGAATATGTACTGCAACTGTGCTTTCTGCACCGTAGGGGTCATCCTTCCACACCTTTACATAGATTTCGCGTGGTGAAAAGACCTTGTCGGGATTTTGCATAAGCAAACGCAAAATATCATATTCGGTTGGTGTAAGGGAAACCTTTTCGCCGTCAACGGTAACTTTTTTAGCGGTGTCATCAAGTTCAATTCCGCCTATTTGAATGTTTTGGGAGCTGATTTTTCCGCCACCGAGCATTAAATACCTGCGAAGCTGGGATTTAACGCGTGCCATAAGCTCAACGGGATTAAACGGCTTTGTGACATAATCATCAGCACCAACATTTAAACCTAAAATTTTGTCAGTATCCTCCCCTTTTGCAGTAAGCAGAATTACGGGGATATTACTGATTTCACGTATTTTCACCATTGCGTTAATGCCGTCTAAAATGGGCATCATAATATCCATTAAAACAAGGTGAATTTCTTCAGTCTGTACCTTTTCAAAGGCTTCCAAACCGTTGTAGGCAAGAATTGTGTTATACCCCTCTGATTTAAGATAAATGTCAAGTGCATTGACAATATCTTTTTCATCATCACAAACTAAAATATTATACATATTTTCAACCTCCAACAGTATTGTAATAAAAATGGTTTTAAGAATAAAGAAGTTAAATTATTAAGAATTTATTAAGATAAAAAGTAACGGCGGAGGAATCCCTCCACCGCGTTTCGCGGTCCCCCTCCCTTTGACAAGGAAGGCAAAGCCCCGCCGTTCTATATTAAAGAATATCAACTTTTAAAGTTGCATCATTATATTTATAGAATTTTCTGTCTTCAAGTGCCCAGAGGCGATTTGTAAATTCGCCTTTATTCACGCCGCTGACCGCATCCATAATTTCATAAACTCTTGCGTCCATTAAGTCAAGCTGTGAAAGCAATTCTGCTTCAAGGAATAATGGTCTTACCGCCGCACCGAAATCGGGCTCACCGTGGTGAGAGAGCACCATATGTTGCAAAAGAAGTGATTTTTCACTGTCTGTACCGAGCACTTTCGCGGCATCGGCAACCATCATTGCACCTTTAACAAGGTGACCTATAAGATTACCCTCAACTGTATAGCCCGATGCAATACCTGTATCACGCACATCAAACTCAACTGTTTTTGCAATATCGTGAAGAATTGCACCTGAAATGAGTAATTCGCGGTTAACGAAAGGATAAACCTTACAGATTGCCTCACAGAGCTTAACAATTGACGAAGTGTGCATTAAAAGTCCGCAACGAATTGCGTGGTGCAGACGGAATGCAGCGGGAAAATAAAGAATTTTTTCTTTATTGTTTTCAAGAAGATAAGTTACAATTTTCTTTAAATCTTCATCTTTAAATGCATTGACGGTGCTGATAAGGAAATTATACATATCCTCGCCCGAATAATCTGCTGATTTTACATAATCAGCAACATTCACATTGTCGCCGTCTGTTACGGGACGAATTCTTTCAATACGCAACTGGTCGTGACCGTTATACTGCGAGATTGTTCCCCTCACCTTAATAAACATATCATTTTCATATTTGCCGTGGGAAACCTCGTTATAATCCCAGAGTTTTGCAAAGATTTCGCCGTCTTTGTCTGAAAGAACAAGGTCAAGATAAGCATTACCGTTTTTTGCCATTTTTTTATCGCACTGTTTGATGACTGCAAAGCCCTCAACAAGTCCGTTGTTATTAAGTTCTGTAAAATTCATAAATACACCCGCGCAAAAAAGACCTTTACGCGTACAACCTTTCAATAAAATACAATAAGATTATACAATGTAAAAGTCATAATTGCAATATTATGTTTTATCCGAAAAGCATTTTATCAGTATTTGTTTGGGCAATAAATACTCCACAAAAAATAAGGGTTGTGAGTACTGTTACAATTACCGATAAATAGTAACTTCTTATGATTTTATAAAGTTCTGTCATATTTCATATCCTTTCAATAGTTTTGACAAGGCTTCGCCGAAAATATTTGCGGAATTTACCGCTTCGGTTAAGGTATTTGCATCTGTGCCGATTTCTATATGCAGAGCGCAGGGCACTAAATCCATATTGTATTTTCTACCTGCCAAATTAAGCGGTCGCATAAGTGATGGGGCTTCACGCACAAGGCTTTGTTGAAGATTTAATGCAAATGTTAAATTTTTCTCCCAATTTGGAAAATCCGTAACATTACCGTCTTCACAGCCCGTAGTAATCATTATTTGTGCTACCTTTTCACCATTAATTTGTGAAACTGTTTTAATACGCGTGCCGTCCTTTAAATAAATTGAGTCACGATGAATGTCAAGCACCACTTGAATTGACGGGTTTTCTTTTAAAATTTTGCTGATATTTTCTCTTGCACGGTCATAAGCACCATTAAGTGTTTCGTCATAAACCGTTTTATCGTGAATGGTTTTATAGCCGTTGCTTTCAAGAATTTTACAGATTTCCTCACCTACTCTTACCATATTCTCAGCAGAATTTTCACTTCGTGTGCTACGCTCGTTTGTATAAAAGTCACGGTCTAAAAGCTCATAGGTTTCACTTGTATGAGTATGATAAATTAGAACAGCAGGCTTGTTTTTGTTAACTGATGCTTGAACTTTTTTGTTAAGATAACTTGCTATATCAATTTCGCTGTGGTTTTGAGTTGTGTTTCGAAGATAGATGCCGTTATACTCGGCGGTTGCGTTTTTAAGACTGTAATCTTCGGCGGAAATTGTGCCGTCATTTGAAGAATTGGCGTATTTTTTCTCTGCCTCATCAACAAGCCTTTTAATATCAGAAGAAACCGTGAAAACTATTGAGGAATTTACGGTCTGTGTTTGCGGGTTTTCATTCTCAACAATATTTTCGGTGTCCTTTTTTTCATCATTTCGATTATTAGATGTGAAAATACTTAATGGATTTGATAACATAAAGCTTGTATTCAACAACTTTTCTGCCATAGTATCTGCACCAAAGAGAATAGTTGCAAGACAAAGTGTTATAGGCAATGTGGTTTTTATTAGTAAATCAAGGATTTTTTTACCAATGTTTGTCCTTTTATTCAAAATATCAGCTCGTTTCAATGTTTTTTCAAATATAAATATGCTGATATTTTGCAATTTATGATAGTGCAAGGAACATTTCGGGCTCAAATTCGGGTTGCAATGCGCAGTTTATACTCAAAGCAAGAAGCTTTGCGGCACGCTGAATTATTGTATCAATATCGCGGGGTGTTACCATCATTTCATCGGCATCAGTTGAAATGTTTTGAGAATTTTCAGTTAAATCGTGAACTATGGTTTTGCCGTCAACAACTGTTGGAACACCCATTGAAATTACGGGCACGCCGAGAGTTGAATTGTCAATTGTTTTTCTGTAATTTCCTACGCCTGCACCGGGGGTTATACCTGTATCTGACAATTGAACGGTTTTGCCGAGATTTGAGATTTTTCGTGAAGCCAAAGCATCAATAACAATTACCGCGTCAGGCTTAATGAATTCTACAATTCCCTTGATATATTCGGCGGTTTCAATACCCGTTTGCCCTAAAACTCCTGTTGAAACCGCGGCAACGGGACGAAGATTTGGAAGTCCCAAATCCTTTTCCATACCCTTTTCAATATGTCTTGTTGAAAAAATCTGTTTTGCACATAATGGACCTAATGCGTCTGGAGTTATGCTCTCATTACCCAAGCCTGCAACGAGTACGGTTTGAGCATTAAGCGGTAACAAATCTTTAATGCTTTGAGTTATTGCGGTAAGTCGGCTGTCAAGCAATTCGCTTTCGTGTGAGAATTCGGGCAAATCAATTGTTATATATTTACCTTTTGGCTTACCTAATGCTTGTTCTCCCCTTTTGTCAAAGATTTCTATGGTTGTGACTACCGCTTTTTCATTTTCTTCTTTTTTAAAAAATATGCCTTCGCATTTATTATCTTTTAGCAATTCGTGTCTTTCAAGGGCAATATCTGTTCTGCAATTCATTGAAAAACCTCCTTTTATGAAGATATTATTGGCATTGAAAAAAATAATAGTCATTTTGTAAAAAAAACTTGATTTTTATTTTATTCCGTGGTAATATATGTATCTGTAATGCGAAGGAGGTGTAACGAATATGCCAAATATCAAATCAGCTAAAAAGCGTGTTCTC
>CALFTO010000031.1 GCA_937916195.1 uncultured Clostridia bacterium
GAAAGTATATTGAAGAAGGCAAAGACCTTCAGGGCAAGGGCTTTGACCCAAGAAAGCTTTTAGCTCCCGGTGCAGAAGCTATCAAGGCTACTGTTAGAGAAAAGATTGAGCTCTTCGGCTCAGCAAACAAAGCTTAAAATAGTTTATTTTTCCGTTATGCTTCCTCGCTTTCACCTCGCAGTATCTATATACAGCTTCGGTTCTGCGAGATTGCCTAACGAAAAAATAACTCGATTTTATAAAACTTAATTACAATATAGGGCGGGGGCTTGCTCCCGCCATTATTTTTTGCTAAAATATATGCATTAAATTAAGGCGGTGTTTTTATGCCCACAATTAAATTGTACGAAACAAATTCATATATAAAAGAATTTGCCGCGACGGTGATTTCTTGTGAAGAAAAAGACGGTGAGTGCTATGTTGTGCTTGACAAGACTGCATTTTTTGCCGAGGGTGGCGGACAGCCTGCCGACATGGGCAAAATGGGTGACGCAAATGTGCTCGATGTTCAGATTAAAGACGGTATAGTTTACCATAAGGTTGATAAGCCTGTTCAAGTGGGTGAAACCGTAAATTGCGCAATAGATTGGGATATTCGTTTTTCGCGTATGCAAAACCACTCTGCCGAGCATCTTGTGTCGGGTATAATTCACAATCTTTTCGGTTATAACAATGTTGGTTTTCATTTGAACGATAGACTAGTAACACTTGATTGTGACGGACCTCTTACTGAAAACGATGTAGCAAAAATCGAGCTTGAAGCAAACAAGGCAATTTATGCGAATAAATCAATCAATATTATTTTTCCTACTGCTGACGAAATTGGCAATTATGATTATCGCAGTAAGCTTGACATTACCGAAAATCTTCGTCTTGTTGAGATTGAAAATTATGATTTGTGCGCTTGCTGTGCTCCTCATGTGGCAAATACGGGCGAAATTGGTGTTATAAAAATTCTAAGCTTTATTCCCTACAAAAAAGGCACAAGAATTGAAATGGTTGCAGGGCTTTTAGCATTTAAGGACTATTGTAACATTCACAGTTCTGCAAAATCAATTATGAATTTACTCTCTGCGAAGCGTGAGGATATTTTCACTTCAACAGAAAAAATCCATAAGGATTTGGGCGATGTGCGTGCCGAGAACAAAAAACTTTTAGCAGAATTAGCTCTCTTGCAAATGGAAAAACACGAAATAAGTAACGGCATTTGCGTGTTCGTAAATAACGCTTCTTATGACGAGTTGCGAAACTGCTCAAATAGTCTTATAGAAGATTTTGTCTATTGCTATGCTTTTTCAAATACTGACGGCGATAATTATATTTACATTGTTGCAAGTAAAGAGAATATTGTCCGCGAGAATGTGCAAAAAATCAATCAAGCTTTTAACGGTAAGGGCGGGGGCAGAGATTTTTATGCCCAAGGTAAAATAACAGCAAAGTCAAAAGAAGAAATATTGAAATATTTTGCAAAATAGCATTTGAAATTAAGAGTCCACGCACAGTGGACTCTTTTCTAATTAGCGGGGATTGTCATTTTTTATGAAAAATGATATATTAAAAGCAGAAAAGGGGGATTAATATGAATAATGCAAAAACAGGACAGTTTATCTCTGAAAAAAGAAAAGCATTAGGGCTTACTCAACAAGAACTGGCAGAAAAACTGCAGATTACCAATAAAGCCGTTTCAAAATGGGAAACAGGTGACGGTATGCCTGATGTTCAGCTTTTAAGCCCATTGGCAAAAGAACTTGGTACAACTGTTGACGAAATCCTTAATGGCGAAGAACAAAAGAAAGAAGAACCAAAGAGTCCATTATCAACAACTTGTCTGGATTTACCGGTCGGTGTTGTAATGGTATGTGCGGTGGCTTTTGCCTATGCTTTCTACAATGTGATTTTATCATTGATATCTGCAACACAATATTTGTGTATTGATGTTTACAGTGATGATTTAGTGGGAAGATTGCCGATTTTCTTTATATGTTTGGGCTATGCAGTCTATTGGGCAATAATTTCGTTGATTTTTATGAGCCGATTTCTCAAAATTTTTGATTATCATTTGAACATTGAAAAGCCATTGACTATTGTTGCTTTCGTATTAGGTTTTGTGATGCTTTTTGCACAGCAATATGATTTTTCGCCTATAAATTACGGATTGTTTATGTTTTCATTTGCATTGCTTTTAGGCACATTTCACGGCTATAAAGTTCCTCATAAAGTGTTTTATGGGCTTGCATTACTTGCAACATGTGTCTATGGATTTGTTGCTATACTTACTGAGGGTACTGACCGCGATGTTCAAATGTACATTTTTATCAGCCGATTAGTAACGACATTAATATTCTATATTTTGTATGGACTTCTCGAAAAATTCAGCAATGAATATGAGGGTGTAGAGGAATAAATATGAGTTGAAGAAAGGTTGCGGTCTTGACCCCAATCTTTCTTTTTGTTAGAATTGCTTTGGTGATTAAGTTGACAGATAAACAAAAAAGGTTTGAAGATTTGGCATCTCGTTCAAATGAGCGCGGATACCCGATATATTCCGATTTTCTTGGCATTTCCGAAATTTCGGAGCTTTTTGCCTGCCGTTTTCCTGTATCCGTCAATCTTTGGGGTGGTTATGAGGGCGCAGAACGCTCTGTCGCCTGCTTCGGTGACCGCGAATATTTTACCGATAATGGTGATTATCCCATAAAATGTATACTTATTGAGCCGGTCAATCAAAAATTCGCCGACGATTTAACTCACCGCGATTTTTTAGGCTCGCTTATGGGCTTGGGTATTCGTCGCGAGGTGCTGGGAGATATAATAATCAGCGAAAATAAAGGCTTTTTGTTCTGCCTTGACACAATTGCAGATTACATCATTGAAAATCTCACACAGGTAAAGCACACAACCGTTGAGTGTAAAACAACAGATGAAATCCCGCAAAACGCATTGCCACAGCCCGAAAATATAGAGTTAATTGTGTCGTCTGAAAGGCTTGATGTGATTGTAGCCGCAGTTTATAACCTTTCTCGAAGTAAGGTGTTGCCATATTTTGAACACGAAAGAGTATTTGTAAACGGTAAGGCAGAAATGCGAGCCTCGGCAGTTGTGAATATCGGTGACAAAATTTCTGTTCGCGGATTTGGTCGCTTTATTTATGACGGTGTGCTTCGCCACACCAAAAAGGACCGACTTGTAATAAGTATAGATATATACAAATAAACCGCCCGATTTTATAATCGAGCGGTAATTTTTTATTTGAATTTTTTTGTTGCTTTTTCAACTGCCAAGGCTACGGGTGGTGCAATCAAAATGGTGCTCACAACCTCCATAACACCGTTAAGTCCCACAAAGGCAACTAAAAATGCCCAAAGATTTTCTGTGCCTGCACGCATACTCATTATATAATCGCTGTTGCCAAAGAAAAGCATAAGCAATGTCATAAAGAATACGGTGTTGAATATGGGAGCTGAAAGGCTTGCAACTACAACTGCAACACCTTTTTTGAACCTTGCGAGAGCCTTGTAGACAAGCCCGCAAAGATACCCCATAAGCACACGGGGGATAAGACACATAATAAATGTGTAAATTGGATTAATGCTCATAAGCGTTGTGCCGAAAATATCGAGGCCAAAGCATTGCACAAAGCTTGTAATACCGAATACAAGCCCTAAAAATGCGCCTGACTTTTCGCCCAATGTGATAGCGCCCACCGCTACGGGAATCATGATGAAGGTCATTTTTACAAGACCTAACTGCAAGTACCCAATGGGTGTGAATGCCATCAGCACAACAATTGCCGCGAGCATTGCGTTTTCGGTCAAAGTCAAGATTTTTTTCTTGCTCAACCTTTTGTTTGCTGACATATATATTCCTCCTTGCTGCTGTTCTCGACACCGAGATACAACGCAAATATTGACGAATTATAGCCTCCCTTGTTAAAGGGAGGGGGACCGCGGAACGCGGTGGAGGGATTCTATTTAGTTTTTTTCTCGTATATAGCTTTAAGTCCCTTTAAAATAAGGTCGCCGTCATAAATCATTTCTCGCTTGCAAACGGGAGTGATGAATGAAGAAAGACCGCCCGTTGCAATAATAGTTTTCGGCTCGCCAAGTTCTTCTGCAAAACGGTCAAGAAGCCCGTCAATCATAGCCGCCGTGCCGAGCACAATTCCGCTTTGCATACTCTCAATGGTGTTTGTTCCGCAAGCCTTTTTGGGTGGCTCAAGGCTTATTGCGGGGAGTAACGAGCTGGTGTCGGTGAGTGCCTTTACTGAAATTGCAACACCGGGGGCAATCATACAACCGCGAAAACCTCGATTTTCATCAACTGCGAAAATCTTCGTTGCTGTGCCAAGGTCAACCACAAATGCGGGCAAGTCATATTCTGCTACCACACCAACTGCACCTGCCGCCAAATCAGCACCAAGCTGGGCAGGATTGTCAATCATAATATTAAGACCTGTTTTAACGCCGGGGGAAAGCACAATAACCCTTTTGCCCGTAAGTCTTTTAACCGCGTTTTTAATATGTACGGTAATTTCGGGCACAACCGAAGAAATAACTGCACCTTCAATATCGGTAGTCTTTATGTTATAAACGGAAAAGATGTTAACAAAATCAACGGCAAACTGGTCGTCAGTTTTTTGCCTGTCAGTAGCCAAACGGGCACTCATTGTGAGCACATCACCGTCAAAAATGCCGAGATTTATATTTGTGTTGCCAATGTCAATTGTAAGAAGCATAATTTCACCTCGCAAAACGATGTAAATATTATACTGCAATTTTATAAGATTGGCAAGATTTTTATATCGACCCCTACAAAGTCCGATGCTTTATTTCAATTTCTATCATATGTATTTTAGCTTCTTCTTCTCTCTCAATAAAATGCTCGCAGGCTTTTTGTGTGCCATCGCGATGTTTAAGTCGCGGATAAACACAATGGCCGTTATCAATTTCACTAAATCTGCCTGACGATTTAATATAATGTTTAATAAAATGCCCACAATTAGCACATTTTTGTTCCATATTTATCACCTCAAAATAATTCATATAAATATTTTATCTGTATTACAGATAAAAGTCAATATCTGTTTTAAAGATATGGCATAATATTTTTGGGTGATTTTTATGATATTTAAAAATTTAAGAACAATTCGTGAGGATAATGATTTAAGACAAAGTGATATTGCAAAAATCCTTAATATTTCCCAAAATACATATTCGCAATATGAAACAGGAGTAATTTCGCTTACGGCAGAGGTTTTAATAAAATTAGCAGATTATTATGGCGTAAGTGTGGATTATTTATTAGATAGAACTGATGAAAAATAAAGCGCCCCTTGGTTATTGGGGAGAGGGCCACGAAGTGGCGAGGGGATTCCTGTTAATTGTTATATGAATCCCTCCACCGCCTACGGCGGTCCCCCTCCCTTTCACAAGGGAGGCTTTTGTGTTTTCTATGCGAGGTGATATGATGCTCTGTAATTTATGTCCGCGAAAATGTAATGCGGTGCGAAATGAAAATATTGGCAACGGATTTTGCAAGATGCCCGCAAATCCCGTTTTGGCGAGGGCGGATATTCACAATTGGGAAGAGCCTTGCATCAGCGGAGAGCGGGGTGCGGGTGCAATCTTTTTTTCGGGTTGCAGTTTGAAATGTTGTTTTTGCCAGAATTACCCTATAAGCCACGAAAATAAAGGTGAAATCATAACAACTGACCGTCTTGTTGAAATTATTAAAGAGCTTGAGGGTAGGGGAGTTCACACAATTGATTTTGTAAACCCAACTCATTTTTCGCATATAATAATTGAAGCTCTCAATAAATATAAACCGGCAGTTCCCGTAATCTATAATAGTTCTGGCTATGATAGTGTTGAAACACTTAAAAACCTTGAGGGGCTTATAGATGTCTATTTGCCTGATTTAAAATATTTCAGCTCTGAAAAGTCGCAGAAATATGCAAAATGCCCCGATTATTTTGAAAAGGCAAGCAAGGCAATTCTTGAAATGTATCGTCAGCAATCGAAAAACGAATTCAAAGACGGCATAATTCAAAAGGGGCTTATTATTCGCCATTTGATTTTGCCCGCAAATGTCCAAGAAAGTAAAAACATACTTCTATGGATTAAAAACAACCTGCCCGCCGATACTTATATAAGTCTCATGAGCCAATACACACCATACGGCAATATCGCAGAATTCAAAGAGCTCAACCGCAGGCTTACCACCGCAGAATATAACAAGGTGATTGATTTCTTTCTCGATATAGGGCTTGAAAACGGATTTATGCAAGAAAAATCATCGGCAAAAACGGATTTTATTCCCGATTTCGATATGACTGGAGTAAAATAATATTGAAATCTATAAAAATAATGATATAATTAAAACATCGAATATTGAAAGAAGGATTTTTAAAATGAAAGGATTTCTTAAAGAATTCAAAGAGTTCGCAATGCGCGGTAACGTAATCGACCTTGCAGTCGGTGTTATTATCGGTGGTGCGTTCCAGAAAATCGTAACATCAGTAGTAAACGACCTTGTTATGCCTCTTATCGGTCTTATTACAAAGGGTAGTGACTTTGCTTCAAAGTTCGTGGCTCTTGACGGTGGCGAATACGCAACAATTGAAGAAGCAACAGAAGCAGGTGCCGCAATTCTTACATACGGTAACTTCATTGCTGTTACAATTGACTTCATTATTATGGCGTTCGTTATTTTCCTCCTCGTTAAAGGTCTTAACAAGCTTTCAACAATGGGCAAGAAAAAGGAAGAGCCCGCTCCAGAGCCTGCTCCTACAACAAAGGTTTGCCCCTATTGCAAGAGCGAAATTGCTATTGACGCAACAAAGTGTGCACACTGCACATCAGATGTTGAATAATTATGTCTAAACTCGGTTTTATCGGCTGTGGCAATATGGCGAGTGCCATAATCGGCGGTGCTGTGTCGTCAAAGTTCGTTGATGGCGAAAATATTTGTGTTTTTGATGTGGATACCTCAAAAGCAGAATTTCTTAATAAAGAATACGGTGCAAAAATCACTAATTCCTGTGAAGAGCTTGCAAAAAACTGTGAATTCATAGTTCTTGCAGTTAAACCGCAGATTTTCCCCGCAGTTTTACCGCAGATTAAAGAGCATCTTAATAACTCAGTTGTGGTGTCAATCGGTGCAGGCAAAACGCTTGAGTACATCGGCTCATTTTTGAATGAAGGAACACCGATTATCCGCGTTATGCCCAATATTAATGCCAAGGTTGGTGCTTCAATGAGTGCGGTCTGTAAAAATGAATTTGCAGATGAAAAAGCCCTTGATTTTGTAAAGGGACTTTGCAATTCATTCGGCGAGGTTACTGAAATCCCCGAAAGTCAGTTTGCTTTGTTTGGCGTAATCGCAGGGTGTTCACCCGCATATTCCTTTATGTTCATTGATTCAATGGCTCGCGAGGCCGTTAAGAACGGAATGAAAAAGGATGAGGCACTTAAAATCTGCGCACAAGCAGTTTTGGGCAGTGCGAAAATGGTGCTTGAAGATAACGAGCATAATCCATGGGCACTCATTAATAGTGTCTGCTCACCCGGTGGCACAACCATTGAGGGCGTTGCAACACTTCAAAATGAGGGCTTTGACACAGCGGTTATGAATGCCGTAAAAGCCTCACTTGAAAAAGATAAAAAGTTATAAAAAAATAAGGTCATTCTGAGCGTAATTCAGAATGACCTTTAACTTTGCATATTTAGAATAATCTAGTTGATAAATATCTGTCACCCGTATCGGGTAAAATTACAACTATTGTTTTGTCCGCGTTTTCTTCTCTTTTCGCAATTTCAATTGCTGCGTGAAGTGCCGCTCCGGACGAAATACCAACCAAAATACCCTCGCATTTTGCAAGGCTTCGTGAGGCTTCATATGCTTCGTCACTTGAAACAGTAATAATTTCGTCGAAGATTTCGGTGTTTAATACCTCGGGCACAAAGCCTGCGCCAATTCCCTGCAAGCCGTGTGCACCCGCCTTACCGCCCGAAAGAACAGGGGAATCTGCGGGCTCAACCGCAACGACTTTAATATTTGGATTTTTAGATTTCAGATATTCGCCCGTGCCCGTAATAGTTCCGCCTGTGCCCACACCTGCAACGAGAATATCGACTTTTCCGTCAGTATCTTTCCAAATTTCAGGACCTGTGGTCTTGCGGTGTGCTTCGGGGTTAGCGGGGTTTACGAACTGACCTGCAACAATGCTGTCGGGAATTTCTTTCGCTAATTCGTCTGCTTTTTCTATTGCGCCGTTCATACCCTTTGCGCCGTCAGTCAGCACCAATTCTGCACCGTAAGCAGAAATCAGTTTTCTGCGTTCAACTGACATTGTTTCAGGCATGGTGATAATAAGTCTATATCCTTTTGCCGCCGCAACGCTGGCGAGGCCTATACCCGTATTCCCGCTTGTAGGCTCAATAATCACTGAGCCTTTTTTGAGAACACCTTTTTGCTCGGCATCTTCAATCATTTCAAGTGCTACTCTGTCTTTAACGCTACCCGCGGGGTTAAAATATTCAAGCTTTGCAAGGACTGTCGATTTAAGTTTTAATTCTTTTTCTGTATTTGAAAGCTCTAAAAGGGGAGTTCTGCCGATTAACTCTGCCACATTTTTGTAGATATTCATTTCAACACCTCCATAAAGGATAATATTATTATATATGAATATGAACTTGATTTCAATAATAGAGAAAATAAAACAGCCTGTAAGTTTTTACCTTACAGACTGTTTTTATGTGTCGTTTAATTATTTTGCCTTTTTCTTTGGGTTCATAAATACAAGACCGATTGCCATAATTACTGCGAATACGATAAGGTAGAAAAGAACGGGACATGAGAAACCTGCACCTGCTTCTTTTGCTGTTATGTAAGGAACATAGCCGTGTGAGTAAATAGCAGCAAATACCATAAATGCAGAGCCGATAATTCCGAGTGCCGGAAGAACGAATCTCTTAACAGGTGAAAGACCTTTTTCTTTCTTCATAAACATAATGAACATTGGAATGTAAAGAGCATAGATTGTGATGATTGGAAGCTCTGATGAGTCAAAGCTGAACTTGCCGAACCAAGGTGTTGCGGTAAGGTTTGCACCATAGAAATATACAAGCCATGCGCCAACAATTACAAGACCTACGATACATGAGTTTGAAGGCATACCTGAAGCAGGGTCAATCTGCTTCATAAGCTCAACCTTTGGTCCCATGTTACGAACTGAAAGTGAGTACATACCACGGATTGTACCGATAAGAAGAC
>CALFTO010000032.1 GCA_937916195.1 uncultured Clostridia bacterium
AAATGGCAATTAAAATAAATCTCGATTTAGCCCTCGCCAAGTCAAAAATGACCTCGGGCGAATTGGCTGAACGAATAGGAATAACCCAAGCGAATTTATCCATTCTCAAAACAGGCAAAGCAAAAGCTGTGCGCTTTTCAACCCTCGAAGCCATCTGCCGTGAGCTTAACTGTCAACCCGGTGACATTCTCGAATACGAGGAAGACTAAAAATGCAGAATGCAAAGTGCAAAATGCAGAATTAAGATGTATCCCAATGTAGAAACAGAACTGTGTAGGGGCGATTCACGAATCGCCTGCGGTCAATATATTTATCAAAGGGGAGTAAAAATGAAAAGAATAATTTACATTATAATGATGCTGTATTACACCATTATGTGTGCAGATTTGTTTGTTCAGTTTTTACCGATGACGATAAACATTTTTTCACCGCCTCATTTTTATATCTTTTGGTTCGGTGTGCACGGATATACTATCGGTAATTATATTGTGTTTTATGCTATTATTGTCTGTATTCTGCTCTTTACAACCTTAGCACATTTCTATAAAGGTAGCTTTAAAATAATTGCAATAATTTGCTTGTGTATAATTGCACTCGGCAATATACTGGTTATTTTTGATGGTCCTACATTTGCATTGTGCATAATTTTAATAGCATTAACATTCTATATCAGCAAAGAAAAAGAATATATAATAGAAGAAACCGCGTAGGGACAGAACTCCTGTTCTGTCCGTGAAAGGAGAATAATTTATGGAAAACACATCAACCAATACCACAAACAATACTCCGCAAACTCCCGCACCACCGTCGTGTCCCGCATATGTAAACCCTAACAGTATATTATATAAACCTAAACCAAAAGAAGAAAAGAAAATCGACTTTTCTAAAACTGATTACATATTTATGGGCATTTTTGCCGTGTTGTCCATCTGCCTTGTATTCTTCGGCTTTTTCGGCGGAATGGCAATTGGATTTACAATCAGCGCAATTGCTCTTATAGCCACACTCGCAGTTTATGTGGTAAAAAAAGGTGAGTTTAGTTTCGTGTCAATTGCATCACTTGTTCTCGCGGTGCTTTCAAGCGTGGTTTTTACCCTTTACGCTACCGATGGATTGTCCCGCTTTATCGCATTTGCGGTGCTTTTTGCCTCAACGGCACTCTGTATGGTTTCGCTAACCGATGAAACAGTAGCAGACCACATCAACGGCGTAGTGAAATTGGCATTTTCAACCTTTTTAGCACCATTTTCAAATACACCCGTTTTTGTAAAATCACTTCTTAAAAATGACAAAAAGAAAACTGCTGTGCAAATTGCAACAGCAGTGCTCGCGGCAATACCCGTGCTTGCAGTTGTGATAGCTCTGCTTACAAGTGCAGATGCCGCCTTTGAAGGTCTTGTGGGCAAAATTGCCTCAAGCCTCGGTATGACAATTCTTAAGCTTATTATAACCGCAATAGTTCTTGTCCTTTTGATTTCCTTTGCAGTAACCTGCAAATATGAATTGAATGAACTTCGCGGTGCACCCTTACAACCCGAAAAAGCCCGCAAATTCAATTCGCCCTTTGCGATAACATTTTTAGGACTTATCGCCCTTGTTTATCTTGTGTATATGTTTTCACAGACTGCATACTTTTTCAGCGCATTTTCGGGAATTCTGCCCTCGGGCTATGAAGTCAGCTTTGCCCAGTATGCCCGTCGCGGATTTTTTGAGACCGAGGCAATCGCCGCAATAAATCTTGTGCTTATGACACTTGCAATGTGGCTCACAATTCGTCGCGAAAACGGTAAGCTCAACCCAATTGTCAAAGGACTTTTAACATTTATCGGTGTGTTTACAATCCTATTTATCGCAACCGCAATTTCAAAAATGGTTATGTATATAGGGGAGTACGGGCTCACAGTCCTGCGACTTTTCACATCTGTATTTATGATTGCCACCGCCATAGTCATTGTGGCATTTATCATAAGGATTTTCAATCCCGAGCTTAAAACTATGAAGTACGCGGCGCTGATTTCAATGGCACTTTTTACAGCCCTCTGCCTTTGCGGAATTGACCGCACCGTAGCTTCATATAATGTGAACGCATATCTCGACGGTAAACTCCAAACCGTTGATATTGATACTCTTTTCTATTCATCTGACTCCGCAATCCCTTATATTGCACGGCTTACAGATTGTGAAAATGAAGAAGTGAAAATCGAAGCACAAAGAAGAATTACAAGCCATTACAAAACAAATATGTTTGATGGTGGTTGGATTTACGACGCCGCCGAAGATGATGCAATAAGAGTGAACTTCGAGTTCGGTACAGATTTCACCTTGTCGAAATATTTAACTGCAAAAGCCATAAACTCCCGTAATATCAAACCTTATGAATATGAAGGTATCACGGTTGGCGATATAATTGAAAATCCCGATATCCTTTATGAGCAGTCTGCTAATGACGATACAACCGTAATCGAAGACGAAGACCTGCTCTATGACGATGAAGAATTGTTATGGGACTAAAGACAAAAAATCCTCCCTCTGACGAGGGAGGTGGCACGGCGTAGCCGTGACGGAGGGAGAGATTAACTCTTTCCCTCTTTTTTATTGCAAAAAATTCCCCCCTGCAAGTTGCAAAGGGGAGTGCTTTTAATCTATTATAATTCCTCGTATGTGGTAATGCGGTCAGGTTTGTCAACATCAAATATTTGTGTTTGCAGTTCATTTGTATCCTCAAGCTCTGTCCAGTATTTTACTTCAATCTGTTTGCCGTCATTTATGAAACGGGCAGATTGAACATTTTCAATAAATCCTGCAATTTGCTTGTCAAAGCCGTCATAAACTTTGACCTCATCACTGCCGAAAATCTCATGAACATACACTGCACCCGAACAAGCACTACATACATATCCATTGTACCAGTCAATTTGTCCCCAAATCATATTAGAAATTTTACCGGTGTCATAATTGTAAAAATATGCGCCCCTTGTGAGAATTCCCGTTCCTGATTGAATCCATTTTACAACCGTATTTTCATCAACAAGAAAAATATGGGGGTCTCGGTTTGTGGTATCTTCAAAAATCACATTTCCGTTTTTATCAAAGATTGTGTAAGTATATAAAAATTCCGTGTATTCAATTTTATAATATTTATCTGCCTCTGATGTTAGAATGTCTATATCCTTTTTGATTGTGTCATATACTCCGTCACATTTATAATACAAGAAATCCGTACCTTTTGATATTCTTATAATATCATCGTCATAAACCTCAAAACCAACATGGTTATAATCAAAAGACCAAAAACTAATATATATTCCCTCATCATCGTAATTATGAGTGTTCTCTGCTTCTGTAATTATATATTCATCTAATGTATTATAAAAATTCAACACAGTATTTTTATAGGTATTATTGTAATTGTACTCGAACTTAAACCAAATATTCATTTCAGTATTTCTGTCATTAAAATCAATTCCTTCAGTTGAAATGACATCTTGCAAAGTGATTGTGTTGGTTTTTTCGGGTTGTTTTGAACAACCAACTAAAATAAATAGCATAACAATAGCCAAAAATAAACTGATTTTTTTCATTTTATCCTCCCCATTCATAGTTTTTTTATACAAATTAATTATAAAATATGGAATTTCAAAATGCAATAGAAAAAAGAAAAAACGCACATCAACCGATGTGCGTTAATTTTCGTATTTTGCTTTGAATTAAACTGCTCTTTCAACCTTACCTGAACGAAGGCAACGAGTGCAAGCATAAACTCTCTTAGGAGAGCCGTTTACAACTGCTTTAACTCTTCTAACGTTGGGTTTCCATGTTCTGTTTGAACGTCTGTGTGAGTGAGAAACCTTGATGCCGAAAGCAACGTCTTTACCACAATATTCGCATTTTGCCATTTTAAAGGCACCTCCTTATATCACGGGGATAAATAATCAAATTACAACAAGGGACATTATAACAGTTACTTTCGCAATTTGCAAGTCTTTTTTGAAAAATATTTTTAATAAAATGTAGAAAAAACACTTGCATTTATTTAATAAATAATATATAATACACTCAAACGAACATTTGTACGATTGTGAGGACTAAAAATGGCTGATAAATCAAAAGCATTAGAAACCGCTTTACTTCAAATCGAAAAGAATTACGGCAAGGGCGCTGTTATGCGTCTTGGCGAAAACAGTTCACTTAATGTTGAGGCTGTGTCAACAGGCTCAATCTCTCTTGACCACGCAACAGGTATCGGCGGTTTGCCAAAGGGCAGAATTATCGAAATCTATGGGCCCGAATCTTCAGGTAAAACAACTCTTGCTTTGCAGGTTGTTGCTGAGGCACAGAAAAACGGTGGCGAGGCAGCGTTTATTGATGCCGAGCACGCTCTTGACCCCGAATATGCCGAGGCTCTTGGCGTAGACATCAATTCTCTTCTCGTTTCTCAGCCCGACAACGGCGAGCAGGCTCTTGAAATTGCTGAGGCTTTGGCTCGTTCAGGTGCTCTTGATGTTATCGTTGTTGACTCTGTTGCGGCTCTCGTTCCACGTGCAGAAATCGAGGGCGATATGGGTGACAGTCACGTTGGTCTTCACGCACGTTTAATGTCACAGGCTCTTCGTAAGCTTGCAGGCGTAATCAATAAGTCAAATACTCTTATAATCTTTATTAACCAGCTTCGTGAAAAGGTTGGTGTAATCTATGGTAACCCCGAGGTTACAACAGGCGGTCGTGCACTTAAATTCTATGCTTCAATGCGTATTGATGTTCGCCGAGTTGAACAGCTTAAGGGTCAGGGCAGTGAGTTTATCGGCTCACGCACCCGTGCAAAGATTGTTAAGAATAAGGTAGCACCCCCATTCAAAGAGGCAGAGTTTGATATTATGTACGGCGAGGGCATTTCAAAGATTGGCGAAATCGTTGACCTTGGTGTTAAGTTCGATATCGTTAAAAAGAGCGGTGCTTGGTTCTATTATGGTGACCAGCGTCTTGGTCAGGGCAGAGAAAATGTAAAAATTCTCTTTAAGCAGAATCCCGAACTTGCTAATGAAATTGAAGTGCAAATCCGCGAAAAAATGAAAGAAGCTCTTGAGGCGAAAAAAGGTGCACCAACTCCCGTTTCACAGCCTGAGCTTGTAAAAGTTCCCACAACAAAAGCAGCAGCACGCGCAAAGCTTGATATAGCGGTGGATGACGACGAATGATTTTATCTGTCAAACAAGGTAACGCCAACAAGATTCATATCTATGTTGACGATGAATACCGCGCCACTGTTGACAGTGACTATTGGTATTCTGAAAAGTACAGAAATTTAAAAGAGATAAATGAAGAAGAACTGACCGAGTTATTAGACGCGGTCAGTTTTCGTCGTGCTTATAATAAGGGGCTTGATTTTCTCTCACGCCGTCCCTACGGTACAAAAGAGTTAATCAAAAAGCTCTGCGAAAAAGGTCACGAAAAAGAAGCCTGTGAAAAAGCCTGTGAAAGACTAACGGAATTAGGTCTTTTAAATGATGAAGAATTCGCCCGAATTCTCGCAAATGAACTCCTTGAACGAAAAAATTACAGTATAAAAAGAATAAAACAAGAATTGATTTTCAAGGGAATTGACCGTGAAATTGTGGAAAATACTGTCGATTTACTTGACAACGACCCCAAAAACCGTATTATATTAGTAATCAAGAAAAAATATATAAATAAAATTAGTGATGAAAAGGGCAAAAAGCGAACAATTGACGCACTTATGCGACTTGGTTATTCCTATTCCGATATAAAAAATGCCCTTAATACCTTAACTGAATTTGATGAGGAAGAAAATTATGACTAAAAGAATTGGTATGATATCTTTAGGCTGTCCCAAAAATCAAGTTGACGCCGAAATAATGCTCTCAAAGCTCGAAAATGACGGCTTTGAAATTGTAAATGACCCAATGGACGCTGATATTGTCATTGTCAATACCTGTGGCTTTATTGAGGACGCAAAAAAAGAGTCAATCGAAAACATTCTCGATATGATTTCATATAAAGAGGATTGCCCAGAAATGAAAGTCCTCGTTACAGGTTGCCTTGCCGAGCGTTATCAGTCCGAGATTTTCGGTGAAATCCCCGAGGTTGACGGCGTAATCGGTATCGGCGCAAATGAAGATATCTGTGAAATCTGTAATAAGCTCATACAAGGCGAAAAGGTCGAAGAATACCCCGAAAAAACCAATCTTAAAATTGAGGGTGACCGTATTCTTACAACACCGCCGTATTCAGCATATCTCAAAATTGCCGAGGGTTGTTCAAATCATTGCACATATTGTGCAATTCCGTCAATTCGCGGTGAATTCCGTAGCCGTCCAAGTGAAAGTATTCTTGCAGAAGCTCAAAAACTCGCTAACGAGGGTGTTAAAGAACTTGTTGTTGTGGCACAAGACACAACCCGTTACGGCGAAGATTTATACGGCAAAAATGCGCTTGTGCCTTTACTTAAAGCTTTGTCAAAAGTTGATGGTATTGAGTGGATTAGACTTCTCTATCTTTACCCCGAAAGAATTGACGACACACTTATTGACGAAATCGCTAATAACGAAAAAATCGTAAAGTATATGGATATTCCGCTTCAGCATTGCAACGGCAGAGTTCTCAAGCGAATGAACCGACACGGTGACCGTGAAGCTCTTACTGCTTTACTTAATAAAATTCGTGAAAGAATTGACGGTGTTACAATTCGTACCACATTCATTGCAGGCTTCCCCGGTGAAACTGAAGAAGAATTTAACGAGCTCTGCGAATTCGTTGAAGAAATGCGATTTGAAAGAATGGGTTGCTTTGCCTATTCTGAAGAGGAGGGAACTCCCGCCGCAAGACTTGACGGAATGTTAGACCCTGAAATCCGAGCAGAGCGTGCCGAGATTATCAACGAGCGTCAAAATGCACTCCTTGACGAAATCAACGAAAACCTTATCGGCAAAACCCTAGAAACAATAGTTGAGGGATATGATGCATACACCGATTCATATTACGGTAGAACTTATATGGATGCACCTGAAATTGATACACAAATAAGCTTCATTTGCGGATATGAGCTTGAAGATGGTGACATCGTAGAGGTTGAAATTATAAATGTTGTTGAGGGTGAGCTTACAGGAGAGGTTATATGAAATTGAACATCCCCAATAAACTCACAATTTTGCGAATTCTCTTAACCCCTGTTTTTCTCGGAGTTATTCTGTGGGAAGAGCTCCCGCACCGTTTCGTTATTGCTTGCCTTGTGTTTTCTGCAGGTGCAATAACTGATGCAATTGACGGTCACCTTGCACGCAAAAATAATCAGATTACTAATTTCGGCAAGTTTTTAGACCCCATAGCAGATAAAGTTCTCACCACATCGGCGCTTTTAGCCTTTATGTCAATGGGACTTTGCAACATTTGGATTGTAATGCTCGTATTAACACGCGAATTTGCAATCGCATCAATCCGTATGATTGCGGCGGCGGGCGGAGTAGTAATTCCCGCAAATATCTGGGGCAAAATTAAAACCGTAAGCCAAATGACTTTTACAATTATCATTATGCTTTTGGGTGAGGTTTATTATATTCTTGCTGATTTTAATGCAGAGCTCTTCGCAAAGCTTCCCGAATTGTCTATTATTTCAAACGGACTTTTGTGGATTACAGCTATTTTAACTGTAGTTTCGGGCGTAATTTATATTAAAGACAGCATAAAATTAATAGATTTCACAAAATAATTGCAAAATGCGAAACATTGTGCTATAATAACATACAATGAAATTAAGAATATTTTAAAGACTGTGACCGAAAAGAGTAGCAGAAGTTGTTTTATCAGAGATTGCGGGTCGTCGGCTGAAAGCCTGCATTAAAAAGCCTTTGTGAAGTGCATTCGTGAGTCGGTATGGGGAAATACATACCCGTTAACTGCGTTAAAGTTTTTGAGTTATAAATCGAAGTGGAACCGCGATAAGTCGCCTTCGTCTGTGTTGACATAGACGAGGGCTTTTAATATTTTGGAGGAGTATATTTGTTTGACAGATTAAAAGAGGATATAAAAACAGTCAAAGAGCGTGACCCCGCGGCGTCTTCCGTGCTTGAAATACTGTTTCTTTATCCGGGGCTTAAAGCCATAAGGGCGCACCGCGTTGCCCATTGGTTCTTTAAGCGAAATATGAAATTTATCGCCCGTGCAATATCACAGCACGCGGCAAAAAAGACCAATATTGAAATTCACCCGGGCGCTACAATCGGCAGACGCTTTTTCATTGACCACGGCACAGGCGTGGTAATCGGTGAAACTGCTGAAATCGGTGACGATGTTACAATTTATCAGGGCGTTACCTTGGGCGGTACGGGCAAAGACGTGGGCAAACGCCACCCAACAATCGGCAACGGAGTTATGATTGGCTCAGGCGCTAAAGTGTTAGGACCATTTAAGGTAGGCGATTATTCAAATATCGCATCGGGTGCTGTGGTGCTTGACGAAATTCCGCCTAACTCAACGGCAGTTGGTGTTCCCGCAAGGGTAATAAAACGAAACGGTAAAAGAGTTGACAATCTTGACCAGGTTCACATTCCCGACCCTGTTTCGCAGGAATTCTGCAGATTAAATGCAAAAATTGACAGACTTGAAAAAGAACTGAAGAAATACAAAGGAGAAGAAAAATAATGAAAATTTTTAACACTCTCACAAGAAGAAAAGAAGAACTCAAAACTATTGTTCCCAATGAATTAAAGGTTTACGCTTGCGGACCAACTGTTTATAACTTTATTCATATCGGTAATGCTCGTCCTCTCTGCGTGTTTGATACATTCAGAAGATATATGGAATACCGTGGCTACAAGGTGAATTTCGTACAGAACTTCACAGATATCGACGACAAGATTATCCGCCGTGCAAACGAAGAGGGAACAGACTATAAAACTGTTTCTGAAAAGTATATTGAAGAATTCTGGACAGATGCAAAGGGTATGAATGTGCGTGAGGCAACAGTTCACCCCAAGGCAACTGAGAATATCGATGAAATTATCAATATCGTAAGCACACTTATTGAAAAAGGCTATGCCTATGCGGCAGATAACGGCGACGTTTATTTCAGTCCCAAGCAGTTTAAAGAATACGGCAAGCTTTCGCATCAGCCACTCGAAGACCTTGAAGCAGGCGCACGCATTAATGTTGAAGAGGTTAAACGTGAGCCAATGGATTTCGCACTTTGGAAGTCTGCAAAGCCCGGCGAGCCATATTGGGAGTCACCTTGGGGACACGGTCGTCCCGGCTGGCATATTGAATGCTCTGCAATGGTAAGAAGATATCTCGGCGAAACTATCGACATTCACTGTGGCGGTCAGGATTTGATTTTCCCTCACCACGAAAACGAAATTGCACAGAGTGAGTGCTGCAACGGTGCACCCTTTGCAAATTATTGGATGCACAACGGATTTATCAGTGTTGACAATGTTAAGATGTCAAAATCTCTCGGCAATTTCTTCACAGTTCGTGATGTAGCAAATGAATATGGCTACGAGCCCATTCGCTACTTCCTTATTTCTTCTCATTACAGAAGCCCCATCAATTACAGTATTGATATTATTGAACAGTGCAAGGCGTCTCTTGTTCGTCTTTATAACTGCCGCGAAAGTCTTGATTTCGCTATGAAAAATGCAGTTGATACTCTTCCCGAAAATGCAGAAGAAATCAAAAAGACACTTGACAGCCGTCGCGTGCAGTTTATCAAGGCTATGGACGATGACCTCAACACAGCAGACGCTATTACAGCGGTATTTGAGCTTGTTCGCGATATCAACACAAGCGTAATAACAGATGCCCCTGCAAAAGACCTCGTAGAATTCGCAACAAAGCTCTTTGACGAATTAACAGGAGTTCTCGGCCTTGTTTATAACAGAAAAACTGAAAGCCTTGACGATGAAATTGAAAAGCTTATTGAAGCTCGTACTCAGGCTCGTAAGGAAAGAAATTGGGCAGAGGCAGATAGAATTCGTGATGAGCTTAAGGCTCAGGGCATTGTGCTTGAAGACACACCACAGGGTGTAAAGTGGCACAGAGAGTAATTATGTGCGGTCACAGAAAAGCGTAACCGAATAATCATTGCAAATAACTGAATACTTAAACTTGCCGACGGTAATCACAAAATTGCTGTCGGCATATTTTATTTTTTCTGTGGTTATCTGGCAGTTTGTAAGGGTTGCACGTTGATTTTCTTCACTTTCACCCGTAAATACGCAACAAATATGTAAAAATGTATTCAATCCCTCATTTATGTCCATACTTTCCGTAAGTAATAATCCCACACCACGAATAGTATTGTTAGTATCAAGTGCAAGAGATATAAGCATATCGTCCTTTTCACAGAAAAGATAGTTTTCTTTTGTTTCGTCAGTACCCAGAATGAAATCAGCGGTTGCAAAATCAGTGCCATACTGATTGTTCATTCTCTCAACGAATTGCTGAACACCGAATTTGCTTTCCTGTGAGCATCCGCAAAGAAAAATAAGCATAAAGCAGACATAAATCGATACAATTTTTTTAATCATTTTATTCTCCTTGGTTTACATACTTTAAAATACTTATATATATGTAGAAAAATAAGGTAAATTTACAAATTCTTTACAAAAAACCTATTGGATTTTCATTTGATTAGTAGTAAAATAAATTGATAAATATATAAAGGCGTGATTTCTTTGTTTAAGAATTTTAAAAAGAAAAGCTTAAAGGCAAAAATCGGTATTATCGCATTCATAGTTTTTATGATTGCGTTGGTGACTTATGTGCTTTATTCAAATTTCAAGCCCGAGCCACCTAAAGAATATGAAATTGCAGAGGTAGTGTATGGCTCAATTACTGATACTCTTGATGTCAGCGGTACTGTAACTTCAGGTGTCAGCGAAAGCTTTACAGCTATTGAGGGCGTAATTGTTGAAGAAGTCTTTGTAAATGTTGGTGACCGCGTTGCAAAGGGCGATAAGCTCGCAACCTTTAATGTTTCGGGTGTTACAAAATATCTTAATGATGCACAAAAAGAGTATAATGATGCGCTCAAAGAGTATAACGATGCTAAAAACACTTCTGACGAAAACGCAAGCAAAAAAGCGAAACTTCAAAAAGATATCGATGCTAAAAAGTCAGAAATTTCAGCTTTACAGAAAGAAATCGCAGACCTTGAAAGTGAAATTGAGAATACAGAGCCCGTCACTCAAACTCAGTCAATCCCACAAGAGCAGATTGACGCAATTGTAGCTCAGATGCGGGCTAATGGTGCAACTGAGGAGCAAATTGAAGATTTTATTGACGCCGCAGGTAGCACTCAAATTCCCGTAACCTCAACTGATAATTCAAAAGCAGAAGAGCTTACACAGAAGAATATCCAGCTTGCACAGCTTAATTCCGAGCTTTCATCACTTCAGGCAGAAAGTGCTCTCGCAGTCACGACTAATGACGATATGCTTGAAGCACTCAAATCAGTAGCCGACAGTAAAAAGGTAAGCTACGAAAGTGTTAAGGCTATTTATAATGAAATGAAAAATGGCTGGTATGCAGAAAATAACGGTATAGTAACGGTTGTAAATCTTAAAGCAGGCGAGAGCTTTGTACCCGTTAAGGATAATGGTTCTGCAATTGATATTTCAGCACTTTTGGGTAATTCGGGTGTTGATGCAAATTCATTAACCTCAATTCTCGGCAGTTCTGCCGCAGTTCCCACCGGCACAGGTATCACTCTTGAAAGCTATGACGATATGATTGTGTCCGTAACCGTTGGTAAATCCGACCTTCTTAAAATTAAGGTTGGTATGGAAGCAGTAATCACAAGCCTTGACAGTGAGTACGAGGGCGAGGTTGTGTATGTGGGTGCAACTGCCGCAGAATCAAACGGTATGGATTTAGGCTCACTTATGGGTACATCTTCAGGCGCTACGGGTGCAGTTGTAGAGGTTAAGATTAAAAATCCCGACGAAAAGGTAGTAATCGGCTTTGATGTTGATATAAGAATTAAGCTTTCAACCATTGACGATGTGCTTAAAATCCCCGTTGAGTGCGTAATGTATGACAACGGTAAATATTCAGTTTTTGTTTATGATAGCGCAGAGGGTACAGTTGTGAGAAGAATAATCACAAAGGGCACTCTTGACGATACAAGCTATGAAATTATTGATGGTCTTGAAAAAGGCGAAATGGTAGTCAAGAGCCCCGACCCCAATATGCTTGACGGTACTAAAATAGCTCGCAAGACCTCATAAGGAGTGTGGAATTTTGAACATAAGAGAAAATATCCGCATTGCCGTTTTCAGTATAAAAACTAACCTTATGCGTTCGCTGCTTACAATGCTCGGTATTATTATCGGTGTAGCTTCAGTTATTGCTATTGTTACCGTTGGTAATGGTGGTCGCGATTACATTGTCGGTATGATTCGTGATATGGGTAACAGCGCAATTTCACTTACCGTTAAGTCAAGTGTTGCCGATGACGATGATTATTTTACCGATGCCGATATTACGGCAATCAAAAATCTTGACGGCGTTCAGTATGCCTCAATGCAAAGTATGGCAATGTGTCAGATGACTGCAAATGACCAGACAGGCTTTTTAATGGGTATCGGCGGAAATACCGATATGCAGAGTTTAATGCAAACACCGTGTATTTACGGCAGATTTTTTAATCAGGAAGAATTTCAGCAGGGTAAATATGTGGGTGTTATTGATGTTGGCAGTGCATTACAGCTTTTCGGCAAAAAAAATGTGGTTGGCGAATATATAAGCTGTACTTCAGATACACTTACAATTTCCATAAAAGTTATCGGCGTTATTGACATAATGGCAGGCATGAATATGGATACTGAAGACTATATGGAGCAAATGTCTTCAATGATGGGCGGAATGCAGATGACAAGCTGTATGATGATTATGCCCGCGCCCGTTGTCACCGAAATCAACGGCTCAACGCAGAATCGCTACGACACAATCAATATCACCGCAGTCGACGAAAGTCAGCTTGACGGTATCGGTACAGCGGCAATAAACTATATCCGTTCACTTCACGATAATTTTGAAAAGGATTGCTATACGGTTACAAATATGGCAACCTATATTGATTTGCTTGATACGGTTATTAATGTGTTTACAATATTCATAGCCGCCGTAAGTGCAATTTCTTTGATTGTAGGCGGTATTGGTGTTATGAACATAATGCTCGTGTCCATTACCGAGCGTACACGCGAAATCGGTATCAGAAAGGCGTTGGGCGCAAAAACAGGAACAATTATGTTCCAGTTCTTAACAGAATCCATAATCCTTTGTCTTATCGGCGGATTAATTGGCTTCTTGTTAGGTGTTGCGATGGCGGCATTCGTTTCTTACCTTATGAATGTTCCATTGGCAGTTCAGCCATCAACAGTAGCCTTGGCTGTGGGCTTCTCTTCGGCAATCGGTATTATTTTTGGCGTTTACCCCGCACGTCGTGCCGCAAAGATGCCACCGATTGAAGCACTTCGCAGAGACTAATTAAAAATTGAATTTTATCCTTCAAATTTATGATGTATATACAGTTTGTATATACATCATTTTTTTGTTGAAAATTTGTTCTGTAAAGTAAAAATCTTTACAAAAATTACCTTTTAAAACCTCTCAACCCCCTTGAAACTGCGAGTTTTAAACATTTTCAACAGAGTTTTCAACAATTTCAAAGTTCAAATTAAGGTTAAATTTTGACCGAATAAATAAAGGTATAGTCAAAATTTTACTGAATATTTCTGCCCTTTTTTGCCTGTTTTTTTGCAGGATTTTATTTTCTTCCGCCATTTTTTTCACATTGTTTTAGAGTTCGACTTTTGTCGAAAAGTTTTTAAAAAATTTTTCAAAAAATAATTGCCAAAAATTACCAATTATGGTAATATATGGTAGACAATTCAGTCAGGCAGATTTAAAAATAAAAAACGGAGGCTATAAAAATGGTAAATAATCTGAAGATTTTATTGTCGGGTGAGGGTAGCGAGTTCGGTAAGAACTGTGCTAATGTGTTAAGAACATACGGATATGACGTGTACCTTGTGCAGAAAGACGGCAAAGCCATAATCTCAAAACTTGAAAGCAACGACTTTGATGTGCTTGTTATGGATGCTTTTATGGCGGGTCTTGATGCCTTGGGAGTAATCAATGAGTTAAAAACACAAGAAAAGAAACCGCTTATTATGGTAATGTCGGGAACTGATAATCCCATTTTTGAGCAAGAGGTTTTGTCTGCGGGGGCAGATTATTACTTTCTTAAGCCATTTGACATTGCAATGCTTGCACAACGAATAGGTCAGTTCACAGGCGGAAAGGACACTCGCAAGGGCGAGGTTGTGAGAAATGACACAGATTTGCAGATGACCGTAAGCGAGATTATGCACCAAATTGGTGTTCCCGCCCATATAAAAGGCTATCAGTATTTACGTGAGGCAATCGTTTTGTCAATTAATGACCGCGAAATGATGAGTTCTGTTACAAAGGTGCTTTATCCAACTGTCGCAAAAACATATTCCACAACCTCTTCACGTGTTGAGCGTGCTATTCGCCACGCAATCGAGGTTGCTTGGGATAGGGGAGATGTTGATGTGCTGTCGTCTTATTTTGGGTACACTATTCAGAATTCCCGCGGTAAGCCAACAAACTCCGAATTTATCGCAATGATAAGCGATAAATTAAGACTTCGTATGAAAATTTCATAAACCGCTATTTCTTGACAATATATATTAAAAGTGATATTATTTTCAAAGTTGGCAAATAAAAAGGGCTCATAAAGTATGAGTCCTTTTTTAAACAGGAGACTTAATATGACAGAGTTAGTAGTTATCGCAGTAGGTCTTGCAATGGATGCCTTTGCAGTTGCAGTATGTAAAGGTCTCAATATGCGAAAAATCAATGTGAAACAAACTGCGCTCATTGCCCTCTTTTTCGGCGGATTTCAGGCGGGAATGCCACTTATAGGTTGGTTTATCGGCTCTCGTTTTGCACATTACATAACAAGTATTGACCATTGGGTAACCTTTGTATTGCTCGCTATAATCGGCGGTAAAATGATTTGGGAGTCCATTAAGGATAAAGATGAATGTGAAGAGTGTGGCGAAAGTAAGCTTGATTTAAAAGAGCTTACAGCCTTAGCCATCGCAACAAGTATAGACGCTTTGGCAGTTGGTGTTGCATTTGCTTTGGAGTATCAGAGAAATACAGTTTTCGTGGCAGTAACTCTTATCGGTGTAATCACCGCGGTACTTTCAGCAGTAGGTGTGCTTATTGGTCACAAATTCGGTGCTAAATATAAGAACAAGGCGGAATTTGCAGGTGGCTTGGTGCTCGTAGCAATGGGCACAAAATTCCTTTTGGAAGGTTTTGGAATAATATGATTAAAACTTTGCTTTGGGATATTGACGGAACT
>CALFTO010000033.1 GCA_937916195.1 uncultured Clostridia bacterium
GACTATTTTGACGAAAACGGATTTATTGAAATTGAAACTCCAATGCTTATCCGTTCAACTCCTGAGGGTGCTCGTGACTTCCTTGTACCATCAAGAATACACAATGGAAGCTTCTATGCTCTTCCACAGTCACCACAGCTTTACAAACAGCTTTCAATGGTAGCAGGCTTTGACCGTTATATGCAGATTGCTCGTTGCTTCCGCGACGAAGATTTGCGTGCAGACCGTCAGCCCGAATTCACTCAGATTGACCTTGAAATGTCATTCGTTGATGTTGACGACGTTATGGGAATGGGCGAGGGATATATTCAGCGCGTATTCAAAGAGGCTATGGGTGTTGACATTCAGTTGCCACTTCCAAGACTTACTTATAAAGAGGCTATGGAGCGTTACGGCTCTGACAAGCCCGACACACGCTATGCAATGGAGCTTTGCGACCTTGGAGATGTTGTAAAGGGTTGCGGTTTCGGTGTGTTCACATCTGCACTTGAAGCAGGCGGTGCAGTTTACTGTATCACAGCTAAAAATGCAGTTTCAACTCTTACAAGAAAAGAAATTGATAAATTAACAGAATTTGTTCGTGGTATCGGTGCAAAGGGATTGGCTTTTGCTCGTCTTATGCCCGACGGACTTGCATCTTCATTCGCTAAATTCTTGACAGAAGACGAAATGACTGCACTTCTTAACAAAGCAGGTGCAGAAACAGGCGACGTTGTGCTCATTGTTGCAGATACAAAGAAAAACAGCGTTCTTTCAGTCCTTGGTGCACTCCGTCAGGAAGTTGCAAAGAAGCTTGATATTATTCCAACAGATAAATATAATCTTCTTTGGATTACAGAATTCCCATTCTTTGAGTGGGACGAAGACGCACAGACCTTTGTTGCTATGCACCACCCATTCACTTCACCTATGGACGAATGTCTTGAATATCTTGAAACAGACAAAGCACAGGTTCGTGCAAAGGCTTATGACCTTGTACTCAATGGTGTTGAGTTGTCATCAGGCTCAATCCGTATTACAGACCCTGTTCTTCAGAAGAGAATGTTCACACTTCTCGGTCTTTCTGACGAAGAGGCTTATGAGAAGTTCGGCTTCTTGACAGATGCGTTCAAATTCGGTCCTCCACCACATGGCGGTATGGGTATCGGTCTTGACCGTCTTGTAATGCAGATGATTGGCGCAGAGTCACTTCGCGACGTTATCGCATTCCCCAAGCTTCAGAACGCAAGCGAGCCTATGACAGAGTGCCCATCACCCGTTGATACACTCCAGCTTGACGAATTGGGCATCGCAGTAAAGGAAGAAGAGAAATAATTATGAAAAAAAGCATAAGACAACTGAATATTTTGCTTGCTTCAGCGGTTTTGTGCTTTAGTTTTTCTGTTCCCACTTTCGCTGCAGAAGCAGTTAAATATTCAAACGAATTAACATCTTCACCAATAAGAATTTTCTTTGCAATTCTTATTATCCCCGCATTCATAGCAATGGAAATCGCCTTTGAAAATCTTCGCGAAAAGCGAATTGCAAAGCGAAATAAAAGCTATGAAAAAGAAGAAAATGAATAAAAAATCAACAGCGGAGCCCATAAGGGCTCCGCTACATTTTTGCCTCCCTCGTCAGAGGGAGCATTTTTATGCTCTTTCTCCTACTATTCACCAAGCAATTCTTCGTAACTTAAATTTAATACTCTTGATAAATATTTTAATTCAATATCAGTTACAAACCGTTCGCCTGCTTCAAGTTTTTGAATGGCGTTTTTATCAACATCCAATCCCGATAACTGTAATAGGTCTGCTAATTTCTTTTGCGAAATTTTCATTTCCATTCGTTTAGCGTAAACTGCTTTTCTGCACACATTATTTTTGCCGTCATTTGCTTTGTTAATGAACATAAATTACACCTCGTTGACATTTTGTGCTTGTCAATTAAAAATTATATGGTATAATTTATTGGTAAATGACATTTACTAAATGTCAAAAAAGAGGTGTGCAAATTATGGATAATAAAAATCAATCTGTTCTTAAACAAGCGTGTATTGAGAATATAAAAGAAAATACGAAAATAGAAGTCTCACAAAAAGAAATTAAGTATTCAAAATGGTATAAGAGACGGATAAATCGTATACAACGCGAAATGTTTAAAAGTGATAAATTAATTTACCCCGAAGTCGATAATGTATTTGAACGAGCACGCAGTAAAATAGTGTGTTGGCGGAATGAGTATAGAGATAAATCCCACCAATGACGGAGAGAGAAAAAATACGCGTAGGGACAGAACTCCTGTTCTGTCCGCAATAAAAATACTACCTCTTACTATGGACAGACAAGGATGTCTGCCCCTAAAAAATCTCTCCCTCAGTCTCACTACGTTCGACAGCTCCCTCGTCAGAGGGAGCATTTTTATGCTCTTTCCTGACATAATATAACATAAAATTACTGACTAAATGTGCCAAAAAATACGTGTGGACAAGCATATAATTATGAAAGATAATGCAGTTTTGCGAAGAAGGTGAATTTATGAGAGAATACGAATTTGAAATGGGAGAGGGTAACGAGAAAATTGCAGTTTCTGACCTTACGAAATCCGCGTTTTTGCAGTTTGTCCATTTCTCTATTGCGGCGATTTTGTCGGCAACCTCGGTTCAGCCCTATTTTTCACCCTTGGGGTTGAGTTTTTGTAGCGGAACAAACCGAAAATACACATTTTTCTCGTGTCTTGGTGCAATGCTTGGCTACATAGTTACCTATGATTTTAACCAAGCGTTTCGCTATGTTATGGCATTAATTCTCGTTTATACTCTTAAAATTTACACCAATAGCTTTGTGCGGTTGCGTGGAAAGTATTGGGTAGGGGCGGTGTGTAGTTTATTTGTGACCTTGTCAACGGGAATTGCCTTTATGATTGCAACGGAATTCACCTTAAAGCAGATTTTTATGCTTGTGGCAGAAACGACTTCATCCTTTGGTAGTGCATTTGTATTTTCTGTGGGATTTTCAAGCTTGGACAAGCTGAAAGGCGAGCACTCTCTGACCGTTCGAGAGCTTACATTTTTGATGATTTCTCTGCTGACAATTGTGCTTTCTGCCTCGGATTTGACGATTTTCGGTGTGAGCATTGCGGGGGCACTGTGCTCATATGTGATAATGTCGTCGGCTTATCTTTTCAGAGAGGGTGGCGGCGCGGCAATCGGCACGGGTGCGGCTTTGGGCTTTGCGCTGACAGGACTTGAGGGCTTGCCTGTATTCTGCTATGCGGCGGCGGGGCTTTTTTCAGGGCTTTTTTCGTATTCGGGCAGAGTTCTTTGTGCTTTTGCATACATTTTCTCTTACGGTACGGCATATCTCTATTTCAGCGACGAGCAGGCATTAGGACCTCTTGTCGAAACTGCAATTGCTTCAATTTTGTTCATAATAACTCCGCACAAATTCTTTATTCGAGCAAAAACTCGGCTTTCTGTGTCGGCTTATTCGGGTGAGGGCTCGGCAATTAAAAATATGGTGCTTTTAAGACTTCGTGCCGCCCGCGATGCACTCGGCAATATGTCGGGGACGGTTGCCAAGGTGTCTGAAATCTTAAAAGAAAAGGCTGTGCCCGACACAACGGGAGTGTATCTTCGGGTGCGTGACAATGTATGCACTGACTGTGCAAGCTATCAAAAATGCTGGGCAGAGGGCTTGCCGGGTACTCTCGGCGAATTTGACGCGATACTCAACGAAATCCGCAAAACAGGTAGTGTTACACCCTCTTTTGTGCCACAATCGTTGCAGAGCAGATGCATAAGAACAATGTCACTATGTGATAGTTTTAATAAAAATTACTCATCATATTCCGCTCGTCTTGGCGCGGAGGGGAGAATAAACGAAATGCGAAAAATTACTGCTGACCAATTTGAAACCGTGTGCGAAATGCTTGACGACCTGCTTGTGGACTTTGAAAAAGGCGCAAGAGTATTGGCAGGTAAAAGCGAGGCGCTTAAAAACAGTCTTGAAGATATCGGTGCTGATGCGTTTGTCAATTGCTACGAGGACGAAGACCTTAATATGTACGTGAACTTGACCGTTAGTGCAGATTGCAAGGTTACCGATGATGAAATCAAATCGTGTATTGAAAAAGTTACCGAACGTGAATTCTCAAGTCCTGCGGTAATTAAGGGCGATGCCGAAAAAAATCTGATGTTTTGGGAAATACCGCTTTATTCGGCGGAGTGCACTTATCATCAGCTTTCAAGTGCTGAAAATGAGATTTGCGGTGATTGTTTTGACTCGTTTTTCGATGGCAAGGGTAATTTTATTGCGCTTTTAAGTGACGGAATGGGTACAGGAAGTCGTGCGGCAATAGACGGCGCAATGGCGGCTTCGCTTCTTTCTCGCCTTATTGTTTCGGGTTTTTCATTCCCCTGTGCTTTGCGGCTTGTGAACTCTGCAATGCTTGTTAAAAGTCGTGATGAATCCCTTGCAACTCTTGATATACTCAAAATTAATTTGTATAACGGACAATCTGTAATCTATAAAGCAGGCGCGGCGGTTTCGCTTCTTTACCGCAAGGGGAAGGTCAGCGAAATAAAAAAATCCGCTATGCCCATTGGTATTTTAAGGCAAGCGGAGTTTGCAACGGTGCGCGGAGGACTTCGCGAAGACGATGTGCTCATTATGATGTCTGACGGTGCGGCAGATGCAAGTCTTGAAGAAATCAAAGCGTATATCACTCAAAACGGATTTTCATACGATTTACCCGAAAAGCTTTGCGCAATTGCCAAGGGTAGAAACATCAGCCGTCACGATGATATTACGGTGGCAGTAGTAAAAATTAATATTAATGAGGAATAATCAATGATATTCCATTCCAAACATTTCAACGTAAACAGGAGAGAGCCTATCCCCTAAATATTCGCAAAAATCGGGTACGCAAAAGTCCTTGCAATTATTTGCAGGGGCTTTTTTGATTATCATAACCGCATTCGTTGTGAATAAATCGGTTTCAATAAAAAAACCACCGCCCAGTTCAGCACAAGTTCTGCGTACAAGCGAAAGCCCTCTGCCGTAATCAAGAGAGTGAAAATCACCTTCGTTTTTCACTTCAATTTTTATATGTTCCGCATTTTCAACGGCTTTTACGGTAATTAGATTGCCTTTGCCGTGAAGATAGGCATTTGAAAGTAAGTTTAAAACGGCTTTGGTGAGAGCCTTGCCGTTGCCGTATATGTGAGAAGTGTCGTTCCCGCAAAAAACAAAGCCGACGCCTGTGCCAGACACCAGAATATCGCAGGCGGTGGTGAGGTTTTCTGCAAGGGAAGATATATTTATGCGTTCTGTTGCTTTTTCAATACTTCGCTCAAACTCAATGTTTCGTAATGCCCTGTAATGCTCGCGCAGATTTCCTTTATCCCCGATAAGAAAAGCACGGTCAAAAAGGTTTTGCAGATTTTCTCTAACGCACTCGCCGTAATTCATAAAACGCCCACCTCATATATTAATTTTACACCCATTTTGAACTTTTATTCGCTGTTTTTTGTGCCCATTGACAATTTTTTCACAAAACACCACTTTTTTCAAAAATACTCTTGCATATTTGCACGAAAAGATATAAAATAATACTGCACTAATGCGAAATAATATTAGTAATAATTTTTTTGGAGGAATTCAAAATGTCAGTTAAAGTTGCAATTAACGGCTTCGGCCGTATCGGACGTCTTGCTTTCAGACAGATGTTCGGCGCAGAAGGCTACGACGTAGTAGCAATCAACGACCTCACAAAGCCCTCAATGCTTGCTAACCTTCTTAAGTATGATACAGCTCAGGGCGGTTACTGCGGCAGAATCGGCGAAAACCTTCACACAGTTGAAGCTGATGACGAGGCAGGCACAATCACAGTTGACGGCAAAACTCTTAAAATCTATGCTATGGCTAACGCTGCAGAGCTTCCTTGGGGCGAGCTCGACGTTGACGTAGTTCTTGAGTGCACAGGCTTCTACTGCTCAAAAGAGAAGTCAATGGCTCACATCAACGCAGGCGCAAAGAAAGTTGTTATTTCTGCTCCCGCAGGTAACGACCTTAAGACAATCGTTTACTCAGTAAACGAAGATACACTTACAGCTGATGACCAGATTATTTCTGCTGCATCTTGCACAACAAACTGCCTTGCTCCTATGGCTAAGGCTCTTAACGATTATGCTCCTATCCAGAGCGGTATCATGGCTACAATCCACGCTTACACAGGCGACCAGATGATTCTTGACGGTCCTCACAGAAAGGGCGACCACAGAAGAGCACGTGCTGGTGCTGCTAACATCGTTCCTAACTCAACAGGTGCTGCAAAGGCTATCGGCCTTGTAATTCCCGAACTCAACGGCAAGCTCATCGGTTCTGCACAGAGAGTTCCTGTTCCAACAGGTTCAACAACAATCCTTACAGCAGTTGTTAAGGGT
>CALFTO010000034.1 GCA_937916195.1 uncultured Clostridia bacterium
TAATTGGTATAGAATAACTATAATTAAAATTCGCAAAAAAGTCAATGATTTTGACAAATTTCCTTAAAAAATCAGCCAATAATTTCTGTTAATTTATCAGGATTTCTTGTGGTAATATTGTCAACGGACACTGTAAGAACCTTGTGCATATCATACTCACTGTCTACCGTCCAGATAGATACAAGAAGGTTACTCGCACGGAAATGACTTACGAGGTCAGAGCTTAAGCCCTTATAATTAAAGTTTATGCCGACAGCACCTGCTTCTTTCACGGTATTAACAAGTGATTTAATATATTCGCTATCGGTATTTTTAGACTTATCAACATCAACATTAAGGTAATACGGAATTCTGGGACAACCTTTTTTTACCGCCTCAACATCTTCAATGTTAATTCCTGTAAAGAAAATTTGATTAAACACACCGTATTTATCTGCAAGCTTCTGTACTTCAGCCATATTGGCGGTGCTTTTCATATCCACATTAGCTCTTATGGATTTATTTTTAGCAAGGAATTCAAAAGCAACCTCAAGCCCCAATTCGTCACCCTTTGGCTCGTCATGAGCGAGCACGGGAACGCCATCTTCTGTAAAATGCACGTCAAATTCAATAATATCAGCACCGTTTGCAACACCTGCACGCATAGCTTCAATTGAATTATCCTCTGTACCCATACAGCCCGTGTGAGCGGTAATGGTGAAACGTTGAGGAAGTCTTGCACGATTTTCTTTATATTCATTAATCTTCACAGTACGCACCCCGAAAAATATTATTGTGCCCACAACTGCTACAATAAGCAATGTGGTAACAGAAGTGAGTAAAACCTGTTTTTTATTCATTTTGGTTTTTTTGCGTTTTTTCATATTAACACCCCATAGCCTCCCCTTTAATAAGGGGCGCATTTATATATCTACATTTTAATATCATTTAACTTATAAATCAAGTTGATTTATTGTGTTTTTGTGCTATAATTTAGAGGATATAGGTAAAGATGTCGGGGAATCAGGTGAAAGCCCTGAACGAGCCCGTCGCCGTTAGACAATTTTGATTTTTCACTCTCTGCCGCAAAGAGAGATAAACCATTGAGCAGAACGCTTGAGAAGGCGAAAAATCTGCATATTGCCAAGTCGGAATACCCGGTCTTTAAGTTGATTCTGTCGCGAGAGCCGATAAAGAACCAAGCCAAATATCAAGAAAATAAAATATTAAGGAGAAAACACTTATGAAAAAAGTAATCAATTCAAAAGTATTACTGTCTGTTGTCTCACTTGTGCTTATTGCGGCTATGGCACTCACAATCACAGGATGCAGTAATAACGAAAGCGGAAACCCTGCAGGAAACACAGAAAAATCCTTTGTATTCAAGGTGATTGACCTTGACGGCACAGAAAAGTCCTTTGACATTACAACAGAGGCAAAAACCGTTGGCGAAGCTTTGCTAAACGAAAAGCTTATTTCAGGCACAAATGGTGACGATGGTCTTATGGTTGACACGGTCAACGGTATAAAATATGAATATACCGCTGACGGCGCATATTGGGCTTTTCTCATTAACGGCGAATATGCAAATTCAGGTGTTGACACTACTGAAATTGTAGATGGTGCAACATATTCATTTGTAGCAACTAAAGCATAATGAAAAACGAAAAGTATAAAAAGTTAGTTGACATTATAGTGTTCACAATGTTGGGTGTTATAATGTTTCTTTCAAAGCTTTTAATGGAATTCTTACCCAACTTTCATTTGTTGGGAACGCTGATTACAGCATTTACAGTAGTATACAGAAAAGACGCCTTGAAGCCCATATACATTTATGTTCTGCTTTTTGGAATTTACAATGGCTTTTCACTTTGGTGGATTCCTCATCTTTACATTTGGACTATTTTATGGGCAATGGTGATGATTTTGCCAAAGAATATGAAGCCCAAAATTGCAATTCCTGTTTATATGCTGATTTCAGGACTTCACGGGCTTTTATACGGCACTCTTTGGGCACCTGCACAGGCAATTACGTTCGGACTTAATTTCAAAGGAATGCTTGCGTGGATTGTGGCAGGACTTCCGTTTGATGTTATACATTGCGTTGGCAATGTTGTTTTGGGAATTCTGATTTTACCAATTGTAACAGCATTAAGAAAATTTCATAAATATTAAAAAGAACCGATTGGGAGTAAATCTCAATCGGTTTTTTATAGCCATTATAATTTAAAATAAAATTATGAATAGATTTATTTTTTCGCAAGACAAGGCGCTGAGGCGAAGCTGTATCGGGTATACCGCGAGCCGAAAGCAACGAAGTATTGCAAAAAAAGAAACTATTCAAATATCAATTCGCCGTTAGTATAAAGCTCATGAGCTATTGCGTCAAATCCGTCAACTGCACCGTCTTGGTTTATATCACCCGCATAAAAGCTTGCGGAGTTTTCTTCTACCTCATAGGTTGCGGCGCAAATTTGTGTCATAACGGTGTAATCTGTTGCATCCACCACATTTGACGCATCCACATCGCCACGCATTGCGACGAGATATGTTTTTGTTGTTATGCCGTCTGAAACGGTCAATGTTGATGTGGTTGTACCGCTTCCGTTTCGTTTACAGGTAAATCCACTCGTTGCATTATTTGTAATAAAGCTATAATAGTTAGTAACATCTTTACCCACCATTATAACACCGCGGGCTGTGTCGAAATGGACATCCTGTGCACCAAAATTCAAAAGACCAACGCCATAAGTATCGTTTGAAAGTGTGGGGTAAGAAAGTGCTGTGCTTGCACTTGGAAAAAGCTTACCATTTGGAATGTGAATTGTTGAGTCCGCAACAGTTGAGTTGCTGAAAAACGGTGCTTTTGTGTTATTACCTATAAGGAAATAACTGTAATAAATATTGCTTGATTGGTCATCCCAAGTGGAGTCAAGCAAATACCATTCACCATCTTCCATCTGCACCATATTCCACTTATGCGCACCGCCGTCGCCCGTACCCATAACTGTCAAGCACGGTATTCCCTCACGGTCACAAAGAAGTTTAAACGCCTCAGCATAGCCCTCGCAGACACAAACACCGTTCACAAGTGCACCATAGGAATCAAAAATGTTGGGCTCGGCAATTGTGTTGTCATAAACAATATTTTTTGCAAGATAATCGTGAATTGATTTGAGTTTTTCGTGACGGCTGATACCGTTCACCTTAATTTTATTAGCAGCTTCAATGATTGCTGTTTGCTTGGTTGCAACGTCGTTGAAATCCGCATAATGAGTTGTGTTAATACTGATTACAATTGTTAAAGCAGTAATAGTATAAGTATATGTGCCAGAGACGCGTTTTGATGTTCCTCCATAAGAAATACCAAAGCTATTTACCCAGAAGAATAACGGATTATCTTCGTTAAGGGCAGTAATTGCCATCACAATATCTTGCATTGCATTGGTTTCCGCATTACTCTTTGCGGTTGAAGACAATGAACCTGTTCCCTTAATTGAAATTTCATTCATAGTAATGGGAATGGACTGAACCGGTCCTGCCGCCCAGATTTGCTCATAAATCTTCTTTTGATTTGCGGTCAACTGATTATAGAAATACTTTGTAGCATCTATGTTTGTTGAGTTACTATAAAATTTATTAACAGATGCACCAACCTCTATGGGCAACTCTGTTTCGGGTGAAAACTGAATAATTGAAATTTCCTCTGAATGATAAATTTCACCGTCTTCAGCATATACCACAAGGGGCATTACACCCATTAAAACACAAAGTGCCGTTACAAACGACACAAATTTCAAAAATTTTTTCGTCATAA
>CALFTO010000035.1 GCA_937916195.1 uncultured Clostridia bacterium
ACGCCGCCAGCGTTCGTCCTGAGCCAGGATCAAACTCTCTAAAAAATTGTATTAAGACAAGCTTTTGCTTGTTTCAATCATTTTCTAAAGTGCTTTTTAGCTCTTTACTTCTTTTAACTCAAAAACGCTTAGCGTTTCTTAACTCTGTTATCTAACAGAATTACTGTTTCTTGTATTTCTCTGTTTCGTACTTCCGTACTCTCAAAGAATCTACAGGGTTCCTTTTACTTATCTCGTCGTTGTTTAATTTTCAAGGTCCAGTCTTTTGCGTTTCAGGGCTTCGGCGTTTTGCCTCTGTCCTTGGCGCTCGTATATAATATCAAAACGGGCGACAAATGTCAACAACTTTTTTCACTTTTTTTGCACCTTTTGATAAACGCAACCGCGTGTTTCATATTCGGTATTTTGAATAAATAAAAATGTATGTTTTTGTGCAGTTTTTATGTGCAAATTGACAAACCAATGCGAAATTCGTAATTCGTAATGCGGAATTATTCCTCAATTGAATATTTTATATTTTTTAAAATTCTCTCCCTCCGTCATTTTGCAAGCAAAATGACACCTCCCTCGTCAGAGGGAGGAAAGGTGAAAATTAGTGATGATGATGGTGATGGTGGTGAAAATGGGTATGAGTATTATCAATATGACAATGCTCTTCGTGGCAATGGTCGTCGGGGCTTTCGATTTCAAGAGTTGCGTGGCCGATGCCGTGTTCTTTTAATTCTTCTCTAATCTTATCTTTAATAGTATGGGAATTCTCATTTGCCACGATGTGCATTGTGGCGTAATTGCTGTGACCGTCCATACTCCAGATATGGATATGATGCACACCGAGCACACCGTCAACTTTTGTGATATGCTCTTTGATTTCTTCTATACTAATATTATTAGGGATTTTTTCGAGGAACAAATCAAGAACTTCTTTTAAATTCTTAACGGCATTTATGAGTATGAAAATTGCAACGCCCATTGACATAAGCGGGTCAATTATTGAAATATCGGTAAATCGCATTACAATTGCACCAACGAGGACCACAATCCAGCCCAAAACATCTTCAAGCATATGAAGATTTACGGCTTTTTGGTTAAGGGAATCACCGTCTTTAGTGAAATATGCTGCAACAAAATTCACAAGTGCGCCGACGATTGCAAAGATTATCATACCATTATAATTGATTTCAACGGGGTTGAGAATTCGCAAAATTGCGTTATAGATAACCATTACCGAACCGAAAAGCAATATTAAGGTTGTGATTACGCTACCGATTACTGAAAAACGCGCATAGCCGTAGGTATAGGTTTCGTCGGGTTGCTTTTTACTTTTCTTTTCAAGGAAATATGAAATGCCGATACTTGTGGCATCGCCCATATCGTGAACGGCATCGGAGATAATAGCTACGCTACCTGTGAAAAATCCGCCGATTATTTCAAAAATTGAAAATAACAAGTTGAGGATAAATGCAATTAAAATATTTTTCTCTGTTTTCATTCTGTCACCTGCTTATGCTTTATATGTTCAAGGCCTACTTCAAAAATCTCTGAAATATGGTCATCATCCAACGAATAATAAACCGTTTTGCCGGATTTTCTGCATTTGACAAGACCTACCTCTTTCATTTTACTTAACTGATGTGAGATTGAGGATTTTGTCATTGAAAGCACATTTGCCAAATCACAAACGCACATTTCATTCTGCAATAGGGCAAAAAGAAGCTTACAGCGGGTTGAGTCGCCCATAATTTTGAAAAAATCTGCAAGATTATGAAGAGTTTCTGTATTCGGCATTTTTGAAAGAGTATCGTTTACCATTTCTTTATGCACCATATTACAGTCACAAATATATTCATTCTTTGACATTATATTACTCCTTTCGGTTGAGTATTTATTCAACTGTTATATATTATAGTTGAATATACATTCAACTGTCAAGAGATTTTAAAGTAAAATTCAAACAAAAAAATTAGGACGCCGAATCGGCGTCCCAAACTATTGAATCCCTCCACCGTGCAAAGCACGGTCCCCCTCCCTTTGACAAGGGAGGCTTTTATTAGTCAAGGAAATCCTTGAGTTTTTTACTACGGCTTGGGTGACGAAGCTTACGAAGTGCCTTTGCTTCAATCTGACGGATACGCTCACGGGTAACGTTGAACTCTTTACCAACCTCTTCGA
>CALFTO010000036.1 GCA_937916195.1 uncultured Clostridia bacterium
AATTTCATATTTCTTTGCAAAGCGGTTGTGATAAAATTCTTAAAAAGATGAACAGACACTACACAAGTGATGAATATTTATCTTTGTGTGAAAAGTTGAGAAAAGAATTTAAAGATTGCACGCTGACAACGGACATTATGGTAGGATTTCCTCACGAAAATGACGAGGATTTTGAAATCACAAAGCAATTTGCAGAAAAAGTAGGCTTTGAAAAAATACATATATTCCCCTACTCCCGCAGAAGCGGAACAGTAGCAGACAGAATGGACGGTCAACTACCGAAATCAGTTAAAGCATATAGAGTCAGCGAGCTTTCAAAGGTTGCCGATAAAATAAGAAATGATTTCTTAAAAGAGCAAATTGGTAAAACAGTTTCAGTTCTTATTGAGGGTAAACAGCGTGAGGGTGAATATTTTGGATATACTCCCAATTACACTCCTGTAAAAATACATGGTGAAGCGGAAATAGGAAAGATAATTGAGGTTGAAATTTTTTGTGTAAATGATGATTATTGTATAGGTAAAATATAAAAAATCCCCATAGTCTTTAATTGAAAGACTATGGGGATAATTTTTTTGTTTATTATTTATCTAATCTAATAAATCTGTCAGCATTTTTGCCTGTTGCCTTGAAGATTTCACGAATTGTAGACCAAATGCCCAAGAATGCAAACACAAGTCCCAAAGCAGTATCAATCAAGGCACTTGTAAGCACTTCAGAATCTGTTACAAGCGCATAGAAATATGAATAAACAACATCCATAATACTGAATGTTTCTCCCATCTGTGCCCAAGTGATTCCTACTGACACCATAATTGCGACACTTTCGGCAGCAACAACGCCAAAGATTGTTGCAATGATTACAGCGACGCCTTTTGCGCGACTTTCTTTACCATTAAGTAATTCATAGCCTTTCTTTGCGGCAATGCCAACAAGGAAGCCAAGCCAAGCAACAAACCAACCAAAATAGTAAGCAACCGCCCAAGGAACAGCACCTATGATTGCACCAAGGAATGCACCAATTGTACCTGTAACTGCGCTACCCTCTTTTTTCATTTCTTCTTTGGCAACACTCAACTGCTCATCGTCGCGGTGCATACAGCCCTCATGAAGAAGATAAACTATATCATTCATTAGTGCGGGAACACCCATTCCGCCAAGTTCCTGACCGCAAGAGCTACAAAAATTTGCACCCTTTGCACCAAAAGAATCAAGTCCGTCACAGAATGAATCAACAAACTCAATAATCTTTTTCATTGTGCCGGGATTATCAATAAATGTCACATTTACAGCGGAGGGCGAAATTGTACTACCGCTGATTCTGTAATCTCTCATTATATTTTTATCATTCAAAAGCTCATAAGCAGAGTTGAGGGCTTCTTCACTTTCAAGTCTTGCGGCAATTGAAAGACTTTTCCAACCGCCACCCTCTTGCATTGACATCATATATCCGCGATAAATGCCAAATGCTATGCCATTTTTAACCTGCCAGTTCTTTTCTTTAGCATACTTTTTAATTGCACTGCCTACCATTCATACCCTCTCCTTTTAAGAAATTCTTTAAAATTATTATAGAATACGAGTAAACATTTGTCAATAATAATCAGTTCACAGAATACCAGAACCAATTTGCAAGATTTTCAGGCTCAACAAAGAACTTTGCTCTGAAAAGTGCTGTTTTGAATTTTGAACCTTTAACAGGAATATCCGCAAGGGATTTTACTGTTACTGCATATTCCTTATCTGCTTTAACGGTTACTGTTTTTTCTTCATTTGGTAACAAATCAAAGTAATTATCAGAAAATGGCGCTCTGAAATCTTCTATGTCTACCATTACGCTACGGCAGAATACAGGTGACACAAGTTTAACTGTGATTTCACCATTTGCGTATGCAACTGATTTTGTGATTGTATTTGGCTTGAGCTTTAAATCGCGGTCAGGCACAAAGATTTTTGTTCTTTCTGAAATGAGTGTATCATTTTCATACATTTTAACTGACAAGAAAATTTCCTTTTTGTTACCCTTAATATTTGCACCGAATACACATTCGCTTGAAAGTGGAATTAGTGTTTTTGTGAGTTCGTTTGAAGAAAGAATTTTGCCGTCAACAGTTGAGAGAGTAATAGAAATTTTCACATTCTTTTCTTCTCTTAAATCATTGATTGCATAGATTTTGTAGTCTTTCTTTGTTTCTTCGACTGACACACAAACAGGCTCAAAGAAATGACGTGAAGCATATTGAAGCGCTTTCCACTTGCCTGTAAAATCAACGCTCGACCAAGACGGTGCCTGCCAACAGTCGTTATACTGCCAGAAAAGTGAACCGTTACATCTGCCACGATTTCTGCGCCAATGCTCTGTCGCGTCCTGAATACATTCTTTTTGAATGAGATTTGTCATATAGATTAAATCTTCAAACTTTTCGGGTTCATAATACTTTTCAAGCAAGTAATAGAGCATTTTTCTGTTGCCGTTTCTGCATTTTTGATGCGAATTAAAAATCTCACTTGTGATATGATAATCGCTTTCTTCTGCAAATTGACGGACAGCGTCCATTGACGGTAAAGATTCAAGACCGAATTCGCTGCAAAAACGAGTTGGACGAGTACGATAATAATTAAGGGGCTTCTGACCGTGCCACACAGTCCACATATGAGTATCGCCGTGGTCGTCACCTGTTACACCTTTACGGAAGCTTTCACCGATTGGTGATGTTTCAATGTACGGTGTGTCGGGGTCAAGTTCAGTTACCAAATCCTTGAGAATTTCATAGAAGAATTTCTTATACCATTGAACAATCTTCATATTTTCGGGCATATATGAGAACATTGTTTCAATCTCGTTATTACCACCCCAAAGGCAAAGGCAAGGATGAGATTTAATGCGTTTTACCTGATATTTAATTTCTGTTAATACATTTTCACGGAAATCGTCTTCATAGAATGGGTACATAAGACAAGCAAACATAAAATCTTGCCACAAGAGAAGACCTTTCTCGTCACATTGCTCTAAGAAATAATCAGGTGTGTAATAAGCACCACCCCAGATACGAAGCATATTGAAGTTGGCTTCAAGAGCGGAATTTATGTAATAATCATAGGTTTCGTTTGTTGTTCTGCCCATTAAGGAATCGGCAATTATCCAGTTTGCACCTTTAGCGAAAATGGGAGTATCGTTAAGATAGAAACAGAAATTGCTGCCGTATTGGTCTTTACTTCTGTCAAGACGAATGGTACGAAGACCGATTTTCTTGGTGATTGTTGTATCATTGAGAGTTGCAACTACTGTGTAAAGTGGTTGTTTTTCTTTACCAGACAATTCTTTTGTCCACCAAAGTTCTGGGTTTTCAATTACAATTTCATTATTTTCGATTGGGTATTCTGTACCGTCGGGGCAAATGATTTTTGCTGTTACTTCGCCTTCGCCATCAACAACAGGGTTGAGTTTAACAGTTACTTTGCCGTTTTCGTGAATTTGCTTAATTTCAACATCTGCAAGTCTGTTGTCAAAACATTCAACCCATATATCGTCTGTAATACCAGAAAGTGGAAGATGTGGACCCCAGTCCCAACCGAAATGACAATGTGGTTTACGAATATATGCAGCACCGTCTGTACCATTGCAATTCTTTGGAATTGGCTTTTCTTTTTGCATTTTCTCGGCATAAGTTGTAGGTGCAAAGAAAGTAATTTTTAGAGTATTCTCCCCTGCTTTTACAACACTCTTGACGTCAAATTCATATTTAAGATGTGCATTTTCGCCTTTGCCTACAAAAGCGTCATTGACATATACTTCGCATAGTGTATCAAGTGCTTTGCAGATGAGTAAAATTTTGCGGTTTTCAAGGTCATTTTCATCTAAAGTGAATGTTCTCTCATAAGTCCAATTTTCACGACCAACCCATTCAACTAACTTTTCATTATCCTTATAATATGGGTCAGGAATAACACCAAGTTCGAGTAATTGAGTGTAGTTATCAGATGGGACAGATACTTCATATTTGTCACCTGTCGTAACTCTTGTCATATTCCATTGTCCGTTGAGATTGTAGGTTTTCATAACAAATTTTCCTTTGAAATTTATTTTATAATATTGTAGCAGAATATAATTGCATTTGCAATATAAAAGAAATAAGGGACGATGTGAGCATCGTCCCCTACATTATTATTTTAATTTTGCGTTGAAGTTTTTGCTTGTGGCCTTTATTGAGAAATATACAATACCCCACACTACAAAGTAGACTACCATAAAAATCA
>CALFTO010000037.1 GCA_937916195.1 uncultured Clostridia bacterium
GAGCAGCCACCTGCTGTTTCTTTAATTCTAAAACCTTCTCGCTTGGCAAACGATTTCACCTCCTGTTATTAAATTCAAAAACGCTTGCAAGGAGAAAAAATATGCCCTTTCTGCAAAGACAGAAAAGGCATAGGAACATTTTAAATAAATGCTGATATCCTCGGTAGGCAGTTAAAACTTTTACGCAAAATGCACCTACTGTCTTTGGCAAGCTTTATTATACTAACACACCGAATACGGTTTGTCAAGTATTATTTAATTATTCAGCAACAACAACTGCTGTGAACTTGTTGGGGTTAATCTTAACGCCGGGGCCCATTGTTGAAGCAACTGCAACAGACTTGATGTACTGACCCTTAGTTGCTGCGGGCTTAGCCTTAACGATAGCCTCCATAAGTGTGTCAAGGTTTTCCTTAAGCTTTTCTGCGCCGAATGAAACCTTACCGATGGGGCAGTGAATGATGTTTGTCTTATCAAGACGGTACTCAATCTTACCTGCTTTAGCTTCTGTAACAGCCTTAGCAACGTCAGGAGTAACTGTACCTGCCTTGGGGCTGGGCATAAGTCCGCGAGGACCAAGAACCTTACCAAGACGACCAACAAGACCCATCATATCAGGGCTTGCAACGCAAACGTCGAAGTCCATAAAGCCTTCCTGAATTCTTGCAACGAGGTCTTCAGCACCTACAACCTCAGCACCTGCTGCTGCAGCTGCGTCTGCCTTATCACCCTTTGCGAAAACTGCTACTCTAACGTTTTTACCTGTACCGTTAGGAAGAACAACAGCGCCTCTAACCTGCTGGTCAGCGTGACGTGAGTCAACACCAAGGCGAACGTGAAGTTCAACTGTCTCATCAAATTTTGCAGTAGAAGCCTTTACAGCAATGTCAAGAGCTTCTGCTGTATCATAAAGTTTTGTTCTGTCGATGAGCTTTGCGCTCTCAACATATTTCTTTCCGTGTTTCATAATTCAAAATTCCTCCAAAAAAGTGGTTAATCGGATTCTGATTTTTCCTCCCACAAGGAGAATCAGTCTACTACAGTAACGCCCATGCTACGTGCTGTACCAGCAATCATACTCATTGCTGTTTCAACTGTTGCAGCGTTAAGGTCGGGCATTTTCTGCTCTGCGATTTTTCTAATCTGCTCTTTTGTGATAGTAGCTACCTTTGTTCTGTTGGGAACACCTGAACCGCTATCAATTCCGCAAGCCTTCTTAATAAGAACTGCTGCGGGAGGAGTCTTTGTTACGAATGTGAATGTACGGTCTGCATAAACCGTGATAACAACAGGGATAATAAGACCCATGTCGTTCTTTGTGCGCTCATTGAATTCCTTTGTGAACGCCATAATGTTAACGCCGTGCTGACCAAGGGCTGGTCCTACGGGTGGAGCCGGTGTTGCTTTTCCGGCAGGGATTTGAAGCTTAATAAAGCCTACTACTTTCTGAGCCATTTTTAGCACCTCCAAAATTCGTGGTATGGCGGAACGGACAGCTCTTCCATTCCTCCCACGACGCCTTAATTAAAAGACGTCATAAAAAGCGTATTTTACGCTAATTACCAAATTAATAATTAATCTTCGACCTTTTCAACCTGGTCGAGCTCAAGGTCAACAGGTGTTTCACGACCGAGCATTGAAATAACAACACATACTGAATTGTTATCAACGTCAAGCTCGCGTACTGTACCGATGATGCCTTCAAACGCACCATCGATAATTGTAACCATATCATTAACCTCGTAGTCGATTTTAACGACTTTCTTTTCAACGCCCATTGCATAAACCTCTGCATCTGTGAGAGGCACGGGTTTGCTCTCTGGGCCAACGAAACCTGTAACACCGCGAGTGTTGCGGATAACATACCAAGTATCGTCTGTCATTTCAAGGTCGCCTGTGTCTTCGTCTTCGAAAACTGCAACCTTAACCATTACGTAGCCGGGGAAAATTTTTCTTTCAACTTCCCTTTTCTGGTCATCCTTGATTTCAGTAACGATTTCTGTTGGAACCTTTACTTCAAGAATGAGGTCGTGCATTTTACGATTTTCAACAATCTTTTCAATGTTTGTTGCTACTTTATTCTCATAACCTGAATAGGTATGTACGACATACCATTTGGAGATTTCTGCCATAACTTAATCTCCTTTCGATTATTTCATTAAGAACAAGCTAATCATTTCTTTTGTTGTAGCTTCGTCCTGTGAATTTGCAAGGCCTACAAGTCCGTCGATAATAGTTGAAAGACCTGTGTCAATACCCCAAATTGCGAGACCTACGATTGCTACGATAACAATAACAACAATAGAATTGTTAAGAACTGTTTTACCAGATGGCCATGTGACTTTTTTCCACTCGCCCTTGAAGTCTTTAAAGAACTTTTTGATTGCGGGACCTACTTTTTTAAAGGGATTTTCCTTTTTCTTTGCAGGAGCCTTGTCCTTCTTAACCTCAGCAGTGGTCTTTTCTTTCTTGTCAGACATTTCACTAACCTCCGGATTACTTTGTTTCCCTATGAAGAGTGTGTTTCTTGCAGAATCTGCAGTACTTGTTCATCTCAAGTCTGTCGGGAGTGTTCTTCTTGTTTTTCTTTGTGTTGTAGTTGCGCTGTTTGCACTCTGTGCAAGCTAATGTGATTTTTACTCTCATTGTTCGGCACCTCCGTTAATGTGTTATCTGAAAAATCAGCAGATAACTTGTGTATAGCCTTCCTCTATAAAAATGGGCACAAAAATAAAGCCCTCTTTTTGAGGTATCGGTATTGTAACATAATGTCAAATGGTTGTCAATAGGGATTTGGAAATATTTTTTGAATTCGAAATTCGTAATTCGTAATGCGAAATTATGGCAGGAGCTGAGCCCCCGCCTTACTATTATTCTACTATCCATTTAAAATAGGCAAATGGAGTAAAATCGATTATCATATAGCGTGGAAGAGCATATGGGTCATCGTTTGGGGTTAAGTGACGGAAATGGTTATAGTCAAAGGCGAGCTTTACACCAGCCTCATTTAAAACTTCATCAATGCCGTTAACTCGTCTGCCGTAGGGAAAGGCAAAATATGTATCGTCAATTGAGTTTGTATTAAAATCTGCGAGGAGTTCTTCGTCGGTAAGCTCTTGTATGATTTTACGGTTAATCCCCTCTTTTGATTTGCGATGAAGATTATGAGAATGGGAATAATACTCAACATTTTCGGTATTCACAATATCTTCTGTCTTTAGGAATCTTTCTTTATCGTCAGTTAAGTGCTTGCCGATTACGAAGCAAGTACCTTTGAAGTGATATTTTTCTAAAATTGGTTTTACCACATCATTGAAATTCTTATAGCCGTCGTCAAATGTGAGAACTACTGATTTTTCGGAGATTTCGAGCGCACCGTTAATATAAGAATAGACTTCGTCCATTAAATATGCAGTAAATCCGTTGTCATAAAGGTATTTTATATGCTTTTCAAACATTGAGACGGATATTGTGTAAATATCGTCTTTATAAATTGTTTCTTTTTCTTCATCACTTACCACCCCGTGATATGCAAGCACACAAAGTCCGTCGCGGGTGACATAATGAGGAATAATTATTTTAACAAGGAAAAGAGCTACAATAGAAATACATAATATAATCGAAACGACTTTAATTAGTTTTTTTGATTTCAATTAGCTCACTCCCTTATATATATTACAAATAGAATATAGCATTTTCGACAAATATTGTCAATTTTCGAGGTTTACCACCTCATCCACTCGCGCCCTTTGACAAGTGAGTCTTAAATATGACTAAATATTATAGTATAATAAATTTACCTTTTTATTTATTTTGACAAAAGTGGATTTTTTGCAGTTTTTTTATTGACGAGGATTGGGTTTTATGATAGAATTTTGAAAGTAAATTTAAGGAGTGGCAGTAATGTTCAAAATTCGACAGACAAAAGCGAATATGTGTTCGGGTTCTGTTGGTATTACTGTTTCTTCTTCTCATTTATTATTTGTTTTTTAAGCGACGGATTTTCCGCCGCTATTTTTTTGCATTTTTTTACATTGTTCTTATTGAACTGTATAAAATAATATAGTATAATATTTGATTAAGATAAACGAAAGGCTGGTGTGAATTTTGAAAGCTTATTTAATGCTTGAAGACGGTACTGTTTTTACAGGTGTTGCCGCCGGAAAATTCAAAGAAACTGTATGTGAAGTTGTATTCAACACATCAATGACCGGATATGTTGAAATGCTCTCTGACCCCAGTAACAAGGGTTTGGGCGTTGTAATGACTTATCCGCTTATTGGTAACTACGGTGTATGCCACGAGGATATGGAGAATGAGAAGCTTTTCCCCGCTGCTTTGTTCGTTCACGAGCTTTGCGGTAAGCCCTCAAACTTCAGAAGTGAAATGACAATCAACGGTTTCCTCACAAAATACTCAATTCCCTGCATTAAGGGTCTTGATACACGCGAAATCGTTATGCACATCCGCGAAAACGGTGCAATGAAGGGTATTGTTACAGATGATATTTCTGACAAAGACGCTCTTCTTAATAAAATTAAGGATTACAAATGCGACTATTCATTCCAGCAGGATGAAGCAAAGACAGTAAGCCACGAAGGCACAAAGCTTGCATTTCTTGACCTTGGAGCTCGCAACAGTATGGTTAATGCTTTTGCAAAGAATGGATTTGCGGTAACACGCTTCCCTGCCACAACAACTGCAGATGAAATTCTCGCAGGCGAATTTGAGGCTCTTGTAATCTCAAACGGTGCAGAAAATGAAGAAGCTTATGCAAATCTTGATGAGATTAAAAAGCTTTGCGACAGCGGTCTTACCGTATTTGCAATGGGACTTGGTCATCAGCTTGTAGCCCTTGCTAACGGCGGTAAGATTGAAAAGATGGCTTACGGTCACCGCGGTGCAAACTATCCCGTAAAATTCGTTGATTTTGACAAGACATTTATTACATCACACAACCACGGCTACACAGTAAGTGAAGCACCCGCAAATGCAGAGGTTATGTGTGTTAACGTAAATGACAAGACTATTGAGGGTCTTAAATATACGGACAAGCCAATTATTTCAGTTCAGTTTGCACCCGACACCTGCAAAGGTCCAAACACATCATTTATGTTCGGCGATTTTATGAAGATGGTTAAGGAGGGCAAATAAGATGTTAGATAAAAGCATTAAAAAGGTAATGGTTATCGGCTCTGGCCCCATCATCATCGGTCAAGCCGCTGAATTTGACTATGCAGGCACTCAGGCTTGCCGTTCACTTAAGGAAGAGGGCATTGAGGTTGTTCTTGTAAACTCAAACCCCGCTACAATCATGACTGACGGTGACATTGCTGACAAGGTTTATATTGAGCCCCTCACAATCCCTACAATCACAAAGATTATTGAAAAAGAAAAGCCCGATTCACTTCTCCCCTCTCTTGGCGGACAGACAGGTCTTAATCTCGCTATGGAGCTTAACGAATTGGGAATACTCGAGAAGAATAACGTTCGTCTTATCGGTATCAACGCAGAGTCAATCAAAAAGGCTGAGGACAGACAGGCTTTCAAGGACACAATGGAAGCTATCGGCGAGCCCTGTATTGAATCACTTGTTGTTGAAACTGTTGAAGACGCAGTTGAATTCTCTGACAAAATCGGCTACCCCGTAATTGTTCGTCCTGCTTACACACTTGGCGGTACAGGTGGCGGTATTGCAGAGGACGAAGAAGAGCTTCGCGAAATCGCATCAAACGGTATTCGTCTTTCACGTGTTAATCAGGTTCTTATTGAGAAATGTATTTCAGGCTGGAAAGAAATCGAGTTTGAAACAATGCGTGACTCAAAGGGTAACTGCATTACAATCTGCTCAATGGAAA
>CALFTO010000038.1 GCA_937916195.1 uncultured Clostridia bacterium
AGATACATTTTCATAATATCGCCGCATTTTGCGTTGCCAACTTCACCCACGCCGTCTGCATCTTCAAGCTTACCGACATTATGAGGGTTGACGAAGTGTTCCATTACCTTCTCTGAATATTCCATTAGTTAAGTCCTCTTTCTTTCTGTATTTTCTCCCAAAGTGGTGACATATCACGAAGTCTGTCAATAATTGGGGGTAATTTTTCTAAAATATAATCCATTTGCTCGGGAGTATTCTCTTCACAAAGGCTAAGTCGGAGTGAGCCGTGGGCTACCTCGTGAACAAGCCCAATTGACAACAACACGTGGCTTGGGTCAAGTGAGCCTGAAGTACAAGCAGAGCCCGAAGATGCGCTAATGCCCATTAAATCAAGGTAAAGAAGAAGTGATTCACCCTCAACACCCTCAAAGCAAGCGCTTACATTACCGGGAAGTCTGTGCTCGCGGTCACCGTTAATACGGCTGAGGTCAATTTTAAGAATACCCTCGATTAACTGCTCACGCATTGCGATAAGCTTTTTAGTATTCTCTTCCATATTGTCGCAAGCTTCTTTAAGTGCCGCCGCCATACCGACAATTGCGGGCACATTTTCTGTACCTGCACGGCGGTTTCTCTCTTGTGCGCCACCTTCGATAAGATTAGGAAGTCTTATACCCTTTTTGCAATAAAGTGCGCCGACACCTTTAGGTCCGTGGAATTTATGACCCGATAGTGAGAGCATATCAATATTATCAGCCTTTACATCAACGGGAATATGACCAACCGCCTGAACTGCGTCTGTGTGGAATAACACGCCTGCTTCACGACAAACTGCGCCGATTTCACGAATTGGCTGAACTGTACCGATTTCGTTATTTGCATACATAATTGTTACAAGTGCTGTATCGGGACGAATTGCGTTTTTAACATCTTCTACTTTTACGATACCATTTTCGTAAACATCAAGAAGCGTAATCTCAAAGCCCTCTTTTTCGAGTGCATTGAGTGTGTGAAGCACTGCGTGATGCTCAAACTTTGAGCTGATAATATGTTTTTTGCCCTTTTTTGCCATTAAATGAGCCGCGCCCTTAATTGCCCAGTTATCGCTTTCACTACCGCCAGATGAAAAATAAATATCATTGGCGTCTGCGTTCAAGCACTCGGCAACTGTATTTCGTGCATCGCGAACCGCGTGGAATGCATCTTGTCCGACACTATGAAGACTTGAGGGATTTCCGTAGATTTCCTCAAAGCAAGGCATCATAGCATTAAGCGCTGTTTTTGATATTTTTGTGGTTGCTGCATTATCTGCGTAAACCTTCATATATACATCTCTTTTCGTAGAAAAAATTACAATTCATAGTGAATTACTGTGAATTCGTATATATCATACTACTGTGGTATGAATTTGTCAATTATAATATAGGTAGAATTACCATTATTTTGCAAAGAATTTTTCAGCATATCGCACAGACGACATTGCGTCTTTACCGTAATAGTCTGCACCAATCATTTTTGCATATTCTTCGGTAAGCACCGCACCGCCAACCATAACTGAAACGTCGTCAGCATGCTCGTGTAAAAGACGGATTGTTTCTTCCATTGCGGGAACTGTGGTGGTCATTAATGCTGAAAGACCGACAAGCTTTGCGTTTTCATTTTTTACGGCTTCGACAATCTGTTGTGGTGCAACATCTTTACCCAAATCGACCACATCATAGCCGTAATTCTCAAGAAGAACTTTCACAATGTTTTTGCCGATATCGTGGATATCACCTTTTACTGTTGCAATTATTATTTTACCCTTTTTGGTATCGATTGAGCCGTTATTTGCCATATGTTTTTTGATTATTTCAAAGCTCATACCTGCAGTTTCGGCACTCATTAAAAGTCCCGGCAAGAACACAACATTATTTTCAAAATCTTTACCGACTTCGTCAAGTGCAGGAATTAAAATTCCGTCAATGATTTCAAGTGGGGATTTTGTTGTGAGTTCTTTTTCGGTTTCTGCCCTCGCCTGACTTTTGAGCCCTTTTATCACGGCAGTTTTTAAATCCACTGTATTTTCGGGGCTAACTTGTTTTTTATTTTCGGTATTATTTGAAATGTAGCTTTCAAAATTATCATCCAAGCCAGCAAGTGCGCAATAGGAATAATATGAATTCATCATTGCATCACTTTTAGGGTTGATAATGCCCGCACTCAATCCTTTTTGAAGTGCAAGAGTGAAGAATGTAGAATTGAGAAGTTCGCGGTTGGGCAAGCCAAACGACACATTCGAAACGCCGAGCACCGTTTTAACGCCTAAATCATCGTTAAGTCTTTCTATACACTCAAGTGTGATTTTTGCGTTGTCTTTATTGGTGCTGACCGTCATACAAAGTGGGTCGAAAACCAAATCGTTTTTAGAAATTTTATATTCTTTTGCTTTTTCGATAATCTTTTCTGCGATTGCAATTCTGCCGTCGGCGGTTTCGGGAATTCCTTTTTCATCAAGAGTGAGGCACACCACAACTCCGCCGTATTTTTTTACAAGGGGGAAAACTGAATTCATAGACTCCGCTTTACCGTTGACAGAATTTACCATAGCCTTTCCGTTATAAAGGCGAAGCGCTTTTTCCATTGCGACAGTATCAGAAGTGTCAATCTGCAAGGGAGTATTGAGAATGCTTTGAAGTCCAAAAACCGCATTTTGCATCATTTCAGGCTCGTCAATTTCGGGAAGTCCCACATTTACGTCGAGAATATCTGCGCCCGCATCCGCCTGTGCCACACCCTCACGATAGATATAATCCATATCTTTATTGCGAAGTGCCTCTTTGAGCATTTTTTTGCCTGTGGGGTTAATTCGCTCGCCGATAATTACAGGCTTTTCACCGAAAATTACGGTTTTAGAATACGAAGTAACCGCGGTGAAATCTTTTTTAGTGATTCTTTCCACCTTTTCATTTTTGCAAAGTTCAATCATTGCTTTTATGTGCTCGGGAGTTGTACCACAGCATCCGCCCAAGGCACACGCACCGTTTTTTACAATTTCAAGCTGTTTCTGTGCGAATTCTTCGGGAGTTACGTTATAGGTTGTAACTCCGTTGACACTTACAGGCAAGCCTGCATTTGGCTGAATGAAAATAGGCGTACTTGAATACTTTTTCATTTCTTTAAGAAGTTCAAGCATCTGGTCGGGACCGAGCCCGCAATTCATACCAATTCCATCAACGCCAAGAGCTTCAAGGGTTATAACCGCAGTTTTAATGTCTGCGCCCGTTAAAAGTATGCCCTTTTCGTCAAAAATCATTGACACAAGAATGGGTAATTCTGTATTCTCTTTAGCTGCTAAAACTGCCGCTTTGATTTCATACAAATCCCCCATTGTTTCAATGAGAATGAAATCTGCACCCGCATTTTCACCTGCAATTACCTGCTCTTTAAACAATTCATAAGCAGTCTCGAATTCCAAATCTCCGCAGGGTTTTAAAAGCTTACCGAGTGGGCCAACATCGAGAGCCACATAGCAATCGCGTTCTATATTTTCTATTGATTTTTTTGCAAGTGACACGGCTGAAGTGATAATTTCTTCTACATTTTTAAATTTCAAGCCGTTTGCACCAAATGTATTGGTTGTGACAATATTGCACCCTGCGTCTAAATATTCCTTATGAATTTTCAAAAGGACTTCGGGGTGAGTTATATTCATATTTTCGGGCAATTCACCTGTTTTTAAGCCATTTTTTTGAAGCATTGTGCCCATTGCGCCGTCAAAAAACAGTATTTCATTACCGAATTTTTCTTTGAAAGTCATAAAATCATTCCTTGATAATTCCTATAAATGCAGTTACGGTTTTGGTGGGGGTCATCATAAATCCGTCAGAAAGCGAAACTCCCAACTGCTTATTCATTGGTAAGATTTTGAAGAAATCTGCCTGCGCGGATATGTGAAAATCACTGTAACCGGGGCTAAAACGAGGTCTGTGCTCACCTTTTATATTTTTTGTCAGTTCTTCACAAGCAATATCACAAAGATTTTCAACCATTGAGCCTGCAACTGCTTGTGCAATTGCAGTCATTGCGATGTCTGTTACAGAATACTTACGGATAAGTGTATCCACACCCTGCCCCAAGGTTGCTCCGAAAAGAATAACCGTTGACGAATTCTTCAAATGATTTAAAAGCTTCTGACTTTTAAATTCAATTCCGTCAATAATTATTCCGTCGGTAGTTCTTGTGAATTCATACTCTTTATAAATGTATTTTGGCTGAACGACTTTACAAAGCTCTTCGTATGCCTCGTCAATCAGCTCGCAGATTTCAGGTGTCGGCATTGCACCGTGCTTGTAGCCCATATATCGTGCGGTTTCACGCAAATCGTATTTTAACAGCATCCGCAATTACCTTTTTCTTTCTGCTTGTCTACTAAGTATTGAAGTGTGATTGAGTCAACAACCTTATTTACTGCGTCGAGTACACACTGCCAGATTTCGAGCGTTACGCAATCCATACAGTTTTCGCAGGTGTTTTCGTCAGTTTCAAGGCATGCAACGGGGGCGAGACTGCCCTCGGTTACGCGAAGAATTTCGCCCACTGTGTATTCTATTGGCTCGCGAGTAAGCTTATATCCGCCCTGCGCACCGCGGGTGCTTTCTACAAGATTTTCTTTTGAAAGCATTTTGATAATCTGTTCAAGGTATTTTTCGCTTATGCCCTGTCTTGTAGCAATAGATTTTATTGAGATATAACCGTCTTCTTTATGAATTGCAAGGTCTGTCATAAGACGAAGTGCATATCTTCCTTTTGTTGAGATTTTCATATTATCATAACCTTTTAAAGTATTGTTATTTGTTCTTCATATAATATAATACAAATTTAGTAGGAATTCAAGAGTTAATTCACATAAAGTTAGTAGGAATTGAAAAAGATATAAAAATCGGCGGGAGCATAAACCCCCGCCCTACTATATGTTTATTTCGTTTCTGCTTTTTCTTTCTCTTTTTCGGCGAGTTTATTAGTATTCATTGAATTGCGATAAATCCAGAAACGGTTTACAAGGAATGCAGTTGTGAGATTTGAAAGCATTGTTACAACAAGAACGATATACTCATTTACTCCTGCACCCTCTGCCAAGTCGCCAAGATATGTTGCGGTGGGGATAAAGATTACATAATAAAATGCAAGCTTTGCCATTGCAACAGGAATATTATTTGCCGATTTAAAGGTATAACGGCGGTTAACCGTAAATCCGTAAAGCACAGAAAGAATTATTGCAGGCAGATAGCTTGCCCAATAATCAAGCTTTGCAACCTCATTAAGCAATGTGAAAACCACGGTCTGAATTACGCCCGAGCCCATAGAAAAGAACACGAATTTAACTATTTGTATTACGGTTTGTTTTGGTGTGAGTTTTTCTTTATTCTGCGTCATTGTCATTTTCCTTTTTAGCAAGTTTGTTTGTATTCATTGAGCCACGATAAACCACAAATCTGCAATAAAGATATTCAGTTGCAAGATTACACGACATTGTTACTGCTTCGATTATGTAGTTATTAATGCCTGCATTTTCTGCCAAATGTCCAAGATATGCCGAAACAGGAGTGAATACACAATAAAACAGTGCTACTTTAAGCATTGCAACAGGTACATTTGTTGCAGATTTAAAAGTGTATTTTCTATTTACCGTAAAATTATAAAGGACCGATAAAACCAACGATGGAAGATACGCAACAAGATGTGAACAATCGGTCAATTCGTGAATGATTGTATAAGACACAATCTGAATAATGCCAGCACCCATTGAAAATGCGACGAATTTTAAAACCTGAATTATAGTTTCTTTTTTAGTGAGCTTTTGCGTTTGCATAAAGACATCCCCTTTTATTTTTATAGTTTAATTATATAATTGTGAAGTGGGAATGTCAACAAAAACAGTAAAAGCAGAATTGCCTACCAAAACAAAAAATGGGTTTCTTTTCTTGCTAATCTATTTTCATACATTGTGACACAGTTGATTTTTATTATGGATTATGCTATAATTACAAAAATACAATATAGCTTTGTGAAGTATTGTACTTAATCTTGTGTAGGAGTGTATTTTATAATGGAAAAAGATAAAGTATCCGTCATTATACCCGCATATAATGTGGAAAAATACATCTTTAAATGTGTTGATTCCGTACTTACACAGACATATCAAAATTTTGAAATTATTATAGTTAACGACGGTTCTGCCGACAACACTTACGAGTGCATGAAAGCCCTCAGTGCTATGGATAGCAGAATTAAAATTTTCAATTCTGAGAATATGGGACAAGGTTACCAGCGAAATCATATGCTTGAGTATGCCCAAGGTGACTATGTTCTGTTTTTAGATTCTGATGACTATTTGGAACCACATACACTTGAATTATCTGTAAAAAGAATAACTGAAGACCAAAGTGACCTGGTTTATTTTGATTGGAAATATTATTCTGACAATGCAGGCAGATTCAATTATAAGAACAAGGAAATATTCTTTGGCAGAAAAACACTTGAAGGAAAAGACTGCCTTTTACTTTTATCAATCAGCCCTTATTTTTCAGTTAACAGACTGTATTCAAGAGAATTTTTGATAAACAACAACATAAAATACGGTGAGGGACATTTATATGAAGATAATCCCTTTATAGTAGCAACTGCTTTTTATGCAAAAAAGATTTCAATTATTCATTCACCTTTATATGTTGTTCGTGTTTCAGCAAGTTCCTCAACAAAAAGCAATACTAATACAGATGTGCATTATTTAGGTTTTATTAAATCAGTACAAAAATGCAAAGATATTCTTCAGCAAAAGCCTGACGAAAAGCATTACTATTATTACAAATATGCTCTTACAAGATATTTCCTTTATATTCGCACCCGTATTCCACACAAAATGAAAAAGCAATTTACCAGAGAATTTCTAGACTTACTCAGCGATGTTGATATTAAGGTATTGTCTAAAAAAGACAAGATAATGAAGCTGTTTTTAAAACACGATGTGTTTAAAAAGAAAAAGTATGGTTATCTCACTCTTGTTAACTATTACTTTACAGAAATAAAGCCTGAACGAAAGAAAATAAAAAAGGCTCTTAAAGAAAAGAAAAACAACTTCACGGCTTCATTTAAAAACATTTACAGAAAACTCAAAAACAAACCCACTCCCCCCAATCAGTCAAAGGAATACGAAAAATATTTAAATCTCAATCTTAAAGAGAATACCGTATTATTCTTAGGATTTGACTTTAGATACACAGGAAACTCAAGATATTTATTTGAGTTAATGATTAAAGAGCCTTCTGACAAAACCATATATTTTGCAACAAATGATAAAGTAGTAGATGAAAAGTACAGATTGGAACCGAAAAGTGTTAAATTCTATGAGATATTGGCAACTGCCGGTGTACTTATTTATGAATCTTGGACACCGCTCGCATTCCGCAAACGTCTTAATTCAACATGGATTCAGTTGTGGCACGGAACACCTCTCAAAAAGATGCTTTTCGACTCTGAGGAAACCGAGATTATCACCCAAAGAGATAATCATAAGATAAGCAAGTACACAGATATTCAAAAGTGGGACTATCTTATAACTGATAATTCAAATATAAATAAATATTTTGAAACATCTTTCTTGTTCCCCAAGAAGAAAATTATTTCATGCGGTTATCCAAGAGTAAAATACCTCGCGGACAATAAAGACAATGAAACGCTTAAAAATGAGATAAAAGAGAAGTATAATATCAGTAACGGAAAAGAGATTGTTATTTATCTGCCTACATGGAGAGATTACAATTACGGTAAAACCGAAAATTTTGACAATGATTATCTCCTTGATACTAAGCTTTTCCAAGAAAAACTTGGTGACAAATATTTAGTTATTGACAAAAATCACACTTATCTTAATCATTCTTCAAATGCAAATCAAGAAATGGAAACTCAGGAACTTTTATTGATTGCAGATTATCTTGTTACTGACTACTCTTCAGTTATGTTTGATGCCTTTGCGATTGACATTCCTGTTGCTATTTACAGTAATGACTTTGAAAAATATCAGAATTCCAGAGGCGTTTACCCTGAAATGTGGGAAGATTTAAAGCTGTATGTGTCTGAAGATATTGACTCATTATGCGATATGATTAGGAATTATAATTACGGCTCTGCTTGCCAATATATCAAAGATAATTATTGTTTTAAGGACAATGTAAATTGGTTAATCAAGAAAATTGATAATGCTTTGATTTCACAAAATGCAAGAAAAAGAGTAATGTTCTTGTTTGACGATAAGTTCGAAATTACTGCAAACACCCTATGCACACTTCGACAGGCTTCGGAATTTGGTGATGAGTTATTTGTGCTTATTGACAGTAGCAACAAAGAAAGCAGCGAACTATATCCGTATAAGCTTGAATTAGAAGAATTAAAGTATATCGATTGTGTTCTTATTAAAGACAGTGTATCTACAGATGAAATATTACAAAACAACCTTATTGATGCGATTGCCTTAGAAGACACACCTAAAAACAGAGCTAAATACGAAAACAGTTACAATGATTATGAAAAGGTATTCATAAAAAGATAAATTTTAGAATATCACATAAAGTAAAAACTACTTAATACTAAACGCAGGACGATAACCTCAAAACTATCGCCCTGCGTTATTTTTTCATCTTTTATTGACAAAAACACGGCGGAGATTATACCCCGCCAAATTGCTATCTTTTATTTTTCTATTTTATTTTCAAGAAGTAACTCAAATTCTGCAACTGCATTGCGATTATACTCAGCATAATCCACAGTAAGAGTTGGAACATCGCCTGCAATAAGACGACGAATACCCTCTTCAATACCTGCTTCTGAATCTTCAACAAGCAAACCGCCATGCTTTTGCATAAAGGTACGAGGACCAACAATATCAGTTGATGCTACGGGAACACCGAGAATATCCGCCTCAACAAGTACAAGACCAAAGCCTTCATAGAATGATGTAAGAATTGAGCCATGGCATTTTTTAACAAGTGGCATAGGATTTGACATAGCCATAATCATAACAATATGGTCGGCACAAGGCAAAGTTTCAACATATTGTAATAATTCATTATACAAACCTTTAACCTGATAACCACCAACAATGAACAAGTATGCATCGGGATTATCTTTCCACACGCGCACAAAAGAATCGATAAGCCGTCTTTGACCTTTTTCGACTGAGAAACGACCTACATTAATAATCTTTTTGGCATTTGAATTAAGAATTTCAATAATTTCTTCAAAAGGTTTGTTGCTTTGTGTATAGTCATCAAACGCAATCTCTTTTTCACCACGCTCTTTGATTGACTGATACGCAATCAAATTGTGCGATACATCAAATTCGCGTTTTCTGCTTGTAAGCGATGCAGTTGAAGCCTCAATATCTTCAGTAACCAAAGCGACATGGTCGTAAGTTGAATAAGCATAATCAAGAACTTCTTTTCTCTGATTCTTTTTAACAGTTGCTTCCTGATACATATCACTATGAACAAAAATTGCATTATTACCATCGAACTGAGAATAAAGAAGAATTTTGGCATATTCATAACCGTTAAACTGAATCATACTATCAAATTTTGTTGCATCTCCATAATGGCGACGGAGTTCAAGTTTCAAATCGTCTTTGACTATATTCATCATCAAATTAAATGGAAATTTTTTATCTTTACACAAAACCCAAATAATTTTTTTGAATAGGCTCAAATTCATTTTACCTGTAGTCGCAATATAATTTACACCTTCGGGAAGTTCCCATAAAGTTTCTTTATGCAGTTTTACAGATGATGCACGGAATGTAATATAATAATTTCTTTCAGATAAATCAAGATTGTTTAGCAAATTCAAAAGTGAAGTTGTAATACCATTTTTTGCAAGACTACCTGAATAAAGAAGAATATTTTGTTTTCCATTATTCGGAATTTCGCGTTCGACAATCAATTTAGAATCTTTGTTAAGAATAACTCTGTCACACAAAATCTTTGATATATTCGGCGAATCATACGCACAATATTCTTTTAAGAATTCTGTATCATCATAATTCTTATCTGAGCGAAGTTCGTTGAAAAGTTCGTCAACAGTTTTTACACTTGGGAAAGGTAATGAGCTTAATGGCCTGTAAAGTCCGCGGTCAGCGAAATACTCTTCTTCATCATAAGTGAATAAAATACACTTTTTACGACTTACTGCAAAATCATAAAACACACTTGAATAGTCAGTTACCAAACAATCTGCAATATTCAAAAATTCATAGGTTTCGTATTGCTTAGGGAATTGTCTGATATGCTCAAAGCCTCTGAAATTAACATCTTTACGGGCAATGGGATGAAGATTTACATACATCACTTCATCATCTGAAAGTCGTTTATCCATTTCATAAAGATAATACTGAACATAAGTAGTGGCTTTGGGGTCGATAGAACCTACCGCACCACGCCAAGTTGGCATATAAGCATAAACTTTCTTATCTGACAGTTCTAATTCTTCACGGATTTCTGTTTCTCTTTTTCTGTCGAAAAAGGCTTCATTTCGCGGATAACCTGCAAGAAGAACTTTTCCCTCCGACACATTTTCAAGCATATAGTCTTCTATCATATGCTCCATTGTGTATTCATTTGGATATAAAAGATAATCAGCAACCATAAAATTTTTCTGAGCATTACCAATTCCGTACATCGCGTTATGGATTTGCTTACCCAGAGTTTTTAAGGGTGTACCATGCCAAGTATTGAGGTAAACCTGACCTTCTTTCTTGATATAGAAAGGCAAGAATGTATTGTCATTTATAAGGTATTTTGCAGAAGCCATTAGTTTCATATAACGTCTTGTTGAAACAACTACAAGTTTTACTCTTTCCATTCCGTTGCTATCAAGCAATACGCGAAAAACCTCTTTATTAGCATTACGACAAGAAAGATACAAGTCATAATCATCATATTCAGGAGAGTTTACCATTGCACGAAGCATATAGAAAACATTTCCCTGAACACCTATACCGTGTTGTGATTCAAACAATACAGCTTTTTCGTCTATTTCTAAAGTTTTATAATAATGCGAATAATTCATTTTAGGAACATAATATGTATAAATATCGTCCCACTTCTGATTAAGAAACCTTTTTAAAGTTTTTTTATTCATAAAAAGCACCTCTTAAAAGAGTTATCTATATTTAAAATTAATTATACCACATTATGTCGAAAAAAGATAGTATTTTTTAGTGGTAAAGCATACAATTTTTGTGTTTATTTTTGGGTTGTAAAAAATACCCACCGCTAAGCGATGGGTAAAAATTTAATTAATCCAAAGGCTTCATTGTCGGGATTTCATTTGTAAAACTCACGTAACCCTACAAAAGTCTTCAAAACCCCAGTAAATAAGCCACTTTCCAAACTTTTTAAAAATATAAATCTCCGTAAGTCTACATACATTATGTTCCATTTGGCTTAACTTTTGGCGTATTGGCTTACGGATGCCTCGGAATTGGATGCTGCAAGCTTGCCCTTTTGAAAATAGGCTTCCAGTCCTGCAAACTCATCTTTTCTGAGGTCTTTGGTCACATCGGCATAAATTCCGAGTGTAGTCGAAACATCGGCATGGCCTAAAGCATCTTGAATCACCTTGATGTTCACACCCGCTTCACACATTCGCGTAGTAAAGGTATGACGAAGGGTGTGGCAACTGAAATGCGGTAATAGCACCTCGGGATTTTCGCTTTTTTCAAACTGTGCATCATTGCAATCGCGAATGATGCGGCGGATCGCTTTGTTGAGCGTTCCTAAGTGCTGCGTATCGCCGTATCTGTTGACGAAAATAAAATCGGTATATCCGTCAACCGACGCCTTACAGCTTATGCCTGTTTCTTTTTGATTTTCCCGTTCCTCTAAGAACGCTTCCTTGACAAAGCCAAGCATCGGAACGACACGCTCACCGGCTTTGGTCTTTGGCGTGTTCACATTAAAGCTACAACCCTTTTGTGGTCCGTGGCTATAGTAAACGAGGGTATGGTTCACATCAATGAGCCCTTCGTCCAAATCGATGTCACACCAACGAAGACCTGTTGCTTCCCCAACGCGAAGACCGGTGCCTAACATTACTGCGAAAATCGGATACCAGTGGCGATAGCGCGGTGTGTTACTCAGGTAGTCCAAAAACAACTCCTGCTCGGCAACCGTCAGCGCCTTCCGCTTTTCCGTTTGGAAGCAGTGGGCTTGCTTTAGTTCCTTCAAAACTCTTTCCGAAGGGTTACTTCTGATGTACCCGTCGTCAACCGCCAAATCAAATACCTGATGCAGCACGGTATGGATGCTATCAATGGTGGAAGCCTGTAAACCTCTTTCATCTGCCAAGTAATTGTAAAACCGCTTAACGTCCGATTTCTTTACTTGGGATATTTTAAGCTTCCCAAACTTAGGTCGAACAAAGGTGTTATACATATACTTGTAGTTTTGGAAGGTGTTATCCTTAAGCCCTCGCTTGATATGACACCAAAGATCAAAAAGCTCGTTGATGGTCGTGTTTCGTTTCTCAGCCTTTATGCCGTCCGAAATATCGCGGTCAACTTCCTTTTCTTTCTCACGGAGTTCTTCAAGCGTTTTGCCGTAGATAACATGCCGCTTGCCGAATTGATCGGTCCACCGATAGTCATAGCTACCGTTCGGTCGTTGGCATTCCCCTTTTCGGAGAACGATCCTGTCTTTGTCTTTTCTTTTTGTTGATTGTCTTGCCATAAGTGCTCCTTTCTCGGGCTGGCAAGAGCAAAGTTCCAACATATATATTATACCACAACTTTGCTCTTAACACAACCCCTGTTGGCTTAAATTGAGTACGCTTTTTCGAGATACTCGTCGAATTTCTTTCTTTTAATCAGTCGCTTACCGCCAACCCACAGAACAAATTCACAGCGGTCATCATTCGTAAGCTTTCGGATGCGATTTATACCTACGCCTGAATAAGCAGCCGCCTCTTCAAGCGTTAAACAGCTTTTCTCCCAAATCGGAATCTCTTTCATTGGCGCACCTCCTCGTGTGATATTTACCTCCTTTCTTGCCGGAGGCAGGCAAACTAAATTCAAACATTTAAACTTCTCCTTCATCATTTTTAAGAGCCACAATCTGCCGTCATCAGATATGGACTTTTAGAAATTTCGTTCAGAGAATTGAATGGGTGGTTCTAATCTCTGTACGAAAATCTCTGCTGAAAATATGAAAAACATTAATTTCGACTTTCAAGAAAAGATTAATAAGAATCTTTTTGCTGATGATTTTGCTTTATTTGAAGTCTTAATTTTTCATATTCTTCAGCAACTCTTTGTTCTTCCCGGTCTAATTCCATCATTTCAGTTTCTTCGTCCTGACGAATCTTAATCTGCTTTCGAATCAGTTCTTTAATAACGATAGTTCTTTTTCTGCTTGGCAAAGCACGAACAAACGCAATGTTTTCTCTGCCTTTGATAGCAAGTCGAAGATCAAGATAACCGCTTTCTGTTTTGAACGGTTCATAATCTATAGCGAAAAACACCTGTCTGCCTGTGCGTTCTGATTCGATTACATAGTTGATAAATTTGCCAAAAGATTTAGGTGGCAGAAAACTTCGCAGATAAATCAAATCCTCGTCACCTTCTTTTAGAATTAAATGAATATTCATCTCGTTCACCTCCTTTTGTGTGAAAAACTTAAAACAAGTTTTAGGTTCAGTTCAAGAAAACATTAACCTCCCGGCTCGGTTATGTATCTTGACATATAAAAATCTAAAAAATGTTATTATCTCATTTCAAGAAAAGATTAACAAAGAAAAAACTGCCGCAAGCAAAATGCTCACAGCAGTTC
>CALFTO010000039.1 GCA_937916195.1 uncultured Clostridia bacterium
CTCATGTCTTCTTTTTTTCATAAGATTATATTCTCCTTTGAGATAATTTACTGTTTAGAATATCGTAAAATTCGTCAGATTTTATTCTAATAAACTCTGCATAATATTCAGAGTTTTTGATTTTAACTTCAAAGTCATCTGAAAGTTCTATTGATTTCTCACCATCTGCAGAAACACAGATTTTTTGATTGCTCTTCGCCGATTTTACTGTAATAACAGATTTTTCATTAAACACAAGGGAACGGTTAAGTGGTGAATGTGTACAAATTGGAGTAAGAGTAATGCATTGCAAATTCGGGTCAATAACAGGACCGCCTGCCGACCAAGAATAAGCAGTTGAGCCTGTAGGCGTTGCCAAAATAACACCATCAGCACGATAACTGTTAATCTTTCTATTGTCACAAAAAGCATCAAGGTCAATTAATTTAATTTCATTTCCGCGTGCAATTGCTACATCATTAAGACAATATGAAATAAATTCGCTGCCGTCAAAATTTTTAACTGATACTTCAAGCATCATGCGTTTATCGGTTGAAAAATCACCTGTTAAAAGCTTTTCGAGCAAATGAAGCTCATTACCCTCAAGACCTGCTAAAAAGGCTAAATTACCCGCATTAATGCAAAGTACGGGCTTTTTGTGAATTGCCGCCTGTTTTGCGGTGCTGATATATGAGCCGTCACCACCAATAGCTATAAGCAAATCAACATTTGAATATATATCGTCAATAAATTTTTCTTTACCAAAATAAAGTGATAATTCATTTTTGTAATTAGCACTAAAATAAAATTCAATATTTAGTTTTTTAAGATAAGTAACGGTTTCTTTTGTTACATCAAGAGTTTTTTCTCTTGTGAGATTTGGAACAATACCGATTTTCAAATTATTCACCACTCAATACAACATGTGATTTATCTGCAATTTCATTAATATCATTTTCATTTATTGACAAGATTTTTTCATCGTCTTTTGAAAGATAAATTAAATATTCAATGTTGCCTTCAGGTCCTCTTATTGGTGAAAAATCAAGCCCCAATACTGAAAATCCTGTGTCGTTGGCAAAACTGACTATTGAAGATATTACCTCTTTATGAGTTTCAATATCTCTTACAACGCCTTTTTTACCGACTTTTTCTTTGCCGGCTTCAAACTGCGGCTTTATTAGCGCAACAGTTTGTCCACCAACTCTAAGAAAATCAAAAAGTACAGGTAAAATCTTTTTAAGAGAAATGAACGAAACATCAATACTTGCGAAGTCAATTTCTTCTGCAACGGTTTCTTTTGTAAGATATCTAAAATTTGTTCGCTCAAGATTTACAACTCTTTCGTCAGTTCGCAATTTCCACGCAAGTTGACCATAGCCAACATCAATAGCATAAACTTTTGATGCACCACATTGAAGCATACAATCAGTAAACCCGCCCGTTGACGCGCCAATATCCATACAGATACAGTTATCAAGCTTAATGGGAAATGACTTCATAGCCTTTTCAAGCTTATATCCGCCACGACTTACAAAAGGCATTTTTTTACCTTTGAATTCAATTTTATCTGTTTCTTTTACAGCGTAGCCCGCTTTGGTTTCTTTTTGTCCGTTTACATAAATTTCGCCCGACATAATTATCGCCGAGGCTTTTGAACGGGTTTCAGCAAAACCTAACTCAACTACAACCGTATCAAGTCTTTTCTTTTCAGCCATTTGTAATCTCCAAAATCTGATTAACAATACTTTCACTGTCTAAATGATATTTTTTAATAAGTGAAGTTACCGAAGCGTGAGGCACAAACTCATCGTTTACTGCAATATGCTTATAATTACCTTTATAATTAATATCAAAAAGCATATCTGCAAAGCTTTGACCGATACCGCCCGACTTCACCGCTTCTTCATAGAATAAAACATTACTATAGCCGTTTGCTATTTTTACCGCAAAGGCTTCAATTGGTTTGATTTTATTTAAAATTAATACAGAAACCGAAACATTTTTTTCTTTTAAAATATTGACTGCTTTTAAAACTTCATCAGAAATTCTGCCATATGTTATCAGCAAAACTTCTTTTCCGTTCTCAATATAATCAAAATCATTTTCAGATGACTGAAAATCGAAAGGAATATTCGGCTCACTACCTCGCGGATAACGGATAACAGTGAGGTTTTCAGCGGTATTTGAAGCATTTTCAAGGTCAAACCATAATCGTTTATATGTAAACGGAGAATAAATTGTTATATCAGGAATACTGTTAAGAAAGGCCACATCAAGCACACCTTGGTGTGTTACACCGTCTTCACCTACAAAACCCGCACGGTCAACACCGATAATCACCTTTTGCTTCTGTAATGTACCGTCATGCACAAGCTGGTCATATGCCCTTTGCAAGAATGTAGAATAAACTGCAAATACAGGTGTCATACCACCTTTGGCAAGACCTGATGCAAATGTAACAGCGTGTTGCTCTGCAATGCCCACATCATAAAATCTGTCACTGTATTTTTGTGAAAAAACCTTTAAGCCTGTGCCCAAAGACATTGCGGCGGTAATTGCACAGATTTTTTCATCTTTCTCTGCAAGCTCGCAAAGTTTCTTACCAAATTCATTTGAAAAATTAGTTATACCCTCTGCATATTCACCGGTTTCTACATCAAATTTTGAAATACCGTGATATACACTCGGATTTTTTTCAGCAAATTCATAACCTTTACCCTTTGTTGTACTGATATGAAGTACAACGGGAGCACCCACAAGCTTTGCACTATCGAGAGCTTCACAGAGATTGTCAAGATTGTGACCATCAATTGGTCCCATATATTTAAATCCTAACTCCTCAAAAAATGTGCTTTCATACATTGAAGATTTAATATCGGATTTCAGTCTGTAAATAAACTTTTTAGCAGGTTTACCAACAATTGGTATTCGATTAAGAGTTCTTTCAGTCTTTGCCTTTAATTTAAAGTATTCAGGCTTTGAACGGATAACCGCAAGATAACGTGCCATTGAGCCAACATTTTCAGAAATTGACATCTCGTTATCATTAAGAATAACTATAAGACGCGTGCCTGAACGACCTGCGTTATTTAACGCCTCATAAGCCATGCCACCGGTAAGAGCACCATCACCGATTACTGCAATTGTATAATCTTTTTTGCCGAGCTTTTTATTAGCCTCTGCAATACCTAATGCGGCAGAAATAGATGTACTTGAATGACCACTGTAAAAAATGTCGTGTTCGCTTTCATTTGGCGCACAGAAGCCAGAAATACCATTTTCAGTTCTTAAAGTATTAAACTCTTTAATTCTGCCCGTTAAGATTTTATGAGTATAGATTTGATGACCTACATCCCAAACAATTTTATCATTTGGTGAATCGAAAATTTTGTGCATCGCAATTGAAAGCTCGACCACACCGAGATTTGACGACAAATGACCACCATTTTGAGAAACGGTCTTCACCATAAACTGTCTAATTTCAGTTGCAAGTACTTCAAGCTCATTTATATTGAGTTTTTTTAAATCTGCGGGCGAATTGATATTACCCAAAAATTTAAAATTTTCCAAAATATATTCTCCAATCAACTTTTTCTGTCAATAAGCATATATGCTAATTGTTTTAAAGTTTCAGTATTTTTTTCAAAACTATCTAAAGCAGAAATCGCCTTATCTGTGTATTCTCTTACAAGTTCTTTTGATTTTTCAAGACCAAAATACTTTACAACCGTTGATTTATCATTCTTAGCATCACTGCCGATTGGTTTGCCAAGGGCTATGGCATCACCTTCGATATCAAGTATATCATCTTGTATTTGAAACGCTATTCCTAAATTCTCGGCATACTCAATAGCTGCAGAAATTTTATTTTCATCATAATCTTCACTTGCAAGACAACCTAAAATGCAAGCGGCTTTGATAAGTCCGCAAGTTTTTAATGAATACATTTTAAGAATTTCTTCAACAGTTGGTTTTGTATTTTCAAACTGTAAATCAAGCACTTGTCCACCAACCATACCATTTATTCCTGCAAATGCCGAAAGATAAGAAACAGCCCTTACAATGTTTTTTTCAGAAACGTTCCTTGGACTTGTCAATGTCAAAAATGCTTCTGTCAATAAGGCATCACCTGCTAAAAGAGCATTGTCTTCTCCAAAAGCAATGTGACAAGACGGTTTGCCACGACGCATATCATCATTATCCATACATGGTAAATCGTCGTGAATAAGTGAGTACGTGTGTATCATTTCAACTGCACAACCGAAATCAAGTGCGGCATCAATATTTCCACCACAAGCCTTTGAAAATTCTATTGCAAGAATAGGACGAATTCGTTTGCCGCCATTGGCAACACTGTATTTCATAGCATCATGAACTATTGAAGGCATATTTTCAGAAAGTAAAACATTCAATCTATCTGAAACAATGTTTGCTTGTTGTTTAACATAAGCATTAATATCAGTCATTGTTTTTTACCTCATTAATATCGATAATCTTCTGTTTTGCATCATTTAACTTTTTCATACAGAACTCAGAGAGCTTTACACCCTCTTCATAAAGCTTCATGGATTCTTCAAGGGGTATTGAGCCCTCTTCAAGTTTTGTTACAATTTCTTCAAGTCTTTTTGTTGCCTGTTCATATGACATTTTCATAAATTACACCTCGATAATTTCTGCCTTAGCCTTTCCCGTTTCAAATTGCAAAGAAATTTTTTCGCCTATTGATAAATCGTTTACGTTAGTTATGATTTTATCATCATTTTTTACTATAGAATATCCACGAGAAAGCACTTTTAACGGGCTTAAAGCTTCAAGTCTTGAACAAAGCATAGCAAAATTTGATGAACATTCTGTTACGATTGTTTTAAAGCTATCATTTATTCTTGAATTGAGTGTATCAAGATAGATTTCACTATTTTCTATAATCTTTTCAGGATTTTGAAGTACTGGAGATTTGACTATTCTTTCAAGGTCATATTCGAGTTCACGAATATTTACTTCAATAGCATTATCAAGTGATGCGTACAAAGAAGAAATATAATATTTCTGCTCACGCATATCGGGTACTGCTAATTCTGCCGCTGCAGAAGGCGTTGGTGCACGCAAATCAGCAACAAAATCACAAATTGTGAAATCAGTTTCGTGACCTACACCTGAAATTATCGGTATTTCAGAATTATAAATAGCATACGCAAGTTTCTCATCGTTAAATGGCCATAAATCCTCAGCAGAGCCACCACCACGAGCAATAATTATTGTATCGACATCTGTATAATCATTTAATGCTTTAATGGCATCAATAATAGTCGGTGCCGCACTGTCGCCTTGTACTTGAACACCTGCGAAAATAATTTCTGCCATTGGAAAGCGTCTGCCCAATACATTTAAGACATCTTGTACCGCCGCACCCGTAGGTGAAGAAATTACACCGATTTTTTGTGGGATTTCAGGTATTCTTTTTTTGTGCTCAGCATCAAAAAGTCCAGCTTTTGCAAGTCTTTCTTTTGTCTGTTCAAATGCGAGAGCCAATGCACCGATGCCATCGGGTTGCATATCGTCAATATACAACTGATAACGACCGTCACGCTCATAAATTGACACTCTGCCACGAACAATTACCGACATTCCGTTTTCGGGACGGAATTTAAGTCTTGAAGCATTACCTGAAAACATAACAGCGCTGATTGATGCGGTGTTATCTTTTATGCTCATATACATATGACCACTACGATAATGGTCGGTAAAATTTGAAATCTCACCTGCAACAAAGACATTATTTAAATTAATATCTTGTTCAAGTAAGGATTTTACATATAAATTCAATTGTGAAACCGTTAAAATAAGCGGAGAATTCATTTTATATTTTCCTTTTGTCACAAATTGAAGAAAGAACTGCCACACCACAGGCATTATCAGCAGAAAATTGCGGTTCGGCGAAATATGAATTGTATTTTTTCTGTAATTCGGTACGAATAATTTGGTTTGACATTACTCCGCCCGAAAATACAATGGGTAAATTACCGTATTTTGAAATTAATTCGCTGACAGTATCATCAAGTGCAGAATAAATATAGCTTAAACAATACATAGATATATCTTCTGCCGACGCACCGTCAACAAGCATTTTCTTACACTTATTTTCAACACCCGATAGGCTAAAATTACCGTCACGACGAAAAACTTTAAATTTCTTTAATGTTTGTTTACTTTTTAATGCAAGTTTTTCAAGCTCAGGGCCACAGGGAAAATCAAGACCTAACATAACACCAACTCGGTCAACAGCTTGTCCCGCCTTTAAATCAAGTGAATCTGAAACCTTTTCAGTAGAAAAGTATTTTTCATTGGGCTCTACAAGTAATGCTTGTGAAGTACCGCCGGAAATATGAAAGGCAAGAAATTTGTTATCAATCAAATCAAGCTTATCAGCAGAATACAATGCGGCGGCAATATGACCGTCTTGATGTGAAAATTCATAAAGAGGTACATTCATTACCTTCGACAATGAGCGTGCAACTGATATTCCCGTTAAAAAGCAAGGCATATATGAGTTGTCTTCATTGCAAGGCTTAACAGACACACCAATTGCTTTAATTTCGCCTTTGAAATCTTCAAATAAATCTTCAATTAAATCGGGCAACTGAACTGTATGGTGAAAAACTGCGTCACTCTGTCGAATTCCCTTTTCACCGCTTTTTACAGGCAAAAGCTTTTTCTCGCTTCTTATTTCATTTGTTTCAGTATTATATAATGCAACTGAGGTTGTGTAGTTACTTGTATCTATACCGAGATAATAACTCATTCAGCCACATTCTCTCTTACATATTTGCCAAGAATTCCGTTAATAAATGAAGCATCTTCTTGAGTAGCGAACTTCTTTGCAAGCTCAACTGCCTCGTTTATTGAAACGCCTTTAGGAATTGAGGGTACATAAAGAATTTCACACAAAGCAAGGCGCAAAATTGCAAGGCTTACTTTTGGAAGTCTGCCCACACGCCAACCAACAGAATTTTCATTAATAATAGCGTCAATTTCTTCGCAATGCTCATAAGTGAGCTGAGCGAGTGAAAAAGCAAATGTGTTTTCTTCAATAAGTCTTGCTTCAACCGCATTGTTGACAATTTCTTCAACTGTTAATTCATCGTTGAAAATCTTTTCAAAAATAAGGGTAAAAGCAAGCTCTCTTTCTTCTTTACGAGTCATAATATCCTCCAAAAAAATTACACTCCCCGTCAGAAAACAGGGAGTGTAGTAAATTTTCTGCGGTTCGATAATGTATATACATTGAATTTATGTATATTGTATCACTATATCCGCTAAAATTCAATAGAAAATTGCATATTACAAAGAATATATGCACTATTTTAATTCAATTACAGTTATATTTTCAGCACCCAAAGAAGTTTTTGATATAACAATATCTTTAATTTTAATAAGTATCTCATCTTTAACTGCACCTTTGGGTAAAATTACCTCGACAGTTTCGCCATCATAAGTCACTATGCAGGTTGTATTTGTTTGTGCCGAAATTAATGTTTCCATGTCTGATTCAAGCTTGATTTGCTCGGAAATCTTTACAAGCTTTTCTCTTGCAAGGGCTTTTGTATCTTCGTCGCTTGATTTATCGTTAATTATTTCTTCGAGATATTCAGTTGCACTGTCATGTGCCTTAGTTCTGTTAATTTCTGCATCAGTAAAATAATCATCTTCAGTTTTTACCGCATCAGAGTTTACATATTGAGCATCACCAAGGTTAACTTCGTCAGTTATTTGTGGCTCTGTTACATTATTATCTTGCTTTGTATAATACCAATTTACAAAAACAGCAAGTCCCAAAGCAACTATAAGAGTTAAGGTTAATAAGTGCTTTCTTAAAATTATTTTACTTTTCATTATTTTTCCTCCGTAATATTAAGCTTTGAAATTGAAATTCGTGATGTACTAATATTTAAAACAGCACTGACTGCAGAATAAATTTGTCTTTGTACAGCGCTGTCATTGCCACCCTCACATACAACGGCTACTCCCCTTACTTTTGGTTCAATGGTCTTTATTAGCAACCCTGCATCGTTACTATTGTTTTCAATTATTACATAGTCATTTTGAAAGGTTGAATCATCGTTGCTTTCAGAATTTTTCCGGATATCTTTATCGTTTGTAGCATAGATATATTCAGTTGTCTCTGATAATGTTATCATAACCTTTGCTTCGCCTGCACCTTCAATTGACTCAACTATCTCTTTAACCTTGTCTTCAAGATATTCACAATAAGCTGTCGATGACATTTCTTCAGTATTTATACTTTTATCTTTTTCATCGTTAGTAAAGCTACTTAATTCAGAAACAAATATTATTAATATTACTGCAAATCCAATTACAACAAACAATGCAGTTTTTTTATCAACCTTAAGCTTATTTAATGCATTTTTCAGCAGTAATTTTAAAATCATTCAACCTCCACCTCAAATCCAAGCTCATTTTTAATCATAGTTTCAATCTCTTGTGGATTGTCAGAATTTATATGAAGTTTAATTTTATTTACATTCAAGTAACCTTCATCATCAATATATGAATCTATTTCAAGGCTTAAAACCTTTACACCTATATTGTTGCACAAATTAGTAACAGCTTGTGTAATAACTGTTTCATAGCCTTCTTCATAATATTCTTCATATGAAATATCGCTGTTTTCTGTTCTGATTTTTACACTTTCTTTGAAAAAGGATTGAATAGGCATTACCGTATAAAAAAGAATGAATATTGAAAAAAATACATTGATGACTTTTTTTAACGAAGAATCTGCTAACAATAATTTAAAAACTGCTGAAACAGCGGTTGCACCACATAAAGACATTATCCAAATTTTAAAACTTTCCATATTATTTTCCCATCATTATTATTACACCCGTCGAAATAACGAGAACAAAGGTTATGAAGAACATTATTATATTAAGAAGTGAAAGAATTGAAGCAAGGCTGTCAATAATATCGGTAATCTGATTAAGATTAAACATTGACGAAACAATTGAGCATAAGTTTAATGCAAAATACCATAATAATAATTCAAGCATAACGGGGAGATTGATTAAGATTATTACTATAATCACAAATACTCCAAGTGTATTCTTCATAATTATAAAGCTTGAAAATACAGATGAAAGTGCGTCACCTACTCCCCCACCAACAATCGGTACAAATGCACCTGAAATAAACCTAATACCTTTAAGAGCAATGCTATCAGAAGATGTTGCAAGAATACTTTGTGTTGTCAGTAAGCCTGTGTAAACTGTTGAGAACAGTGATAGTATAACAACAATCATTTTTCTAATTGCCTTTATAATTCTTTCACGATAATTTTCAAATGAAAACGAAGACAAAATATTAAATGACAATAATGCACTTACACAAGGTACTAAAAAACTATTTGCAACATTTGAAATCAAAGAAGATAAAAATAGTGAAAATGAATTATATGTAACAGCCAATGCAGGATTTTTAGATGCTATTATTATAGCCGTCATTACGGGCAGATAAGAATTCACGAACACCGTTGATGTTTTGATTCCTGCCACCGCATCGGTTATCATTCTGCTTATTGGTACAACAACAATTGAAATTATTATTAATGTGCTTACAAAATATACAATTTGCTCTGTTTTGTCGGACTCTCTCAAAAAGGAGTTAGCAATCGCAGTTATGACAAGAACAACTATTATTACAGTTAGATTTTTAACAATAGTTACTCCACCATTAAACGCAAGGTCAATAAGAAATTCAATAACTCTTGTTGGAGATAAATCAAAAATTTCTTCAAGTGTTAGTTCGTTTATTCCTAAGTCTTCAAGGTATTCCTTTGTTTGTTCATCTGTAGAATTCCATACTTCTTCTAAATCACTATCAATAGCAAATGCTGAAACTTGAAAGCTGAACAACAGCAGAATAACAGATATAATTATAAAAATCCTTTTCATATTACTTAACTAATTGTAAACAGAATATAATTAAACCGTTTAAAAGTGGCAACGACATATATAAAATCATAAATTTTGATGAAATTGATACAACGTTTGAAAGTGAGCTTTCGCCACTGTCTTTCAGACTGTCGCAAACAAAATCAGTTACGATTGAAATACCAACAACTTTCAAAAGCAGACTTATGTGTGCAGAACTTATATTAAATGCAGAAAATGCAGAAAGAATATTTGTAATAAAATTTGCTATATCCTCAACAATAAACAGAAAAATTATCACAACAACACATATTCTGATAAGAAAAACATACTCAGGTCTCTGCGGTTTTAAAACAGTTGAAAGACACACATAAACAAAAGCAACTGCCGCAATTTTAAACAGTATACTCATAAATCAAATATTGATTTTATCTCGTCAAAAACTGACATCAATTGCGGAACCATCATTGCAATAATTACAATAATTCCTGTCAAAACTGTCAATGTAGCAAATTCTTCTCTGCCCGCTTTTGACAGCATTTGCTGAAGAACAGCAACGATTAAGCCAATACCTGCAATTTTAAAAAGAAATGTAATATCCATTTTCACCACTAAATTAATACAATAATTACTAAAACTCCCGCACCAAGAATAAATGTACCTGTCGATTTGCATTTTATAGTTTCTTCGCTTTCAAGCTTTTGCAATTTTTGCTTAAAAAACTCTTTATATAATCTGCAATTTGAAATTTGACCGGATAAATCCGTTTTACCCATTACAGAAAAATACCCTTTAAGTAATTCTAAATCTTCTTCATCAAAACACTTTGCATTTTCTTGGTTTGACAAAGAAGCTTTAAGTGCTTTGTCATAATCATTTTCCATTGAAAATTCTTTAATAAGAAAATCTATAAATTTTAGCTTTTTGAAATTATCGTTCATATTCAGAAACTCAAAAATTTCATCAATTGACAAATTTCTATGTGCTAACAGCATTTCAATATTTTCAAGCATCATTACACATTGGCGAACAGCAATGGTATGATTTTTTATCCGACTTATTGACCACATGGCTGATGTTAAGCACACCATCGCCAAGCTGAACAATATCATTATTTTCATTTAGCACCTCATAAGAAGTATAAATTGCTTTGATTTTGCAAGGATTTTCACTACCATATAGCATGACAATTCTTTCAAAATTGCCTTTTTCAACTAATGAGCGAAAACTTTCTTTATTTTTAAGTTCTTGTAATGTTCTTGCGTGAATACTTAAAATAAATACAACTCCGCAATTTATTCCGTCTAAAATGCTTTTTACTTCTTCGTTGTTGCCGATTTCATCACAAATTATGTATTCCGGTGACATTGTTCTTGCCGCCATTGAAATTCCTTTGCTTTTAGGAAAACCGAGTAAAACATCAGTATTAGGACCTAATGCGTCAATATTAATTTTCGACGGAAATATTTCTTTTCTCTCATCAACTACACACAGCTTATGATATTTTCCAAGTCTGCCCGAAGAAAGCTGATATGCAATGTCACGAAGCATTGTTGTTTTGCCCGATGAGGGCGGACCTGCAATAATAATATTTTCAGGATTTTTTGATAAGATTTTTTCTAATATCGGCTCAGAAACTCCACGAACATTACGAGGAATTCTTATATTAATCGAATTAATATTATCAATTCCCTTTACTGTTTCTTTATCATAAACTGCTGTTCCGCAAACACCGACACGAGAGCCGTTTGGTAAAGTAATATATCCATTCAATAAATCTTCATAATGACTGTGCACAGAATATCCGCACATTTTATTTACAGTATCAATTATCTCATTGTGAGTAGGAATTACGCTGTTTGCAGACATTATGTAAGAAAGACGTGTATTATCCGTTAAAAAACTACTGCCTGATGCTGTAACTATTACAACAGGTCTACCGGCACGTAGTCTGATTTCTTGAATTTCACTTATATTCTTTTCACTGAGTTTTCTTAAATATCCTTGAATTCTCGGTGAAATGAACGAAGTTATATAATTGAAATCTTCATATAAGGATTTGTCCATTTAATCACCTCTGTAATTTCTATGATTACTTGTCCCCTTTTAGTACAAAACTTTCTTGAAATGAATAATTTGATATGATATACTTAAAATATCTTTTTTGAAAGGTGTATATAATGAAAGCGAAATTAAGCAATTGGTTAAATGAAAATAAATATATACTTATTTCAGGCGGGGCATCACTTTTTATAATTCTGCTTGTTTATTTCTGTTATGAAATCATTCCTTTTGGTGACGGTACAATTTATCGTATGGACTTATACCACCAATACGGACCTTTGTTCTCTGAGTTATATGACAGAATTACTACAGGTGAATCTTTAATTTATTCATGGAACACAGGACTTGGAAGTTCTTTCTTAGGAAATTTCTTAAACTATCTTTCAAGCCCAATTGGGTTAATTGTTTTACTTTTTGGTCATAAAAATACATTTGAGGCAGTTGCAGCTATGATTGCCATCAAAGCTGTGCTCAGTTCAATGTCGATGTCTTATTATCTTAAAAAGACACAAAAAACTAATGGATTTTCAATTTCTGCTTTTGGAATTATGTATGCCTTTTGTGGTTATTTCATTGCATATTACTGGAATGTAATGTGGATAGATGCAATGTATCTTCTGCCCATCATTGCTCTTGGAATTGAAAAAATTATTGAAACTGGCAAATGTAAGACATATATATTCTTACTTGCTCTTGCAATATGGTCAAATTATTATATTGGCTTTATGCTTTGCATATTTTCCTGCATATATTTTCTCTATTATTTTGCTTGCTCTTCCAAAAAGCTTCGTGAAAGAAAAAATATTAATAGTGAAAAAGCAACATTTTTCACAAAGCTTAAAAATTCATTTTTCTTACAAAGCGGTATTAGATTTGCACTCTCTTCACTTTCTGTCGGTATATTACTGGCGTTTATGCTTATTCCGTTAGCAAATATTCTAAGTGCCTCATCTGCAACAAAAGGTACTGCACCAACAGAGTATGAATCATATTTCACGATTTTTGATTTTCTCGCAAATCACTTGGCTGCTCTTGAGCCGACAATCCGTAGCAGTGGCGACGATGTTCTACCCAACATTTACTGCGGAATGTTAACTGTTTTGCTTATTCCCCTTTACCTTTTCTCAAAAAAAATCAGCGCAACAGAAAAAATTGCTTCTGTTGTACTGCTTGCAGTAATGTATTTCAGTTTTAATATAAATTTCTTAAATTTTGCATGGCATGGTTTTCACTTCCCAAATGATTTGCCATACAGACAGTCATTTATGTATTCATTCATTTTGATTGTTTTAGCATTTAAGGCTTTTAAAAATGTAACAGAATTCTCAAAAAAGCAAATTCTTGGATTAGGCATCGGCACACTTGCTTTTGTCGTATTGGTTCAGGAGCTTGGTTCAAAGAATGTTGACGATATGACCGTGTTTATAACTATTGCTTTTACGGTACTTCACGTAATAGTTCTTGGTCTTATCACAAGCAAGAAAGCACAAGCTTATGCTTTATCTGTTATGGTTATTTGCTCTGTTGCCGCAGAAACCATTACCGCAAACACCGACCACTATGTCGCCAACCAGACAAAAACCTCATTTTCAAGCGATTATGACGATTTTAAAGCACTTCAGCAGGAAATCGCTAATAATGACGATGAACTTTTTTACCGAGAAGAATTGTCAGACTTACGTGCAAGAATGGACCCAAGCTGGTATGACTATAACGGTGCTTCAATTTTCTCATCAATGGCTTATGAAAAGGTCGCTAATTTACAGAAATACATTGGTCTTTATGGTAATAAAATAAATAGTTTTACCTATAACCCACAAACACCGATTTACAATTCAATGTTCTCATTGAAATATATTTATGATAAATCAAATTTAGTAAGCGAAGGCAATTATTATTCTTTAGTTGATGAAAATGATACTTTTACTGCTTACAAAAACAATTATATGCTAAATATCGCATATCCCGTATCGGCCGATTTAATGGATTGGAATGCGATGGATTGTCTTAATCCTGTTGTGGCACAACAAGAGCTCTTTCAACTTGCAACAGGCACAGAGGGAATTTTCAACAGAATTATTGACTACGAAATAGATTATATCAATCTCTTGAATGTTGATTTCGACAGCATTCTTGCGGGCAATCTTGCTCTGAACAGAATCTCTTCTGACGATACTGCTATGGCAACAATCAACATTACCGCCGACAAGACTGAAAATATTTATATTTATGTTTACTCGAGAAATCTTGATACAGTAAATATATACTCACCTAAAATTACAACAACAATGAATGTTTCTGACGGATATATTCTTGATTTAGGTCAACACGAAGCGGGTGAAATGATTTCTGTTGAGTTACCTCTTAAAGAGGATAAGTCTTCTGCAAGTGTTGATTTTATTGCTTTTACTATTGACAATGAAGTTTTTGCCGAGGGTTATGAAAAATTACAAAGCGGTCAGCTTGAATATACAAAATTTGACGAAACCATTATTGAAGGTACTTTTACAGCAGATGATAGTGAATTTCTTTTCACTACTATCCCCTATGACAAAAATTGGAATGTTTATCTTGATGGCGAAAAGTTATCTGCAGAGGATGTTTTGATTATTTCTGAGGCTTTAATCGGTGTTAAAGTTGATGAAGGTGAACACCAAATTAAGTTTGAATATAAAATTGCTGGTTATGGCATTTTGATAGCAATTTCGGGTGGCTTTGCATTGTTGCTTATAGTCTTCAGTATTCTTAAAAAGAAAAAATTGCTTTTATTCAAAAGTAGTAAAGCAAATCTTTGGGAGAGAACAGCTGAAATAACACCGATATTAGAAGAAATATCCAATGATAATCCAGAAGAAGAAATTATATATTTTGATGAATAAAAAGGAAAACCGAGGTATTTTAAACCCTCGGTTTCTTTTTATTTCAATACTTTTTTAAGATATTGACCTGTATATGATTTTTTACATTTTGCCACTTCTTCGGGAGTTCCGCAGACAACAATTTTACCGCCCTTGTCGCCCCCTTCAGGACCCAAATCAATAATGTAATCTGCAGTTTTGATAACATCAAGATTGTGTTCAATAACAATAACCGTATTTCCCGAATCAACTATACGTTGTAATACCTCGATAAGCTTATGCACATCTGCCGTGTGAAGTCCTGTAGTGGGCTCATCAAGAATATATATAGTTTTACCCGTGGGACGTCTTGAAAGCTCTGTAGCAAGCTTTACACGCTGTGCCTCACCGCCAGAAAGCGTTGTTGCCGATTGACCAAGCTTTACATAGCCAAGACCAACATCATAAAGGGTTTGAAGCTTGCGCTTGATTTTTGGCAGATGTTCAAAGAATTCAAGTGCTTCTTCAATTGTCATTTCAAGTACGTCATAAATGTTTTTACCCTTATATTTAACTTCAAGGGTTTCGCGATTATATCTTGCACCACCGCAAACTTCACAGGGTACATAAACATCGGCAAGGAAGTGCATTTCTATTTTAACAATGCCATCACCCTGACAAGCTTCACAACGACCGCCTTTAACATTAAAAGAAAATCTTCCCGAATTATAACCGCGGATTTTCGAATCTTGAGTTTGTGCAAACAATTCACGGATATCAGTAAATACACCCGTATAAGTTGCAGGGTTTGAGCGCGGTGTTCTGCCGATTGGTGACTGGTCAATACTGATAACCTTATCAAGATTTTCAAGACCAAGCATTTCGTCAAACTTACCCAATGGTTTTTTTGCGTTATTTAACTCATTAGCAAGGCTTTTATAGAGGATTTCATTAATAAGTGATGATTTGCCCGAACCCGAAACACCAGTAATACATGTGAAACAACCAAGAGGAAAATTAACATCAATTTTCTTGAGATTGTTCTCTGCAGCACCTTTTACAGTTAACAAATTACCATTGCCTTTCCTTCTTTGTTCGGGAATAGGAATTTTTCTTTCGCCTGAAAGATACATACCGGTAATTGATTCTTTACAAGCAATAATATCATCAACCTTGCCTGCACAGACAACCTCACCACCATGAACACCTGCTCCGGGACCAATATCGACAATATAGTCTGCCGCACGCATGGTATCCTCATCGTGCTCAACTACAATCAAGGTATTTCCTAAGTCGCGAAGTCGCTGTAATGTGCCGAGTAATTTATCATTATCTCTCTGATGCAAACCGATACTCGGCTCATCAAGAATATATACAACACCCATAAGTGATGAACCTATTTGAGTTGCAAGACGAATACGCTGACTTTCACCACCCGAAAGTGTTCCCGATGAACGAGAAAGCGTAAGATATTCAAGACCGACACTCTTAAGGAAATTCAATCTGCTGTTAATTTCTTTTACAATTGATTCAGAAATAAATCTTTCCTTTTCAGTTAATTCAAGGTTATTTATAAAATCAATAGCGGCAACAATTGACATATCACAGAACTCACTGATATTCTTGCCACCGACAGTAACTGAAAGTATTTCGGGCTTAAGTCTTGTCCCTTTACAGTCAGGGCATCGGCAAGCTGTCATAACCTGCTCAATTTCCCACCTTGCCCAATCACTTGTTGTTTCTTTGTAACGACGTTCAAGGTTATTTATAATTCCCTCAAACTCTGACATATAGTTACCGGAGCCATAAAGAGTTGAACGTGACATCTTCAGTTTGAAATCAGTACCGTAAAGTATTGCGTTTACACCAGCATCAGAGATATCTTTTATAGGTGTTTTCAAATTAAAACCATACTCTTTACCAAGAGCATTGTAATACATTGCCGCAATGGAGCCTTTTTCGGCTTTTCCCCAACCGCTTGCATAGATTGCCCCCTCACTAATAGAAAGGTTTTTATTGGGTATTACAAGGTCAGGATTAACCTTTAAAAACGTTCCCAGGCCTGTACAAGTTGGACAAGCACCATAGGGATTATTAAACGAAAACATTCTCGGTGAAAGCTTATCCATACTCACACCATGTTCGGGACAAGCATAATTTAGTGAATAAAGATATTCCTTATCACCAATAACATCAATAATTACATTACCGCCCGAATGTTCGGTAGTAGTTTCAATTGAATCAGCAAGTCTTGTGCGAATCCCCTCTTTAACAACAAGACGGTCAACTATTATTTCAATTGTGTGCTTATACGTTTTTTGAAGTTTCATTCCTTCCGTGAGTTCTACCATTTCACCATCAATTCGAGCTCTTACAAAACCTGCTTTTAATGCATTTGCAAGCTCTTTTGCGTGCTCACCTTTCTTACCGCGCACAACGGGTGAAAGAATTTGAAATTTTGTCCCCTCAGGCAAACTCATAATACTGTCAACAATCTGGTCAACAGTTTGTTGTTTTATCTCTCTGCCACATACGGGACAATGCGGAATACCGATTCTTGCATACAAAAGACGAAGATAGTCATAAATCTCTGTTACAGTACCAACTGTTGAACGGGGATTTTTTGATGTAGTCTTTTGGTCTATTGAAATTGCAGGCGAAAGCCCCTCAATTGACTCAACATTCGGTTTTTCCATCTGTCCCAAAAACATTCGTGCATAAGATGAAAGAGACTCAATGTATCTTCTTTGTCCCTCTGCATATATCGTATCAAAAGCAAGAGAAGATTTTCCTGAACCCGAAAGGCCTGTGAACACAACAAGTTTATCACGTGGTATCTCAATATCAATATTTTTAAGGTTATTCTCTTTTGCACCTTTGATTATAATTTTATCGTGTTGCATTTTTTACACCTTTCTGTTGCAGATAATCAACTAACGCTGATTTACCTTCAACTGTTACGGGTTTAATCCATTTCATTGATTTATAATATTTAATGCAAAGTAGCGTCTTTACATAATCTTCGAATATATACATAACGGCAAAGGCTACAGTAAACGGAACTTCTATCACATAAACCGCAATAAGAGTTGCAGGGATAGAAAGTAACCACAATGATAATAAATCATACTTTACACCTGTTACTGTGTCACCGCCCGAACGGAAAATACCAACAATCATAAGATAAGGAATTTGCCTAATTGTGAATTCAAAAGCATAAAAAGCCATTATGCTCATTGCAGCATTTAATGTAACCTCACTTATATTGTCGCTCAAGTTAAAAATTCCTATTAATTCAGGTCTAAAAACATAAATCAATATTGCAATTATTAGTGACACAACGGGAAAAATCATAATAAAACGCTTTGTATCATCAATTCCGCGTTCAATTTTACCCTTACCGATTGATTTACCCACCATAATGCTACAAGCATTACACAAACCAATTATGAATACGAAAGCAATATTTTCAAAGCTTCGCAGTATTGTTATTGCTGCAAAATACTCATATCCCATATGACCGAAAATAATGTTGAATATGAATGTGCCCGCGCCCCACATAG
>CALFTO010000040.1 GCA_937916195.1 uncultured Clostridia bacterium
GGCAAGGAAATCACAAAGCACGACGGCGGTTATTCAACCTTCCGCGTTGAAATCAAAGATATTAAAGACACAAACTTGCTTGTTGTTGCTGTTGACAACTCTGCAAATGACAGAGTTTATCCACAGAACGCTGACTTTACATTCTACGGCGGTATTTACCGTGATGTAAGTGTTATCGGTGTTCCCGAAAATCATTTTGACCTTGATTATTACGGCTCACCCGCTATTATGGTTACTCCCGAAATCAAGGGTGCAGACGCAGAAATCGAAATTAAGACATTCTTTAAAAATGACAACTGCAAGGTTCGTTACGAAATTATTGCAGACGGTGAAGTAATTGCTTCAAAAGAAGATGATGACGACACAGAAATTGAAATCAAGAATGTTCATCTCTGGGACGGTCTTCGTGACCCTTACCTTTACACATCAAAAGCAACTCTTATCTGTGACGGCGAAGAAGTTGACCAGATTTCAACACGTTTCGGTTGCCGTACATTTGAAATCGACCCTGCAAAGGGATTTATCCTTAACGGTCGTGAATATCCTCTTCGCGGTGTATCGCGTCATCAGGACAGACCCGATGTTGGTAATGCACTCACTCCCGAAATGCACAAGGAAGACCTTGAGCTTATTCTCGAAATGGGGGCAAACACAATCCGTCTTGCTCACTATCAGCATTCACAGGTTTTCTATGACCTTTGCGACGAGGCAGGTCTTGTGCTTTGGGCTGAAATCCCATATATTTCAAGCCATATGAAAGACGGCTATGACAACACAATTTCACAGATGAAAGAGCTTGTTGTTCAGAACTATAACCACCCGTCAATTGTTGTTTGGGGACTTTCAAACGAGATTACAATTGCGGGCTCAACACCCGACCTTATCAAAAACCATAAGGACCTCAACGACCTTGTTCACGATATGGACAAAACCCGTCTTACAACTATCGCGGCTGTTTCAATGTGCTCACCCGATGATGAATATGTACATATTTCCGATGTAGTTTCATATAACCACTATTTCGGTTGGTACGGTGGAAGCACCGATATGAACGGTCCTTGGTTTGACGATTTCCATAAGAAATATCCAAACAAGCCAATCGGTATTTCTGAATACGGTTGCGAGGCACTTGACTGGCACACATCAACACCTACTCAGGGTGACTACACAGAAGAATATCAGGCATATTACCACGAAGAACTCATTAAACAGATTGCTGACAGACCATATCTCTGGGCAACTCACGTTTGGAATATGTTTGACTTTGCCGCTGACGCTCGTGCAGAGGGTGGCGAAAACGGTATAAACCACAAAGGTCTTGTAACATTCGACAGAAAATATAAAAAAGACAGCTTTTACGCATATCAGGCTTGGCTTTCAGATAAACCTGTTCTTCACCTCTGCAGTAAGAGATATGTTGACAGAGTTGAGGCTGTTACAAAGGTTACTGTTTACTCCAACCAACCTGAAGTTGAGCTTTTCGCAAACGGAGTAAGCGTTGGCAAGCAGACAAAGGGTAAATATCCATTCTTCTACTTTGAGGTTAAGAATGAGGGTACAACCGAACTCAAAGCAGTTGCAGGCAATCTTGAAGATTGCGGTACAATCAACAAGGTTGACACTCCCAACGAAGCATATATTATGAAAGAAGAAGGTCAGGTTATTAACTGGTTTGAAATCAGCACTCCTGACGGATATTTCTCAATTAACAACACAATCGGCGATATTATGAGTACATTCGGCGGTAAGCTTGTAATGCTTAAATTTGTAATGATGCTCAAAAATGCTATGAGTGGTGGCAAGGACGAAAATGGCGAAGAGAAAAAAGGCGGTGGCGGTGTAATCGGCGGATTTAAGATGACCCCCGCAATGCTTAAAAACATTTACGGTATGGCAAAGGGCTTTACAATCAAACGTGCTTGCTCAATGCTTGGCGGTGCTCTTTCAAAAGAACAAATCCTTGAAATCAATGCAAAACTCAATAAGGTAAAAATGCCGAAAAATTAAGACAGAAAAAAAGCCTCCCTTGTTAAAGGGGCGCGGGTGTCCGGTGGACACCTCTGCGAAGCAGAAGCGCTGTCTGAGCCGGAAGGCGAGTAATAGGGGGACCGCCGTAGGCGGTGGAGGGATTCATATTCCTATCAAAAGGAATCCCCTCGCCACTTCGTGGCCCTCTCCCCAATAACCAAGGGGCGCTTTATTTTATGAAAGCTTATTTAATTTTATATTTTTTCAAATATTCTTTCTTTTCATCAGTTATCCTATAACTCTCAACTGATTTTTGAATTGCCTTGTTGTGTGTCCATTTGTCGAGAACTTTATTTTCGATATACGGCACAGTTTTCTTCCATTGCTTTGCAAGGGCTGTGGCGAAATACCAAGCAATCATCATATTTATGTAATATTCATCGGATTTTACGCTTGCAACAAGGTGCAAATACCTTTCGTCGAAGTTTTCGTCAAGATAAAACTTCATTAACATACCTATTGCAAAGCGCACTTGGTATACATAGTCAGAAATTAACCATTTCTCTATTTTCGGCAACAGTTTTTCTGTATTATTCTTGAAAACCTTTGGTGACATCATATCACAGGTTGCCCAATTATCCACATATAGTAGAAAACTATCTAAAGCGGATACGCACTCGTCAAAATCTTTGATTTGCTCTGTTAAAAACGCGTGCAGATTATCTTCTTCATAATATTTATGGGGCAAGATTTTGAGAAATTCTTTCGCATCTGTGGTCTTACCGAATTCCTTTGCGAATTTGCGTAATTCCGGCACACGCACACCAATGATTTTTTCTTTGGGTACTGTTGGCATTAATTTTGAATGAAAATCACGATAAGCTAAATCCTGCAACTCAAAAAGTCGGGCTTGTACTCTTTTTTCAATATCCGTCATAAATTAATACAGTACCTTTGAAAGAATAAAGCAGGTCCACAATGCAATTACAAAAAGTCCCTCTGCAGGAATTGCAAGCTTAGTATATGGGCATTTCCAACCCTTATCAACACACAAGAAAATTGTTCTTGTTACAAAAACCGTTGTTGAGAAGAAAAGTCCGCCCACAAGTGAATAAACAGGTGTGCCGAGCGCAATTGTAAGATAAAGTAAAAATGCACCCAAGGCAAATGAAATTCCGCCGTAATAAACACGAATTTCTGTTTTACCCGCATTGTCAACTGGCTTGATTGCAAATGCCTCGGCATTTTTAATGGGGCTTATGATAAACACAATCGCCATACCGAAAAAGTAACCCACAAGACCGATTACCGCAATCGAGGCCGGAATATTTGAGAAAAATAACTCTTTCATAATTACAACTCCTTTAAAATTTATAGTTTAATATTATCACATATTTTAATAAGAGTAAAGTAGGGGCGATTCACGAATCGCCCGCATTGAATCCCTCCACCGTCTTCGACGGTCCCCCTATTACTCGCCTTCCGGCTCAGACAGCGCTTCTGCTTCGCAGAGGTGTCCACCGGACACCCGCGCCCCTTTAACAAGGGAGGCATAAAATTATTAAATTTGATTACAGAAAAATTAAAAAATAATTACATTATATTCCAAATAATTGACAAGAATAAATGTAAAAGTTATCCTTATTATAGATGAAATTCTACTTTGGAGGTGCAGATATGGAAAATCTTGAATATATTATGCGATATGTTCTCTCAATTCTTGCCATTGCGGTTATTGTAAACTGCGTGTGGTCGCTTATTCGTCTGCGCCCCGAAAAAAAGGTGTACGCGGTACTTGTTAATATGGCTAACAACGAGCAACACCCAATTAACTGCTATGAAACCTCGATTGGCAGAAGCAAGTCTTGTGATGTGGTATTCTCAAACTCCACCGTTTCACGCTCACACGCGGTTGTGGCACTTCGCAAAGACGGATTTTATGTGTTTGACACAGAGTCCAAAACGGGAGTTTACTTGAACGGCGAAAAAATCCAGAAAAGCGCCAAGCTTTCTGACGGTGATGTGATTGCATTTGGCACTACGATTATGAAATTCCATATGGGTAGCGAGGCGGATAAGGATATTTCTCACAAAAAAGAAAAGCCCGTGCTTCGCCCCCGCCTTGTTAATATTGTTGACGGCGTTGAATTCGACCTTGACGGTGATTATGTGACAATCGGCAGAGAAAACGGTAGTAATGTTGAAATTTCTGCACCATATATTTCTCGTCGTCAGGCAGAGCTTACACTTCGCCGTAACAAATGGCATATTGAAGATTTCGGCAGTATTACAAAAACAACTCTCAACGGCGAGCCTGTTTATTCGATAACTCCGCTTCACGATGGCGATGTTATAAGAATTGGTGATTTCGCATTTTTGTATGAAGAAACTTAAAAAATGTAGGGGCGATTCACGAATCGCCCGTATTGAATCCCTCCACCGCCTACGGCGGTCCCCCTATTACTCGCCTTCCGGCTCAGACAGCGCTTCTGCTTCGCAGAGGTGTCCACCGGACACCCGCGCCCCTTTAACAAGGGAGGCAATAAGATAAGGTAGGTGATATTATGCTTAAGAAAACTAAAAATGTAAATTTAGTAATAATGCTTTTTGTTATTACTCTTTTTCAGCTTACCTGTCTTTTTACACTCGTTTCAAAATCTGCTGAAGAATTCAAAACAAGCATAATAATCACCTTTGGTATTTACATTTTGGTTGAATATCTTTATTTCATTATTGCAAGCTTAGGTCTTAAAAGAAAAGGCTTTGAGGTTGAGTTGATTGCATTTTTACTCACATCAATAGGTCTTTCAATAACCGCAAGCGTTTATCCCGACAAGGCAATCAAACAGTTAGTTGCTGTGCTTATGGGTATTGGCGGGTTTATATTCCTGCAATGGCTTTTGCGCGATTTGAAAAGAGTTATGGCTTTGCGAATTCCCGCGGCAATAATCGGTGTGGGTGCTCTTTTGTTCACTCTTGCCTTTGCCACCTTTACAAATGGTGCAAAAAACTGGCTTTATATCGGCGGATTTTCCATTCAGCCCTCTGAAATTGTAAAGGCAATCTTCATTTTTGTGGGTGCGGCGACACTTGAAAAGCTTCAATCAAATAAAAGCTTGACAAAATACATCATTTTCGCCTTTGCTTGTGTGGGTTGTCTGTTTTTGATGTCAGATTTCGGCACAGCGCTTATTTTCTTCTTCACTTTTATCGTGATTTCATTTATGCGCTCAGGCGATATAAGAACATTGTTCCTTGTCTGCACCGTTGTACTTATGGGCGGACTTTTAGTGCTGTTATTCCGTCCTTATGTTGCAAACCGCTTTGCCGCCTACGGTCACGTTTGGGAATATTTCGACACTTCGGGCTATCAGCAGACAAGAACTATGATTTACTCTGCAAGCGGCGGACTTTTCGGCGTGGGGCTCGGCAACGGCAAGCTTCGTAATATTTTCGCTGCCACCGAGGATTTAGTATTCGGTGTGGTCTGCGAAGAATTCGGTATGATTATGGCGGGGGCAATTCTGCTTTCTTATGTTGCGTTGCTTGTTTATTCAATCCGCCATTCAAAATATGCCCGCTCATCATTTTACGCAATTGCGGCTTGTGCCGCGGCGGCACTAATGCTGTTTCAAGCAGCGCTCAATGTGTTCGGCGTAAACGACATTTTGCCAATGACCGGTGTTACTCTGCCATTTATCAGCCGAGGCGGTTCAAGTGTGATTGCCTGCTGGTTGCTTTTGGCATTTATCAAGGCTGTTGACCGTAGCACTTACAGATTTGGAGGTGTTCGTCAATGAAATCTATCGGGAGAAGAGCACTTTCTCTTTACGCAATAATACTTTTATTCCTTGCGGGCGGGGTTTTACTCTATTTTAACCTTATTTCAAACGCTGACAGTTGGGCAATGAACCGTGCAAATCAGCATTTGTATTTCTCGGGAAATCTTGCAACCGCTGGCGACATTAAAGACACAAACGGCGAAATTCTTGTCACAACCAAAGACGGAGTTCGAGTTTACAACAATAATAAAAATATCCGCAAAGCAGTTTTGCATACTGTTGGTGACTCCGCGGGCTACATTGCAAGCGGAATTCAAACCTCTTTTAAAGACGAATTGACAGGTTACACCCTCACCGACGGTGTTTACAATCTCAAACGCTACGGCAAGGGAAATGATATCACGCTTACCCTCAACGCAGAGGTATGCGAAACCGCATACAAGGCACTCGGCGATAAAAAGGGCACAGTTGCGGTTATGAATTACAAGACGGGTGAACTGATTTGCATAGTTTCAAACCCAACCTATGATATTCTTAATAAACCCGCCGACATCAACACTGACACAAGCGGAAAATATGACGGAATTTATATGAACCGCTTTTTCTCAGGACTTTACACCCCAGGCTCAACCTTTAAGGTGATTACGTCTGCTTGTGCAATCGAAAATATCCCCGATATTTATGACCGCACCTTTGAATGTAAGGGTAAGGTGCAAATTGGCGAAGGCTATGTAATCTGCAACGGCACTCACGGAAAAATCAGCTTTGAAAAAGCTCTCAACAAATCCTGCAACGTGGCATTTGCGTTGCTTGCCGACGAATTGGGTGCTGAAAAACTCACCGCGACAGCCGAGCGACTTGGCTTTAACTCTGCCGAGCGTATGACGGTCAGCGGAAAAATCAAAGCTACAACAAGTAAAATAAATCTTACTGACGCAAAAGCTCTTGACATCGGCTGGGCGGGTATCGGTCAATACACAACACTTATCAACCCTTGCCAGATGCTCACAATGATTTCAGCAATTGCCAACAACGGTACGGCAATGAGCCCATATCTTGTTGAAAAAATTACAACACCCGAAGGCAGAAACGATTTTACTGCAGAAAGCACGGTACTCGGAGAATATTTCACCACAGATGTGGCACAGAAGCTTGACGAAATATTACGCTCAAATGTGACAAATCAATATGGCGACAGTTATTTCCCGAAAATGAAAATGTGCGGAAAAACAGGTACTGCTGAAATAAGCGACAACCCCGACGCAAACCCCAACGCATTATTTATAGGCTATTCACAGCTTGACGAAATGCCCTTTGCGATTATCGTTGTGGTTGAGGACTCCACCTCTGCAATAAAAAGTGCCGTGCCGATAGCATCGAAGGTTATGAAAACTATTAAAAATGAATATGCTTAACAGCACAAAAATGCCCCCTCTGACGAGGGGGCTGTCGTTTTCACTTGCGAAAATGACTGGGGGAGATATTTTTTCTCTCCCTCAGTCAAAACTTCGTTTTGCCACCCGCTGACGGCGGCCGTCCCCTCTGTCACTTCGTGACATCTCCCCACACTGTGGGGAGTCACCCTCGTCAGAGGGAGGATTTTTATTTCTTTTTACTTGGTAATTCGCTAATCATTGTTGAACCGAGAACCATTACCGCACCGATTACACCGAAAATGCTCATTTTTTCATTCAGAATAAGTGCTGAAAGTATAATTGCAACAACGGGGTCTATGTAACTGAAAATTGCAACCGTCTGTGCCTTAAGATTATCCATTGAACCGAAATACAAGGCATAGGACCAGCCCGTATGCACAACACCCACAATAAGCAGCATTATTATAGTAAGTGGCTCAAAGGTAAGCTCTGCAAAATTCTCTGTAAGCATTGTATAGGGCAACAGAACAATTGCCGCACTGCCAAGCTGAATAACAGTTTTTGTATAAGCGGGTACACCTGCGGTTTTCTTGTTCATAAGCACAACGCTTGCGTAAAGTGCCGCCGCGCCAAGACCTAAAAGCACACCTTTTAATTCACCCGCACCCGAAAATCCCGTTTCAATAACACCCGACACAAGCACCATACCCACAAGGGCAACAATAACACAGATAATCTTTTTTACGGTCAGCTTTTCTTTGAACAAAAACGGTGATGCGATAATCACAAAAACAGGTGCCATATAATAGCAAAGCGTTGCCGTTGCAACAGTCGTGTAGTTGTAAGCTTCAAAAAGCAAAATCCAGTTAAAGCCTATTGCGACACCCGAAATACACAAAAGCAGAATTTTATCTTTAATTTCACGAAATCCCAGTTTTTCTTTCTTAACCGCCATAAAAACCAGCAGGAATACAACACCGATTGCACCCCTCGCCATTGCAAGAATACTTGACGGCAAAGGAATATATCGGCGGAAAATACCGATTGTACCGAATATGAACATTGAAAGAATTAAGCTTAATTTTGATTTGTTTGCACCGTTCATAATAACCTCGAAAAAATTGATGAGGATATTATAGTATATTTATTTTTCAAAATCAACCTTATTGTATTTTACTTAAAAGTGTGATAAAATAACTTGATAATATTTTATTTTTTCGGAGTTTTGACTATGATGAAAATTTCACCCTCAATTCTCTCTTGCGATTACGGTAAAATTGCAGAGGAATTAAAAGATATGGAAGCCTGCGGTGCAGACTATATGCACATTGATGTTATGGACGGTCATTTTGTGCCCAACATCACTCTCGGCGCTCCCGTTGTAAAGTGCATTAAAAAGGCGACAAAAGTTCCTTTTGACGTGCATCTTATGATTAGCGAGCCACTTAAATACATTGACGATTTTGCGGCTGCAGGTGCTGATATTATCACATTCCACACAGAATGCGACTCACCAATTGACGAAACAATCGACAAAATTCTTTCTCACGGTATAAAGGCTTCACTCACCGTTAAGCCCGCAACTCCCGTTGAGGATATCTTACCATATTTGGACAAGCTTTCAATGGTGCTTGTTATGACCGTTGAGCCCGGCTTTGGCGGACAGAGCTTTATGGAAGATATGATGCCCAAGGTATCTCGCCTTCGTGAAGAAATCAACCGTCGCGGACTTAACTGCGAAATCGAGGTTGACGGCGGAATTAACGAAAAAACAATTGCAATTGCCGCAAAGGCGGGTGCAGATGTTTTTGTTTCAGGCAACGCAATTTTCTCAAGTCCCGACCGCAAGGCCGCAATCGAAAAATTCAAGGCTATCGCAGAAGAAAACTACTGCAAATAAAATTCACCTATTTGCTTTCCGTATTCCGAAAGTTTATATGTATTAACATTTGAACGCTTTCCGAATTCTCCCATAATCCTTACAGCTTGGGATAATTCTTGTGGAATAGATAAAAAATATCTATCGTTCATTTTGTAGGCTTTGAACTTGCCTTTATTTTCGTCTGTTCTTTTCATAACCGAAATAAAGTCAAGCAGATTATCAAGCTTTTCGGTTTCAAAAACACAAAAAGGCTCTTTTTTCACCTTATATCTTGTCTTTTTCTCGGTAAAGGTGAGAATAAAAAAGCAACCCCCGTTTGGTACGGGCAGAGTTTCAACAATTACGTTTTCGCCCTTTTCAATTCTTTCTGCCGCATCGGTACGGCTTAAAATATTTTTTATTGCCGTGCGGGCTGTTTGCTGGTCGTTTTCTATGTTTTCGTATGTAATACGGTATTTCTTCATTTCTTCGTGTGATAATTCTATCAACATCATATTATCGTTAAGTGCTTCGTAAATCATTTCGATTTGCCTCCTCTTGCGAAAATATCTCTTATTTCATCATATTACATTCAACTTGCTTTGTGCAATAAATAAATATTGGTAAAAGTGAGGAATTTCAATTGACAAATTCAGCAACACAACAAAATAAAACTGAATTTACGGCTCTTCGTCGTATTATGACAGATTACTCAATAATGCTTTCTGCACCTATGCTTGTAGGAACATTTAACTACGGAATTAAAGTTGTGTTTTCTGTTCTTTTAGGAGTTTTCACTTGTGCGGTATGTGGTAAGATTGCAGAAAAAATTCTCAAGGTAAAATTTCCCCTTAGAGATTTTTCACCATTCTTTTTAGGTGCTTGCACCGCACTTATGATGCCCGCAACTGCACCGTGGTGGCTTATTGTTTGTGCTTCTGCCTTTGCAATGGTTGTTTGCGTTGTGCCCTTTGGCTCTGCAAACGACGCGCCTTTTGTTCCGCCCGCTGCGGCATTCTGCTTTGCGGCTATTTGCTGGAGTGACATAGTATTTGATTATTCCGAAACAGGTCATTCTGTAACATTGCTTTTAAGTCAAGGCAACTCAATTGGTCAAAATGTGGCTGCCGTACTCGAAGTGCTTGTGGGCAATGTCCCCTCTGCAATCGGAACAGGCTCTGCCCTTGCTCTTTTTGGCGCATTGATTTTTCTTATTATCCGCCGACCAAAAGACAGTATTTCATCACTCACCTTTATTCTTGCGGTTGCAGTTATGGCTTTACTTTTCCCAAGAGTTGGAACAGGCAGATTTATCTCGCTCATTATGGAGCTTTGCGGAGGAATGATGCTTTTCTCGGCTGTATTCTTTATGTCATTCCCCTCAATTTTACCAAAAAGACTTTTACCCCGCGCAGTTTGGGGATTTGTCAGCGGTATAATTTGTATGCTTATCCGTTATGCAGGTGCTTTTGAAGAAACTGCAGTTTTCGGTATTCTTATCGCCTGCGCAATTGCTGATTTCTTTGACAAATTACCGCTTACCAAAAAAGAAAAATCACTTCTTGTGAAAGAAGAGGAAATTGTTGAAGTGCCCGCACCCACCTTTGTGCCCGACGAGGTATTGAGCGAAATCCCCGATATTTCAGAGGAAGAAATTATAGAACAAACCGAAGAAGTTGCAGAAGAGGTTGAAGCTCCCGTAGTTCAAGAGAGCGAGAGCCTTGAAGCTGTAATTTCTGAAGAAAACGACGTTACCGTTGAGGATTCTCCGTTTATAACAGGAGGTGACGACAATGAGTGATAAAAAGGCTGTACTTAAAAATATACGAAGCAGTGCACTTATCAAAAACCCATTGCTTTTTGAAGCAATCGGACTTTGCCCCGTTGTTGCAATTGCCACCTCATTGCGTTCTGCACTGTTTTTGGCAATAATCACCGCCATTGAAATGGTGGTTTGCGAAGTGCTTGCATCTTTGCTTCTCAAAAATGTTCGCCGTTATTGGCGAGTTGCCCTCTATGTGCTTTTCGGTGTGGGAATAATCTTCCCAATCACATATATCACCAACAGATTTTTACCCGAATTGTCAATTAACCTCGGCGTTTATCTGCCCCTTATGGCAGTTAACTCTCTTATCGCACTTCATTGCGAGCGAATAGCAGTTAAGAGAAGTGTAGAAGAAAGCCTTATTGATGCGCTTTCTTCATCTATCAGCTATGGTGTTGTGACAGTTCTTACAGGTATCATTCGTGAAGTCCTTGCGAATGGTACAATTGCAGGCATAGAACTCAATATGCCAGTTAAATTCAGCGGGCTTGCAATGCCCTTTGGCGCGCTGATTATTTTAGGCTTTATGGCAGCAATTCTTAAAGGTTTCATTAATAAAAAATATCCCGAGGCAAATCCTGACAAGGCTTTTGACACCTCTGAAATCCGCCGTTCACTTCGCGGTTCTTTGCGCGAGCTTATGAATGACGACTTCAACCCCTATGGTGAAGAGAATGACACAGACTCCGCCTTTGTCCGCATTAAAAAGGAAAAGGCTGAAAAAATAAAAGAGCCTAAAAAAGAAAAAGTCAAGAAAGAAAAACCAAAGAAAGAGAAAAAATCAAAAATCAAGGTTGACGAAACCGCTCCCCGCCGTGCACCACGCACTGAAAACGAGGACGGTCGCACATATCTTGACGATTTCTCTGATATGCTTTCAGAGCTTGAAGATTACAAGAGCCGTAATGAAGAAACCGAAAATATTGACGGAGGTGACGGAGAATGAGTATGTTTTTAAAAATGATTTCTGCCGCGCTTTACGTTATGCTTTTTCAAAATCTCATTTTCAACGCAGGCTACGGCATAAGCGAAGCGATGCGAATGAGCGCAAAACCCCGTCAGCTTTTCCCCATGGCGATGTTCATTACCTATTTTTCAACAGTGGTCTCTGCCGTTTGCGCATTGCTTGATATAATCCCATTTATAAAGAATTTGAGCGAAATGCTTCACTCATTGATTTTCGTGGGTGTGCTCATAGGTGTTTATGCTCTCACAATGGCAGTTGTGCTCATTCACGGCAAAACTTCACCGCGAACAATCCGCAGAATTGGTATTGCCGCATTCAACACACTTGTGCTTGCAGTTCCCTTTATCAACTACCGCTCTGCTTTCACAGTTTTTGAGGCAATCGGCGCAGGCATTGGCGCAGGTGTGGCTTATATTATTGCAGTTTTGCTTATTAACGGCGGTCTTAAACGCCTTGATATGAACAAATCAATCCCCCGTTGCTTTAAGGGAACTCCCGCTATGTTCATTTACACGGCACTTCTTTCCCTTGCCTTTACGGGAATTTCAGGAACTTCGGTGTTTATTTAATGGCTAATAACGAAAATTCACCACGCAGACTTAAAGGATATTATCCTTTCTCAAAAAAATATCCGTCACGACGCGGTAATCAAGCGATAAGTGAGAGCCGTCGTACGCAAAAAAGAGAACGCAACAAGAAAATTCTTTTCTGCGTTCTTTTGGTGTGCCTTTTTGTTGTTACCTTTATTTTCGCTAAATTTATTCATAATCTTATTACCCGCCCCCTGCCCGAGCCCGAACAGAACAAAACACCAATAATTTCAACCGATAATATCGGTACAGTTCGTGCTATTCATATTGAAAATGAGATTTTAGGCGAGATTTCTGATTTGTCAGAGGCTCTTGACGAAGCAAAAGAAAACGGCTTTAACGCTGTTATGCTTGATTTCAAAACTCAATCGGGTGAACTTACCTATAATTCTGATGAATTAAATGTTAAAAATAATCTTAATAAAATCGATAATGTTATAATCGAAAAAATTAAGTCAGAGGGCTTTATGCTTGTGGGCAGAATTTTCTGTTTTGAAGATACAGTTGCACCTCAACGCATTAATGCTTATATTTATGAGGACGTTGAAAAAACTAAAATATGGTTTGATAATTCTGCAATTTTAGGTGGCAGAGTGTGGCTTGACCCCACAAACTCACGCGCACAGAATTATCTTTGCGATATTATTGAAGAGGTTACCGAAATGGGCGCTGACTGTGTTTACCTTGAGTCCGTTCAGTTCCCTGCGGTACAAAACGGCTCAAAACCTGTTTATACAGCAGATGACACTACACTCAACCGAAATTCAGTACTTTTAGGGTTCATTGAAAAGGCAGTTGACGCGGCAGATAAATGTCCCGTAATTATCGGTGTTTCTTATGAGGGTGCAGTTGGCGGAGATGCAGAAAAATGGGGCGGAACTCTTTTTGATACCGCGGCGGCGGTTTGTTCACCACTCATTTCTGTGCCCGAGGGCAGTGATTATGTTGAATTCATTGCAGATTCATATATCGTTATGAACGACAATGCTAAAAACAATTTTTCAACTCTTAAAATTATTCCAACGGTCAAAAATCAACCCGAAGATATAGAATTTTACGAAAAACTGGCTGAAAGTAAGGCAGATAGCTATATAATTGTGCCTTGATTTTACAAAAAGACTTGAAATACAATGAATTTTATTGTATTATTTATAGTGACTAAAAAACAAACGGAGGTATATTACCTATGGTATCAGCAGGTGATTTCAGAAACGGCGTAACTTTTGAGATGGATGGCAACGTTTACCAAATCGTTGAATTCCAGCACGTTAAACCCGGTAAGGGCGCTGCTTTCGTAAGAGCTAAAATTAAGAACGTTATTTCAGGCGGTGTTGTTGAAAGAACATTCAACCCAACTGAAAAATATCCCACTGCTTACATTGAGAGAAAGGATATGGAATATTCTTACAATGACAGTGGTCTCTACTACTTCATGGACCAGGAAACATACGATATGGTTCCTGTAAATGCTTCAGACCTTGGCGACAACTTTAAGTTCGTTAAAGAAAATATGGTTTGTAAAATCCTTTCATACAAGGGTAACGTTTTCGGTGTTGAACCACCAACATTCGTAACTCTTCAGGTTGCACACACAGACCCCGGCTTTGCAGGTAACACAGCAACTAACGCTACAAAACCTGCAACTCTTGAAACAGGTGCAGAAATCAAGGTTCCTCTCTTTATTAACGAGGGTGAAATGATTAACGTTGACACTCGTACAGGCGAGTATATGTCAAGAGCATAAGGAAATAATATTTCTGATTGGAGGAAATAAAAATGATGACAGTAACAGAAAAAGTAGCATATCTTAAGGGTCTTGTTGAAGGTCTTGACTTTGACAAGGACGATAAAGAAACAAAAGTTATCAATGCAGTTCTTGATGTTCTTGAGGACCTTGCTCTTGCAGTAAGCGACCTTGACGACGAAATGGAGCTTGTTACAGAACAGCTTGACGCTGTTGATGAAGATTTGGCAGACCTTGAAGAAATCTTCTATGACGAGTGTGACGACTGTGATTGCGATGACGATTGCGATTGCTGTGATTGTGACGACGAGATGTATGAGGTTGAGTGCCCCAACTGTGGCGAAATGATTTATTTTGACGAAGAAATCATTCTCGACGGCGAGGCAGAATGCCCCAACTGTGGCGAAGTTCTTGAATTCGATTGCGAATGTGATTGTGAAGACTGCGCTGATTGCGACGAAGAATAATTAACTTACAAAAATTACGGACTACCGATTGGTAGTCCGTTTTTTATTTGGGTAATTTTACTGTAAATTTACTTCCTCTTCCAAGCTCGCTTTCGACAGTTATAGTGGCATTTGTCAAATCGGCTACAGTCTTTACAAGTGCAAGTCCAAGACCATTGCCCTCGGCTTTTCGAGAAGTATCTGCCTGATAGAATTTTTCAAAAATGTGAGCTTTTACATCATCACTCATTCCCACACCATTATCAGATATAGACACGACCACACAATCCTTTTGAGAATTATCAATGCTTATACCGATTTCGCCATTTTCATCGGTAAATTTTATAGCATTACCGATAAGGTTAAGCCACATTTGATTAAGCATTTCTTCGTTGCCGTTGTATTCACATTCGGGCAGTTCCAAATTGAGCCAGATATTTTTCTGTGACCACTGCTGTTCAAACATAAGAACGGCCTGACGCAACTGTTCATCAAGACTAAATATTTCTGTTTCGGATACGATATTTTGAGATTCAAGCCGTGATAATTTCAGCACATTATCAACAAGCCCCGTGAGTTGTCGTGTTGATTCTGACAACCTTGAAAAATATTCATTTCTCTGTTCATCAGTAAGCTCGGAATTTGAAAGCAAGGTCACATAGCCTTGAATTGCCGAGAGCGGTGCTCGGAATTCGTGAGATACATTTGAAACAAAGTCCGAACGCATAACCTCAATGCTGTTAAGCTCCATTATCATTTTATTCAAATCATTAGCAAGGTCTTTCATCTCATTTTTGAATTTTGATGACTCAATCTGCACGCTAAAGTCTCCTTGTGCCACGCGATTCGCTGCACTTGAAATAATTTCAACGGGACGATTGATTCGTCGACTCCAAAAAATTGTGATACCTTGAGCAACAATGAGTAATGAAACAATACAAGCAACAACAATTAAACCTGTATTTTCACTGATTATTTCAGCTTGAAAAAGAGTTGTACGTGCTAAAAGAAATATTATGAAGATGAAAAGCAAAACGGTCAGTGTAAATATTGCAAAAACAAGCACAATTATTCTGCGATAAAGTTTGTTAAAGGATTTCAGTTTCATTTTTTCACACCCCTGTAGCCTAACCCGCGTATTGTATTTATTTCAATATCCTTGCAATCTTTCAGTCTTTCGCGAAGACGATTTATATGTACATCGACCGTGCGTTCTTCGGAATCTGTATCATAGCCCCAAAATTCATCCATAAGCTGACGGCGAGTAAAGGTGCGCGATGGATTTGACATAAGTTTATATAACACTAAGAATTCTTTTTGCGGAATTTCAATTGTTTTTTCGTCAAAATGCGCGGTATATGTATCAAAATTCAAAATGGTATCACCGATTATCAATCTTCTCTCGCTTACTATTTTTGCACGTCGAAGAAGTGCGTGGATACGCAAAAGCATCTCATTTAAATCAACGGGTTTCACCATATAATCATCAATGCCCGCTAAAAATCCGTGACGTTTATCCTCAAAGCCCTCTTTTGCAGAAATCATAAGTATTGGCAATTCAGGATAAAAATCACGCAACTGACGGGTAAGCTCATAGCCGTCAACACCGGGCATCATAATATCAGAAATAACCAAATCAAAATTCTTTTCTGCCATAATATTTAATGCTTCTTCTCCATCAAAGGCGGGCACAGCATTAAAAGAGTTACTATTGAGTGTTGAACAATAAATTTGATTTAAATTCGCGTCATCTTCAACAACTAAAATATCAAACATAATTATCACCTAAAATAATTTTACCATAAAAAATAAACTTTGTGTTAATTTAACGGAAATTTATGTAAAGTTTAAAAAAAGTTTACATAAAAAGGCTATTTTTTAATTGAGGTGATAGGATATGGCAAACAAAAACAAGCAAGCTTTTTTAATGAAACTCGCAAAAATATTGTTTGAACCCGAAATCACATTTGAAAACGAAAAGGTGCAAAGCTATACTCTTAACGAACCTTGTGTTATAATCAGTAATCACTCAAGGAGAACAAGCATCAACAAGCTTGTGGGCGCAGACGGGGCAATGCTTAGATATGTATTCAACAATAAGAATGTATGCTCACTTATGGCGGCTGATTTAATGGAAAAGCCATTATTTAAACTCGTTGTAAATGGGTGTGACTGTATCCCAGTTTGCAGAAATGCAGCCTCTACCGAATGGCTCCACAAATGTAAAGAAAAACTCGACGAAGGTATGTCTGTTGTAATTTTTCCCGAAGGCACCACCCTGAAAGAAAAAGATATTGAAGATTTTAAGGCAGGCTTCACATTACTGGCAAGAATGGCAAATGTAAAAATTTTACCCATGGCAATTGGCGGAGTTTACCGACCATTCGCAAAGAACAAGCTTAAAATTAAGGTTGGGGTACCTATGAAGCTTCAAATTCAAAAAGGCACTTCTTCTGAATTAAAGAGAGAGGCACAGCGTTTTCAACATATTGTTGAAGGTATGTTTTTAAGTTTAAAGGATGAAAATATAAATCAAAAAAATTCTCTTGATGCGGACAGAGAAGAAATTTTAATTTAAATCTACAGGAGGAATTGAATTGATTTACAACACAAACGAAAAGCAAAGAGAATATTTCTACAGCATGCTGACACCTGAAGAACGAAATTTGCTGAAATACATACCAACCGTAAACGGTTTGCTCGATTTTGCAGTTGAGCATTTTGCTGATTTACCCGCAATTTCTGACGGCAAAATAACCTACACCTACAAAGAACTCAACGAAAGAGTTGCCGTAAGACGCGGCTATTTAAAATCTCTGAATTTTAATCAAGGTGACCGAATTGCAGTTTTTGCACCCAACACTCTTGACGCAATGGAATTATACCTTGCAATTGTTACAAGCGGATGTGTAAGCGTTATGCTCCCAGTCCAGCTTAACAATATTGCGCTTATGGGACTTTGTAAAAAATTTGATGTAAGCGCCGTATTTTATGATAATTCTCTTGAAAAGATTGCAAAATCTTCGGGTATAGAAGCATATAACACCGAATTTATCCAATCAAATCCCTTACCGCCGTCAAATGTAACAAAAGATACAATCTGTTCAATCTGTCTTACCGGTGGTACAACAGGAACTCCCAAGGGTGCAGTTATGACGCACGGAGCAATAATGCGCGGAGCTTTTAACGGTTGTTTTATTTCGGGTGGCGTTCTTCAGCAAAGATATATTGCAATTTTGCCCTTATCCCATATTTTTGGTCTTGTTAAGGGATTTCTTTCTTCTCTTTACACCGGGGGTCTTACCTATGAATGTCGCGAAATAAAACAGGCTTTCGGGCTTATTCCGATACTTAAACCGACCACACTTGTCCTTGTTCCCGGAATGGCAGAAATAATTATAAATCTCACAAAACTCAAAGGCAGAGCCTACTCTGAAAGTATTAAAACAATGATTATCGGTGCGGCGCCTGTTCCGCCAAAGCTTATGAAATCCATTGATGACCTTGGAATTCAGGTACTTGCAGGCTATGGTTTGACCGAAGGCTCAAATCTTACCGCCGGCAATAAGGATGTTATGAGTAACCCTGATTCAATGGGTATGATTTATCCAGAACAACAATACAAAATAATCAACGGTGAGCTTCATATAAAAGGCGACAATCTTATGAACGGTTACTGGGATGATGAAAAAGCAACAGCCGAAGTATTTGATGAAGAGGGCTGGCTTAAAACCGGCGACTTGGTAAAGCTTGACGATAACGGTTACATTTACATTGTGGGTAGAATAAAAAATTTAATTATACTTCCTAATGGTGAAAATGTATCACCTGAAGAGCTTGAAGAAATTTTTTATAAGAGCAACTATGTAAAGGATTGCCTTGTAAAGGAAGATGA
>CALFTO010000041.1 GCA_937916195.1 uncultured Clostridia bacterium
TCAATCTGACGGATACGCTCACGGGTAACGTTGAACTCTTTACCAACCTCTTCGAGAGTGCGGGGATGACCGTCTTCAAGACCGAAGCGGAGTGAGAGCACCTTTGCCTCACGAGGAGTAAGAGTTTTAAGCACCTCTGCGAGCTGTTCTTTGAGAAGTGAGATTGATGCGGCATCTGCAGGTGAAAGTGCCTCGTCATCGGGGATAAAGTCACCTAAGTGGCTGTCTTCCTCTTCACCGATGGGAGTTTCAAGAGATACGGGCTCCTGAGCAAGACGAAGAATCTCACGAACCTTATCGGGTGCCATATCAAGCTCTTCTGCGATTTCTTCTGCTGACGGGTCATGGCCGTTTTTATGAAGAAGCTGAGTGCTTGTCTTTTTAACCTTATTGATTGTTTCAACCATATGAACGGGAATACGGATTGTTCTTGCCTGGTCAGCAATTGCGCGGGTAATAGCTTGTCTAATCCACCAAGTTGCATATGTTGAGAATTTAAAGCCCTTTGTATAGTCAAACTTTTCAACGGCTTTGATAAGGCCTAAATTACCCTCTTGGATAAGGTCAAGGAACTGCATACCACGGCCTACATAACGCTTTGCAATACTAACAACAAGACGGAGGTTTGCCTCGGCAAGTCTCTGCTTTGCTTTTTTGTCGTCCTCTGAAATGCGGATAGCAAGCTCAATTTCTTCTTCAGATGTAAGAAGCGGAACGCGACCGATTTCTTTAAGATATACTCTTACGGGGTCATCCATTGCAACAGCTTTGCTATCGCCCATTCCGCCGTCGTCACTTTTCGCCATATCGGTTTCGTCGGTAATAGCATCGTTTGCCATATCGCTTAAGTCATCGATAAGCTCGATATTATTTGTTTCGATAAGCTCATAAAGTTTATCGAGCTCTTCCATTTCGATATCGAGTTCAAGAATTGCGTTGTCAATCTCTTGAGTTGTAAGCTTACCTGTTGCCTTACCTTTTTCAATCAACGCTTTTATAGCGGTCTTTTTATCAAGATTTTCCATTGTTTTATCCTTCTCCTACATCCTAATTATTTTTGAAAAACTTTAAAAAATCTTCATCGCTGATGCTTTCCACACTTGCATCTTTAAGACTTTTCTTATTTTTTTCATTTAGTATTATATTTATACAGTCGGTACACTCTGCAAAGGTGTTTTTAAGCGTATGCGAAACTGTTTGGATTTTCGCAACGGCACTTAATTCTTCCTCTGTGAGTTCACCGTATAAAAACGATATTTCAGATGACCTGCCCGATGAAATTCGGTCGGTTACTGCTTTGAAAATTCTGCCGTTGAAATCGGTTACAAAATCATCGGCGGTAATTTTAGAAAGCACATCTTTTATGAATTCGTGATTTGCCATAACGAGTGCTATGAGCATTTCTTCTGCCTTGGCGGCACGGTAATAGGTTTTACGCTGTGGATTAAGTTTATCAAGCAAATCGCCCTGCGACACCATTTGCGTAAACTCTTTTTTCTGCTGAACGGTTGTATTTCGCTTTGCAAGGCGACGAGCCTCGTTAACAATTATATCCTTTGAAACAGAAAGCTCGCCCGCAAGCCTTGAAGCGTAAATTTCAAGGTCGATTGCGCTGACATTAGAGAGCACCTTAATTGCAGCCTGCAGATATTGACGCTTGCCGTCGTCACTCGCAACATCATATTTTGAGTGTTCACGAAGCAGTGCAAATTCAATTTCATTTGCGGCACCGTTTATAATAGCTTTCATTTTTTCAATGCCGTAATTTTTTATGATTTCGTCTGGGTCTTTGCCACCGCTTAAATGAAGCACCTTGATTTTTAAAGGTGTATTCTTAAAAATCGTCAATGCTCTTGCCGCGGCTTTTTGCCCAGCTTCATCGGCATCATAAGCAATCATAATTTCTGAAGCATAACGGGACAAAAGATGTGCCTGCTCACTTGTGAGGGCTGTACCAAGACCCGCAACGGTATTTGTAAAGCCTGCTTGGTGCATTGCGATAACATCCATATAGCCCTCACAGAGTATAAGGCTGTCTTTACCGCTTTTTTTCGCGAGATTAAGTGCGAAAACGCCTTGACTTTTTTTATAAACCATAGTATCTGAAGTGTTCAGATATTTGGGCTTTGAGTCGTCCATAACGCGACCGCCGAAGGCTATTACGTTACCTTTCACGTCGATTATTGGAAACATTACTCGGTTACGGAAATTATCGTAAACATTATTTTCATTTTTCTGCGACCGCCTTGCAAGGTTTGCAAAAACAAGCTCGTCCTTTGTATAGCCAAGCTTCAGCATATGATTTGTAAGCGCGTGAAAATCGTCGGGTGCGAAGCCCAAACCGAATTTTCTTATTGTGTCGTCAGAAAGCCCGCGGTTTTTGAAATATTGATATCCGATTGCGCCCTCTTTTGTGGTTAAGCACTTATGGAAAAATCGTGCGGCTTCGCGATTGGCTTCAAGCATACGAAGTCGGCGTTTATTAATCGTGCTGTCATAGGAATTTTCGTCGGGCATATCCAAGCCGTTTTTATCGGCAAGAAAACGAACGGCATCAATATAATCAAGATTTTCGATATTCTTGATAAAGGTGATTACATCACCACCGTTACCGCAACCAAAGCAGTAATATGACTGGGTATCGGGATAAACGGTAAATGACGGAGTTTTTTCGCCGTGGAACGGGCAAAGGCCTTTACTTATGCGCCCTGCACGTTTCAAATTCACATATGAGGAGATTGTGGTTTCAATGTCGGCACGGTTGCGAAGTTCGGTCAAAAAATCATCTGATAATGCCAAATCTTACCCCTCCCCTAATCCGATATCCACCCAGGAATCAGGGATAAATATCTTTTTATAAACCGCGAGCAGATAGCGGTCACTCATACCTGCGATATAATCACAGGCTGAACGATTTGGTCCTTCGCTTACCGTGACATATCGGTAGGTGTCAGGAATCTGCTCAGGGTGATTTACAAAATATTCGTAAAGCTGTTTGATTATTTCAATAGCCTTTGTTTCTTCGCTCTTACAGAGTGGGTTTGTATAAACCTTATCAAACATAAAGGTGTGAAGCTCATCAAATGGCTGTTGAATTTCGGGAGAGAAAACAATATCATCCACGCTGTTTTCTACAACATCGAGCACCATTTTATTAATTCGCGCACTCTTTTTATAGCCCAAGGCTTTGCGCACTTCAACGGGAATATCATTTTCGCTCATAACGCCTGCACGGACTGCGTCGTCAATATCGTGATTTATGTAGGCGATTTTATCGGCTAACTTTACAATTCTGCCCTCTAAAGTATCGGCCTCTTTACCTTTGGTGTGACAAACAATACCGTCGCGTACTTCATATGTAAGGTTAAGACCAACGCCGTTTTTCTCAAGCTTTTCAACTACGCGAAGGCTCTGTTCAAAATGGCGGAAGCCACCGGGAACAACTGAATTGAGGGCACGCTCACCTGCGTGACCAAAGGGTGTATGACCTAAATCGTGCCCCAAGGCGATAGCCTCGGTCAAGTCGCCGTTAAGGGCAAGTCCGTTTGCGATTGTTCGGGCAATCTGTGCCACCTCAAGAGTATGAGTAAGGCGGGTTCTGTAATGGTCGCCCTCGGGAGAGAGGAAAACCTGAGTTTTATGCTTTAATCTGCGGAAGGAATTTGAATGAATTATTCTGTCGCGGTCGCGCTGAAAATCTGTTCGCAAGGGACATTTTTCTTCGTGGCGAATTCTGCCCTTTGAATTCACAACAAGGCAGGCTTTATCTGAAAGAATAAGTTTTTCATTTTGTTCCATTCGTTCTCTTGCGGTCATCATTTTCCCTCCAATCTTTTGAGCTTTAAATACTCTTCTAATTATATATACTACAAAAATCGCAAAAACCCTTTAATTTTTTTGAAAAAATTTTAAAATTCGCAAAAATTTTCTGAAATTACGGTTGAAAATACTCTGCCGTTGCTGAGTTCTGTGAGTTTTGCGTTCAGATTATCTTGATTTTCACTTTTAATTCTGAAAATCACTTTCACATTATCGGTAAATTCTGTATTGAGAATTACGGTTTCTTCGTTTGCAAGAAATGCTCCGAGTTTTCCGTAGAATGTATAATCACACTCCACCGCCAAGTCAAGACAATGTGCCATTGTGATTATTTTCGCACTATCTACGCCGATTTTGGCACTATGAGAATAAGCGCGGACAAGACCACCGCCGCCAAGCAAAATTCCGCCAAAATATCGGGTTACTACCACGCAAACGTCGACTAAGCCCTCTTTTTCGAGCACATCAAGAACGGGTACACCCGCCGTGCCCTGCGGTTCGCCGTCATCGGAATAGCGTTTCACTCCGCCCTCGCGAAGAATATAGGCATAAACATTATGAGTTGCGTCCCAATGCTTCGATTTAATTTCGGCAATAAAATCGTTTGCCTCTTGCACGGTTGTAACAGGCTTTGCGTAGCCGATAAATCGTGAACGCTTGACGATATATTCATCGCTATTAAATTCTTTTACGGTTCTGTATTCAGTTGGCAAAATTCTCACCACGCTATACTATAATATAATAAAACAAAAGGTGGCACAAAATTTTGTACCACCGTAATGTCATCTAAATTATTTAGAGAGATTGTAACGCTTGTTAAATCTGTCAACACGTCCGCCTGTATCAACAAGCTTCTGCTTACCTGTGAAGAATGGGTGGCAATTTGAGCAGATATCAACTTTCAAATCATCTTTAGTTGAGCGAGTTTCAAATGTAGCACCGCAAGCGCACTTAACTGTTACTGTTTTATACTCAGGATGGAGTCCCTGTTTCATGACAATTGTCACCTCTTTCAGTACTTATTTACATAGCCTAATAAGTTTAGCACAAGAAAATACAAAAATCAAGTATTTTTTTAAAGTTTTACAGAAATTTCTTTTGAGAGGCTAAAGGAATACAAAGTGACATTAACGTCTTCAAGCCCGAAGCATTCTTCTGCCGCTCTTTTATAGACCTGCATCTGCTGACGGTATTTCTCGATAAGTTCTTCTTCGGTTTTAACCTTATCGGTTTTATAGTCGATAATTTCGCCATTTTTACCATTGATTAAAAGTGCATCGATTACGCCCTGCACAACGGCTTTTTCATCAGTATAAGGCAAATCTGGATTTATATCGCTGACGGGAATGCTCATTGTAAACTCCTGCTCACGCAAGAAGCTTTCTGCACTTTGAATTCTGCGGTAAACATCGCTTTTAAAGAATTCTGTAATCTTATTTACATTGATTGCCTGTGCCTCAAGCTCTGAAAAGGCTTTGTTTTCCGTTAAGCTTTCAAGTTCTGCTTTGGCATTTTGAGATGCTGTGGCAAAATCGCATTTTTCCATAAAGCGATGCAAAAGTGTACCGCGCTGTGCGGGGGTAAGCTCGCCCTCGCCCATAAATGCGGGATTTTCAGTTGCGAGATACTGATTTTTGGTTTCGGTATCCATATTTGATGCGGTGTATTTTAAAGAAACACCCGAAAGAGCATCAAATGGATAAACGAAGGATACTTTATTCTCAATTTCTGTAAGCAACTCATTATCGTGTTGGGCTGTTATTGTTTCAAGTTCTTCTGCAAATTCTTCATCAGGTGCTTCACCGAAAACAAGCTTGATTTTGCTATCTGTTTGGATTGCTCGACAAGACGAAAATCCGTTTTCAGTTGCATACTCTTGCATTGAGGGGTGATAGAGCATACAAAGTAAAATCCACTTCATAAAGTTTGAGCAAGAATACAAGGGTACGGAATTATCTTCAAGCCCTGTATACTTATCGCAATAAAGCTTACGGATTGCGGTGTCGGGTGAATAAAGACTGCCCACAAGATAAAGCTTTTCTTTTGCTCTTGTCATTGCAACATAAAGAACGCGAAGAGCCTCACTCTTGCTTTCCCACTCATTTTTAAGCTTTACAGAGGTATACTGCTGTGTTTCAAGCTCTTTATGCAAATCTTTGTCATAACGCAAAGTTGCAACACCCATTGTTTTATCAACAAGGGCTTTTTCGCTTTCTGCCTTACCCTTGCCCGAACAATTAGCCACAATAACTACAGGGAATTCAAGGCCTTTACTTTTGTGAATTGTCATTATTCGCACAACATTATCGGACTCTGAAATGAGATTTGCATCTTCAAGGTCAAAATTGTTTTCGCGAAGCTTATCAACATAACGGATAAAGCCTGAAAGACCATAATGACCGTTTTTCTCGTAAGTATCGGCATAATTTATGAGCATACGAAGATTAAGCTCACGTTTTTCGCCATTTTCCATTGCGCCCACAACGCTGTCATATGAAGTAATTTCAAAAATTCTTCTAATTAATCCGCTGACGCTGAGAGTTACTGACAAGGTGCGAAGTATATTAATTGTATCAAGAAGATACTTAACCTTTTCGTCGGTGTCATAATTATTTTTAAGCAGAGTATATATTGAGCCGTTACGGTCATTTATACGCATTTGTGCCAAATCGTCCTCGGTAAACGGGAACATTGGCGAAAGCATTACAGACATAAGCGGAACATCCTGCACGGGATTGTCAATAACGCGCAAGAGAGACAGCATTGTGACAATTTCTGCGTTATCGAAAAATCCGCCGTTCTTTTTGTAATGTACGGGAATACCCATTGTGGTAAGCTCGCGGGCAATGACAGGCGCCTGACTTTTTGCGGCACGAAGAAGAATACAGATGTCGCTGTATTTTACGGGGTGTTCCTCACCTTTTCTGCCAACAGTCATTCCGCTTTCGATTGTGTCTTTAATCAGCTTGCCGATATATCGGGCTTCGCCTGCAAGATTTGATGCCAAGGGGTGCGGTGCCTCAACAATATGCACCTCGGTATCGGCATTGTCGGTTTCGCTGTAATCGGCGGCAAAAACCAACTGCTCACCGTTTTTATAATCAATATCGCCAAGATTTTTTGTCATTAAGATATTGAAAAAGAAATTAATGCCCTCAGTAATACCCTTACGGCTTCTGAAATTGCGGTCAAGAGAGATTTTGGCGGGGTAATTCTCGCCCGTAAAATCCTCAAAGATTTCCTTAAATCGCAAAAAGATTTCGGGATTTGCCTGACGGAAGCGATAAATACTTTGTTTAATATCGCCAACCATAAATTTATTCTTTGAGTCCTTTGAAATGGCATCAAAAAGGAAATTCTGTGCCTCGTTAGTGTCTTGGAACTCGTCAATGAGAATTTCGTCAAAGGTATCTGCAAGCTCAAGGGCTAATTCTGACCTTTTCATTTCGCCGTTTTCGTTGGGAGTAACGAGAAGGCTCAAGGTCATATGAAGAACATCGGAAAAATAATACGAATTTTTTTCTTTTTTTACTTCAAAAAGTCGGTTTGAGAAATTAAGCACACAATTTTTAAAAGACTGCATTATGGGACGAAGATACTCCATATCTTCATAAAACTCCGCTGAAGTGCAGGTCATAATTTTTCGTGCCAAATCGAAATCGCCGTATTTTTCTTTGATAGTGTCGCGACGTTCTGAAATTTCAAAAAACAAGTCGTCTTTTTCGTCCGCATTAAAACGGATTGTTTTGCCGAATTTTAAATTATCAACAATAAATTTGATTTCGTTCCACGCACCACCGTTTTCAATAAGTTCAAGTGCACGCTCAACATCAAAATACACAGGCTCAAGACTGCTTCTTGCATAAGCACCGACCTTACCGTCACCTGCATCAAGTATAATTTTATCAATTTTAGTTTTAATGTAAGAGAGCACGCTATGAAGCTTTTGAAGTGCATATTTGCCCCATATACTCTGTTCAACGGGAATGTCTTCAAAATAAAAAGAAAAATGCTCGTCAATCCATTTTTCAGGATAAGGTGCAGCCATTGAGAATTCGTAAATTGAAAGAATTGATTTTATTAAATTCTCGTCGTTTCTGCCGTTGCTGAAAAGCTCAAGAAGTGCTGAATCTTCAGTTGACGGATTATTGTACATTTCGTCAAGGACTTGCGCCACAATTTCTTTTTTGAGCATTTCGTGTTCATTATCACTCATAAGTGTGAAATCGGGCTGTATATCAAGATTTTGAAAATTCTCTTTTACAAGACGACTGCAAAAGCTATCCATTGTACAAATACTTGCATTGGGCAAGAACATTCTTTGTCTTTTAAGGAATGAGTCTGAGGGGTTTTTCTCAATGAGTTTTGCAAGTTCTTTTGATATACGCTCACGCATTTCTGCCGCCGCAGCTTTGGTGAAGGTTACAATAAGTAAATTTTCGACGGGTGTGGGATTTTTCTTATCGGTGAGGCGTTCAATTACGCGCTGAACAAGAACGGCAGTTTTGCCCGAGCCTGCTGCCGCAGAAACGAGAACTGTACCGTTGCGGGAATCAATGGCATTTTGTTGTGCCGGTGTCCATTCTCTACTCATCGCTGTCGCCTCCCAACATATTCAAAGCATCTTTAAAGCCTATATTTTCTATTTCGCGGATTTCGTCATCTTCTTCACGCTTACACACATCGCGATAATCACAATGGTCACAGCCTTTTTCTGTTGGCAGGGCATTAATTTCGCCGCTCTGCAAGGCTTCTGCCATTTTGCGAATATTACCGTTTACCTTATCACGAAGTGCTTCAATCTTTTTAATTGAAATTACATTACCCGCCGCATTTCCGCTTTTATCAAGTTTCGCAGGAATAAACACATTTGCACCGTCTTTTTCCATAGCGTCAATCACATCAATGTTATTGAGCACCATACCGCTCATTTTTGAATCTTGATACATTTTGTGCTTTACTGCTGATGCATCGGCAGTTCTTGGCAAAGCAGAACTTGTCATTCGCGGACTTTTTGCCTGAAAATACAGAATACCCGCAGGCAAGACATTATCATAACGCTCACCGCCATTTTGCCAGATTGCAAAAAGGTAAATGAGCATCTGCATATTAAGGCCTTCAAAAACTTCGCCGAGTTTAAAATCTTTACCGCCTGTTTTGTAGTCGATTACGCGGATAAAGGTGTTTTCTTCTGTTTTATATGCGTCAACACGGTCAACGCTACCGATAATCTTTACTGTTCCGCCGTTTTCGAGGTTAATAAGATATGGTGCAATATCGCCGTCGTTATTAATGGAAAGCTCAAAATCGACGGGCACAAATCGGCTTTGTGAGAATTCATCAACAAGATGAAATACAATTCTCAGAGTATTTTCTTTTATAAGATTGATTGTACGGATAAAGCTTGCGTCTTTTTCGGAATATCCGCCAAGCATTTCGCACACATAGTCATCAATGATTTCATTAACCTTTTCACGGACTGTAGCTTGCTTAAAGTGTGTGAATTCCTCTTTTGAATTTTCACGCAGAAATCTTTCAAGAGCATAATGCACCAAAGTACCCGTTTGTGCAGGGTCCATTTCAGCCTCACGACGTGGTTTTGCTTTTATACCGTATTCGCAGAAATACCCAAATGGGCATTTATAGAATCTTTCGGTTTTTGAAGCGGAGATATACATACTCTTGCCGAAAAGTTCAGTTGCAAGCTTTTTATTTTCAATACTGAATTCTTTTTTATTGATTTTTTGAAGCATTGAAAGTTCCGTTGCTGTGCCCTTATTTTTGAAATACTCATAAAGAGTTGCACCAAGCACAGAAGAAGTATCTTTTTCTTCTGCAAAGGCGGTATATGCTGATTTGCGACTTTCAATTTTATTTACAGCACAATCATTGTAAATTCTGCATTTTGGGAAAATACTCATAATTTCGCCCACGATTTCAGAGGGCGTAAGTGTCGCAGAAGAAGTATCAATTGCACTGTAAGAAACATATAATTTTTCTGTTGCAAGGGTAAGGGCGTGATAAGCGATAAAGCGTTCGCTGACGCTGTTATATTCAAGATTTGTCACAAGCTCTGCGCCGTTTTCAATAAGTTCACAACGTTCAGTATCAGAGAGTAGCATTCCCCCGCTTGACTCCATTGGGAAAACTCCTGTATTTGCGCCCACAATGAACACCGCTTTGGGTGCGGCGGCACGAATACGGTCAGCACTGCCGAGAATAACCTCGTCAATGCCGTTTGGAATTTGACCTAAATCTTTGGTAGACACCAAAATTTCAAAAAGTTCTTTATAACGGGCAACAGTCATTGCAGATTTGCCTGTTGCCGAATAAAGACTATCAATAATTTCAGCAAGAATTCGCCAAATTCTGCCCTGCTCAAGTGCCAAATCGGTTTCACCATTATTTTCAAGAACTGAAACAAAAATTTTAAGATTTTCGTCAACACCGCAAGTGCGTAAAAATGTGAAAAGCTCGCGGGAAATAGTTTCGCCGTTTGTATCTGCCATACGCTTTTTAAGTGCGAGAATTGGTGCTACAATCTTTTCACGAAGCTTATTTATATTTTCAAGGATTTTCTTGTCATTGTCGGTAAACTCAACACCAAATCCGCGTGGGTTACCTGTCCATTCATTACGCCATTGTGACGGTGAAATTCGCCATACAAGAGCATAATCTTCAATCATTGCGATTTCTTCAATTGTAAAACCGAAAAGCCCTGTTTTGAGAAAACGAAGCACAGTTTCGGTCTGTAAGCCGTCAACAAGAATGTCAAAAAGAGCCAACACAAAGACCATAAGAGGTTGTGTTAAAATCGGCTGACGGTTATCTTCATAGCAAGCCACACCATATTTACGGAATGAGGATACGAGCTCATTTTTGTACTCACCCTCACTGCGTTCAATTACTGCAATGTCGCGATAACGATAATTCTCTTCGCGGACAAGACGTTTAATTTCAGCCGCAACTGCGTCACATTCGTCGGTTTTTGAACGACGTGGCATAAGTGTTATGCAATCAGCGTTTTCTGTGTATTTCATTCCGTTTGAGGTGAAAATATTTTCTTCGAGCACATTTAAAGGCTCGGCTTTATACTCACGATTTGCATAAAGTACCTTTTCGGGTGCAATTTTCACATTTGCACGGCGTGCTGTCGCTTTGAGCTTTTTAATCTCGGTTTGTGCGTTATAAAAAAGCTCATAGCGGTCATTATTTTTTGAGGTGTCACAACAAAATGTCACAAAGCAATCTTCTGACTGACTTAAAACTCTTTCAAGAACTTTATACTCTTGTGCAGAAAAGCCCGAAAATGCGTCAACAAAGACGGTTTTACCACTAAAATAATGGACTTCATTGAGCAAATCATAAAGCAAATCGAGATATGAGCAATCGTCTTGAAAATTCTGCGTAATCAAGGCATCATAGCACTCAAAAATCAATGACAATTCATTTAATTTCTTTGCAAAGCTCTGCTTTTTGACTTTTTCAGAAAGCTCTGCAAGCTCACCACAGTTAATGCAACACTTTTTCATTTCGCGGTAGAAATCGAGAAGATTGCCTATGAGTGCCGGTGATTTACGATAACGGTTAAACGCAGAAAGCTTATCTTCAAGAGTTTCAATTGCAAGGCTCATAAGCACCGCGCGAGTGCCGTCATCAGCAGTTTTCTTCGAGAGTTTTCCATAATCGGACAAAAGCCTTTCGGCGATACGCGAAAAGCTTAACACTTCAACATTATTAATTTTTTCATTACCGAGTATTGTGAGCATTGCTATTTCGGTTTCAAAAGAAAACTGCTCGGGCACTATGATTACGGCTTTTCCGCTTGTTTCTTTGGCTATTTCTGCCGCAAGATTTCGGATATATCGGGTTTTGCCGCTACCTGTGCGCCCTGTGATAATGTTGAGCATCTTTTTAACTCCTTTTTTTACGGACAGACGAGGACGTCTGTCCCTACGCGATGCGGGACAATGTAGGTATCGTCCCCTAATGAATCCCTCCGTCTGCTTCGCAGACACCTCCCTTTGACAAGGGAGGCTTTTATAGGATTATTTTAATTTATATAGTTTTGCGCCGTGGGTATTTATTGTGCAGGTGATTTTATTGTTGATTTTGGCTATGTCCTCTTTAGCCCACAGGTCGCGGAGAGTATACTCCCCTGCCAAGTCAAAATTCTTCAAATCAACTGTGATTTCTTTTTCTTCTTTTGACACATTGAATACCGCTATAAGAGGTTTGTTGTCTGACGAGGTTGCAGTCCAGATTACTGTATCTTCGTCGCGATAAGACTGCTTGCCACCGCGGGAATTCTGATTGACGTCAATAACCTCTTCGTTGGTCATAAGAGACAGTGTCCACTCGTCATTGTTTCTCATTTCACCGCCGAACATAAGGGGGGAACGGAAAATCGACCATAATGTCATCAATGTGATTTGCTCATCCTTTGTGAACTGTGTGTATCTATCCTGCGGGCCGTGGCAAGTGCCGTTGCGTGAAATATTACCGAGGGGCAACATATCGCAATCGGGCCAACAGCCCTCACTTACATAAGGAGCCCATTTTTCGCATTTATCAAACATTTCATAAAGCTTGTCCCACCAATCCCAGAAGTCGCCTGTAAGACGCCACATATTTGCATATTCGCACAAGTGGTCGGCAACGGATAACTCTGCAGGTCCGGGTGAAAGGCTGAGCACAATATCTCTGCCCGTTTTATCAATAGCTTTTCTAATCATTTCAACTTCTTCGCGGGCGGAGTATGGGTTATCCCACTTGCGAAATTCTGTTACACAGATGTCATCTACTTTAACAAAGTCAATGCCCCAATTTGCGTACATCTCGAAAATACTGTCATAATAAGCCTGCGCGCCCTCGCAGGTGTACATTCCGTACATATCGGTGTTCCAAGGGCATACGGAAAAATGGTGAACTACCTGACGAGCGGTTTTGTCACTATTTAATATAGGTGTATTCTGATGAACTGCCTGACGGGGAATTCCGCGCATAATATGTATGCCGAATTTAAGCCCCATTGCGTGAATTTTGTCGGCAATGGCTTTAAATCCAACACCATTTGCAGAAGACGGAAAGCGATTAACCGCGGGGATAAGGCGCGAATACTCGTCCATACACAGCTCGGTGAAATTGTTATAATCGTTATTCTTAGCCTTTGGCTCGTACCACTGAATATCGCAAACAACATACTGCCAGCCGTAATCTTTAAGATATTT
>CALFTO010000042.1 GCA_937916195.1 uncultured Clostridia bacterium
AGGGCGACTATATGCGCGCTATGGAGAGAAACGCTATGGCAGAGGTTATCAGTAAGGTGCTTTACCCTGCAGATAATCATCCTGAGGGAAAATCACTTCGTCTTCGTCAGCAGTATTTCCTTGTTTCTGCTTCAATTCAAGATATTGTTCAACATCATCTTCGCGAATTCGGCACAATGGACAATTTCGCAGAAAAGGTTGCAATTCACGTTAATGACACTCATCCCACAATGGCAATTCCCGAACTTATGAGAATTATGCTTGACGAGTGTGGATACGGTTGGGACGAAGCTTGGAATATCGTTTCAAATACAGTTGCTTACACTAACCATACAGTTATGAAAGAAGCACTTGAATGCTGGCCCGAAGACCTTTACAAGCGTCTTATGCCTCGTCTTTGGCAGATTACCAAAGAAATCGACAACCGCTTCCGTTCATTTGTATGGGAGGGCACACACAACGCAGATATGGTTGAAAGAATGGCTATTATTTCAAACGGCGTTGTAAGAATGGCTAACCTCTGCGTTGCAGGCTCGCATTGCGTAAATGGTGTTTCTGCGCTTCACAGTGATATTTTGAAGGACACAGTTTTCTCTGATTTCTATGCCCTTACACCTAATAAATTTACAAATGTTACAAACGGTATTGCTCATCGTCGTTGGCTTTGTCAGGCTAACCCCAAGCTTACAAAGTATCTTACAGAATTAATCGGTGACGGTTTTGTAAAGGATGCAGATAAGCTTCTCGATTTGAGAAAATACAAGGATGATAAAGCAGTTCTTGAAGAGCTTGGCAAAATCAAGCGTGCAAATAAAGAGGAATTTGCAAAATATGTGTTAAACCATAACGGTGTAAAGCTTGACCCCGATTCAATCTTTGACGTTCAGGTTAAACGTCTTCACGAATACAAGCGTCAGCACCTTAATGCACTTCAAATTCTTTCACAGTATCTTGCAATTAAAGAAAATCCAAATGGCGAGTTTATTCCTCACACATATATTTTCGGTGCAAAGGCTGCGTCAGGCTATTATGTAGCAAAGAAGATTATCTCATTTATCTGCGCACTTGCAGACCTTATCAATAATGACCCCGATGTAAAGGGCAGACTTAAGGTTGTTTATGTTGAAGATTATAATGTAACTCTTGCTGAAAAGCTTATGCCCGCCGCTGATATTTCAGAGCAGATTTCACTTGCAGGTACAGAGGCTTCGGGTACAGGCAATATGAAGCTTATGCTTAACGGTGCGGTAACTCTCGGTACAATGGACGGCGCAAATGTTGAGATTTACGATGCAGTTGGCGAAGATAACATCTATATCTTTGGTATGAAAACACCTGAAGTTCAGCAGTTGCAGAAGCGCGGTTATGTTCCGCAGAATTACTTTAACGCAAACGCAGAGCTTCAGAAAATTCTGAACTTTGCAAATCATAACGGAATTGGCGGAAAGATGTTCCACGAGGTTACATCAACAATTATTCACAATGACCCGTATATGGTTCTTGCTGATTTTGAGGATTACAAGAATACTCAGCAAAGAATTTCAAGAGATTTCCTTGACCGTGATAACTGGAACAAGATGTCACTTATGAATATTTCAGGTGCAGGCAGATTTGCCGCAGACCGTGCAATCAACGAATATGCACAGAACATCTGGCACACAAAATCAGCGTTAAAAAAGTAATATATAAAAATGAGAGACAGAGCAAATTGCCCTGTCTCTTTTGCTTGTTAATTTTGAATTTGTAGGGATAAATGCAAAGTGCAAAACGCAAAATGCAAAGTGTAAAGTGTCGGGTCTGCGACGCGATTTTTATCCCCCTTCCGTCACCTGCGGTGACACCTTCCCCTCGTAGGGGGAAGGCTAACTTGGGCTCCACCCTTGAGGGGGGTATCCTAAAAGAGTCCGACAAACTCCAATTATTGAGCGTTTATAATAACAGATTTAACACATATAACACCGCGAAGTGAATGGGGTAAAATGCGTAAAACCACCATTTAAACTTTTTGCTGCCCAATCTTCCGTTGTAAAGTGCAATCAGCGGAATAGCCGCAAGCGATAGCCAAATAAAAGGCAGAGTATTTTTCATAAGCAAGCAGTAAATAAATGTGCCAAGGCTGAAAAGTGCAAGCCGTTTTGTGCGTTCCTTTGTGATTACGGGGAAGAAGCAAAGCAAAATTCCCGCAAGTCCGTAATCAAGGTGAACTTTTATGCCAACAAGTGATACCGAGTTGTCACAGAAATACATAAATCCCGCAAGGGCAAGTAAGTAAACTACAAAAAGACTTATGTAAAATGCACGGGTGAGTGTTTTCTTGTTCTTTGCCATCTCAATTTCAATAAAAATACAGCAAAGAGGAATAGAGAGTGCCAATGTGAAAAGCACATTGAGATAAATCTGCGTAACCCCGCCGTTTATAAGGTCGCTGATGATGTAAACTGCCTGACACACAATGCCAAGCACGAAAATTTGCAAGAAATACCGCACTTTATTTTTAGTGTGACGGCAACCCTCGGCAATAAAAAAGGCGAATATTGGCATTGCAAGTCTGCCGATATACCGAAGCCAAGTGATTTCGGGAAAAAGCAATACGCCCGCGTGGTCTAAAAGCATTGAAATGCAGGCAATGAGTTTGAGTTTGTTAGAGTTCATATGTATTTATTCCTTATTTTTATTTGTCAATAAAAACGGGACGCTGTGGGCAGCGTCCCCTATACAATATATATTTGTCGATATGTTGAGCGAACTCAACTCGATATTTTTGCGGTGCAAAATCGATATGTTTACGATGTAAACTCGATATGATATAAATCCTCATTCGCGTAGCGAATATATCGAGCGTAGCATATCGAATTGCATTAGCGATATATCGAAAATCCCGTTAGGGATTTATATCGATGTAAAATGCCTGTGGCATTTTACTGTTGTGGTGGTTGCATATTTGCAAGTGAACTCATCATGCTCTGCTTTTGCTTCTTGGGTGGCTGATATTTGGGAGGATTTTTAAGAAGCTCTTTTGCTTTTTTGCCCGCACTGCTTGCAAGATATTTGTTAACTGCAACAATTGTCTGTGCAAAATCATCGTCTGTAACTTCTGCAAGACAACGGTCAATGAGCTCTTGCTCGTTGTTAAGCTCGCCGAGAATTGTAACAACAACAAGGTCCTGAACATCGTTTGTGCCGTTCTCATAAATATCGCTCAAAATTTTGAAAAGCTTTTTGATAGTTTTCTGGTCGTTGAAACGGATTGTTTCCATAATATAGCGGTTTGCGTGATTTACAAAGAAATCATCACCGAGGAATTCTGAATATGTCTGCACATTTTCGTTGAGTGCAGTTTTAAGTTCGGGGTAAACCTGTGTGATACGGCTTGCAAGTGTGTATGCGTCATAATTTGCACCGTTCTTTGCGGCAGTTTTTGAAACTGTTGTAGGGGCTTTTTTAGCAACCTGACGAGCCTTTTTGCCATGTGAAGAAACAACGGTGTCGTTGATTTCGTTGCAAAGAGATTTGATTGTGCGGTCGTCACAATCGTCAAGGTCAAGAAGATTTGACTCTGTCTTTACAAAGTCGCCGTCAGTAACCTTTTCCATAATATCAAGAAGATTGTCGTGGCTTACAAGCTTTATTGTAAGGTCACCTTTTTTAAACTCAACAAAAGCAGAATTTTCATCTTCTGTAACGGGAGTAGCGAGCTCAAATCCGTTATCAGTAAATTTTTCAGTACAGCCCTTTAAAATAGCGCTGAGAGCTTCTTTTCTTTCAAGCATTTTGAATACCTCAAATCAAAAAATAATATATCCCATATAATATAACACATTTATTTCAATTTGTCATTAAAAATTTGTGAATATTATAATTGATTAGTTAAATATATTATGATAAAATATATTTAAGTGTGGCAGTGTGCCAATTTGTAAGGTGATAAATATGAAAAATGCGTTGATTATATTTGGCGGTGTTTCTTCAGAGCACGATATTTCTTGTCTCTCAGCAACTTCGGTAATCAGAAATATTCCCAAGGAAAAATATAATGTAGTAATGCTCGGTATTACAAAGCAGGGCGAAATGTTTGTTTTTGAGGGCGATTATAACACTCTTAAAAATGACGGCTGGCTCCAAGATAAATCAAAACTTAAAAAAGCAGTTGTTTCAACTGACCGTGCCGACCGCGGAATTATAGTTTTCAACGAAAACGGATATGAAAAAATCAAGATTGACGTGTGCTTCCCCGTAATGCACGGCAAAAACGGTGAAGACGGCACAATGCAGGGCCTTTTGACAGTTGCAGGTATTCCATATGTTGGCTGTAACACAATGGCATCTGCTGTTTGTATGGATAAGGCAATGACAAATGCAATCTGTGACGTTAACGGAATTGCGCAGGCAAAGTGGAAATACATAACTAAATATGATTTTGAACTTCGTGGCAGAGAATTTGCAAGAGAGTGTGAAGAATATTTGGGTCTTCCCGTATTCATCAAGCCCGCAAATGCAGGCTCATCTGTTGGTGTTGTTAAGGCAAAAACAGTTGAAGAAATTCAGCGCGGACTTGATTATGCTTTCAAATTTGATAGTCGTGTTGTTGTTGAAGAGGCAATTCTCGGTGCAGAGGTTGAGTGTGCCGTAATGGGTAATGATGAGCCGTTCGCAGGTGCAGTCGGTGAAATTGAGGCTTGCAACGAGTTTTATGATTTCGAGGCAAAATATCAGGCAAACAGCGGGCTTCACATTCCCGCAAGACTTTCCGAAGAGAAAATCAAAGAAGTTCAGGCACAGGCAATCAAGGCATATAAGGCTTGGGGCTGTTCAGGTCTTGCAAGAGTGGATTTCTTTGTAAGATATTCTGACGGTGCGGTGCTTCTTAATGAGCCAAACACTTTGCCCGGCTTTACAAATATCAGTATGTACCCAATGCTTATGGACAAAGCGGGAATTTCTTACGGCGATTTGATTGATAAGCTTTGTACCCTTGCAATTGAGAAATGGGAAAAGGAATTTGAACAGTGAAAAAGGACGCAATAATTAAAATTGTCAGTATGCAGTCCACCGAAAACGGCACAGAATCGGGCGAAATGTCCGTAGTGGGCACGGTGGAGCACGAAAACGGCAAAAGTGTAATAAATTATATTGAAAATAACGCAGAAACAGGGCTTGAAAACACAAGCATAACAATAATTGACGGCTCGGCGGTGAGCATTGTCCGTGAGGGTGCGTTCAGCTCTGAAATGACGGTTGAAAAAAGCAAACGCCACCACACATTTTATAAAACGCCCTTTGGTGAATTCACAATGGGTATTTACGGAAACAGTGTCAATTGGTTTCGCAACGGTGCAAAAAGTGTGCTGAAAATGAAATATACACTTGATTTCAACAACGGCTTCGCATCAGAAAACACTATGAATATATATATTGACGAAAAATAGAGGAGAAAAAAGGATGTCTAAATTAGTTAAACAAGCAACAGACCAGCTTCATACACTTATCGTTGATGCGCTTGGCAAGGCTGTGGCAGAGGGTGAAATCCCCGCAGAGCCAATTCCCGCATTTAATATTGAAGTTCCCGCAAACCGCGATAACGGTGACTATTCATCAAATATCGCTTTTGTATGCGCAAAGGTTTTTCGTCGCGCACCAAAAATGATTGCGGATATTGTTGCGAAGAATATTGAGCTCGACGGCACATATTTTGACACTTGCACAGTTGCAGGCGCAGGCTTTGTAAACTTTACTCTTGCAAAGGATTTTTATGCTGATATTTTGCTTGATGTTAAGGCTCTCGGCAAGGATTACGGCAGAAGTGACTACGGCAAGGGCAAGAAAATTAATGTTGAATTCGTTTCAGCAAACCCCACAGGACCAATGCATATGGGTAATGCCCGTGGCGGTGCGCTTGGTGACTGCTTGGCATCTGTTCTTGATATGGCAGGCTATGAGGTTGAACGCGAATTCTATATCAATGATGCAGGTAACCAGATTGAAAAATTCGGTCTTTCACTTGATATTCGTTATCAGCAGATTTACAAGGGTGAGGATGCAGTAGAACTTCCCGAAGACAGTTATCACGGTGAAGATATTAAAGAACGTGCACAGCAGTTTGCTGATGTTTACGGCGACGAATATATAAACAAGAGCGAAGACGAAAGAAGAAAAGCACTTGTTGAGTTTGCTCTTCCCAAAAACATCGACAATATGAAAGCCAATATGGCGAAATATCGTATTGAATATGACACTTGGTTTAAAGAAAGTCAGCTTCACGACAGCGGTGCGG
>CALFTO010000043.1 GCA_937916195.1 uncultured Clostridia bacterium
ACTTGCTTGAAGATATTCCTGTTGATGCAGTTCGTTTCCTTTTCAATATGCGTGAGCCCGGCTCACAGATGGATTTCGACCTTGATTTAGCGGTTGAGCAGTCATCACAAAACCCTGTTTATTACTGTCAGTATGCAAATGCTCGTATACACAGTATTCTTCGTAAAATCGAAGCAGACGGCGTAACAGTTCGTGACTGCACAAAGGACGAGCTTAAACTCCTTACAGCACCCGAAGAAATCGAGCTTATCCGTCACCTTGCATCTCTTACAGATGAAATTGTGAATTCAGCAAAGAATTACGACCCCGCAAAGATTACCCGTTATTGCATTGACCTCGCAACACTTTTCCACAAGTTCTACAATGCTTGTCGTGTTGCAGTGGAAGATGAAGCACTTATGCAGGCTCGTATCTACCTTTGCACTTGTGTTATGAATGTTATTACAAACATTCTTGAAATGTTCAGCATTTCAACGCCAACATCAATGTAAACCACTTTCAGCTCCCTCTGACGAGGGAGCTGTCATTTTTGCAGAAATGACTGAGGGAGAGATAAAAAACAAGGACAGACTTTAATCGGTCTGTCCTTTTAGGTTGTCAAGCATTTCAAGTGCTTCAGGCTCAGCTGCAAATGCTTTTTCACAAAAACTTATAAAATAGGGGCATCTGCGAAAATTGTAACTTTGACAATATTCTATGTATTGTTTTTCAGAAATCTCATTATAAGATATCTCACAATGTGCTTTGTTATAAAATTGTGTAACTATGGTATCTAAAAAAGGACAAATACTTCTCATAAAATCACCTTTATGAATAGTTAAGCTAATGTGACGTAATAATATCATTGAAATGTGATAAAGTCAATACGTTATATTGACTTAAATGGTGATAATTATGCAAAAAATACAGTATTATGGTAAGAAGAATATTGTAGCAGAAAAAGTTCGAGCACGCAGAGAAAAATTAGATTGGTCACAAGAAACATTGGCGGCAAAAATGCAGACAATGAATGTAAATATAGACCAACAGATGATTAGTAAAATAGAGAAGAACAAAAGACAGGTAACAGACTTTGAAGTGGCTTGTCTTTGCAAATGTCTTGGTATTTCTCCAAATGAGATTTTAGAAGATGTTATTGGAGAATAGGAAATAGTATTTTTCTCTCCCTCCGTCAAAATCAAAGATTTTGCCACCTCCCTCGTCAGAGGGAGGCTTTTTGTTTTGGCAAACATTTATAATCGCGTCGCAGACCCGACACTTTGCGTTTTGCACTTTGCACTTTATTTCTGCATTTTATTGGAAATACGGTCAATAATATAACTAATGCCCATAAAAAACATTTTCATTGTCAATCTTTTGTCAAAATAACTATTGAAAATTCGGACGAGTAATTGTATAATTTATAAGATAGGAATTATTCCGTTAAAATATGAAAGGAGTTTTCATTTATTATGATTCACTACTCACATGAAGTTGAAAAAATGTGCTGTGTTGCAAAAGGTCCTCATCATGGTCCTGCTCCCATTCCTGAAGAAGGCAAATGGGTAAAAGCTTATGAAATCAAAGATATTTCAGGCTTCTCACACGGCATCGGCTGGTGTGCTCCTCAGCAGGGCGCTTGCAAGCTCACACTTAACATTAAAGACGGTATCGTTGAAGAGGCTCTTGTTGAGACTCTCGGTTGCTCAGGTATGACACACTCAGCTGCTATGGCTGCTGAAATTCTTCCCGGCAAAACTCTTCTTGAGTGCCTTAACACAGACCTTGTTTGTGACGCTATCAACACAGCTATGAGAGAAATCTTCCTCCAGCTTGTTTACGGTCGTTCACAGTCTGCTTTCTCAGAAGACGGTCTTGTTGTTGGTGCTGGTCTTGAAGACCTTGGTAAAGGACTTCGTTCACAGGTTGGTACAATGTTCTCAACAAAGGTTAAGGGCGTTCGTTATATGGAAATGGCTGAAGGCTATATCACAAGAATGGCTCTGGACAGCGATGACCAGGTTATCGGTTATGAGTTCGTTAAGCTTGGCAAGATGATGGAAGATATCCGTCACGGCACACCTGCTGACGTTGCACTTAAAAACAATACAGGCTCATACGGTCGTTTTGCAGATGCTGCAAAGTACATCGACCCAAGAGAAGAATAAGAGAAGGAGGATACTAAAATGGCTAATGATGTAAGATTTGAAGGCAAAGAAAGAAGAATGGCTAAAATCGAGAAATGTCTTGCTGAATACGGTATTGCTTCTCTCGAAGACGCAAAGGCTCTTTGCGAATCAAAAGGTATCGATGTTGAAGGCATCGTTAAAGGTGTTCAGCCAATCGCATTCGAAAATGCTGTTTGGGCTTACACACTCGGTGTTGCACTTGCACTTAAATCAGGTGTAAAAACTGCTTCTGAAGCTGCTGCAGTTATCGGTAAAGGTCTTCAGGCTTTCTGTATCCCTGGTTCAGTTGCTGAACAGAGAGATGTTGGTCTTGGTCACGGTAACCTTGGCGCAATGCTTCTTAAAGAAGAAACAAAGTGCTTCGCATTCGTTGCAGGTCACGAATCATTTGCTGCTGCTGAAGGTGCTATCGGTA
>CALFTO010000044.1 GCA_937916195.1 uncultured Clostridia bacterium
ATACACAAGCATCATATATAGCCTTGTATTTAGTATTATTCAGAATAAAATCAAATTGAGTCATAATAATTCTCCTTGATTAGATGTTATGTAACAAATCATAATTTTTGTAATTAAATTTTATAAACACTGTTATCCACTTTTTCTTCATCTTCATAAAAAGCGTCCATTGTTAGCAAACCTGTTCTAGCACTAAAAACAGAAATAATTTTATCACATGTTATTTCTCCATTTTGAAACTGTTCAAAAATCTTTAACAGTGATTCTGTTGTTATTATTAAACTGCCCATCTTCTTTGATAAATCAATTTGTTCTTCATTTATTGGCTCTCTTTCGGCAAGTGGCTTATTTCTAATTGGATTTATGATTAAAAGAGTTTTGGTGTCTTCTTTGCGATTTTCATCTTTTAATTTATCTAAATATTTACCACGATGAACTTCCACTTGTGTCACATGTTCATACTTAACATTTGATGTAACACCCTTAATTTCACCGACAAAAGTTATGTTTTCTTTTGGTATCAGAAAATCTTCACGTTTTTCATCCTTAAATGAAGATAAATCACAAACGAGTAATTTTTCCAAAATTTCAAATACTGTTGAAACTAATTCGTTTCCACTGGTTACCAATATACTCTTATACTTCGAGTTTTCTTCTAGTTTTATATTTGCTTGTTCAATTTTTGCTTTTAATTCGTCAATTTCTTGGTTACTCCTATCTATCAATTCTTTCTGTTGTTCATCATCAAAACATTTGTAATCAATTAACCATTGAGGCAGTTCGGCTTTTGAGCTATCCAAACCTATCCCTTTTAAAAAATCATCAATTGCAGTGTTTGAAGATTGCAAATCCAATGTGGTTAATATAAGGTTCCCATACCTTATAGTTGTTGCTTTGTTTCCACCAATACTTCTTGTTAAAACATTGTTACTATTCAAAAAACAAAATGCCGATTCAAAAACAACATTATCTATTTTTGTTTTAGAAATTTCATATATTAAATCAAAAATTCTAATATAATCGTTTGGTATTAACTCATCTAAAATATTGTTCTCCAAATTATTAACCGTATCTTTTAATTCAACGGATTTTGTATATGCCATTCCGTTAAAGGAATAACGAAGAGAATAGTTTTGTGGTAAAGCAACTATATTAATAGCTTTATTAGAATTTTCTAGGATTTCTTTTATACTTCTAAAATGGTTAATGATATCAACTCGACCATAATTCTGTCCTTTATGCACCCAAATACCTTTATCTTGTAATGAGATTATATTAATATCATAAGCATCTAATGACTTGGGTTCATTAAAAGAAGAATTTACAACTTTATGTCTTGTTTCGATTGTTAAATTGTCATTAGAAATTATTTGAATATTCATCATTTCACCTGATTCTTTATTTCGTCTATAAAATGTTTCAGTATTTCTTTTTCTAATTCTGTTAAATTGGGATTGTTATCAATTTGCATTTTATCTAATATTGCAAGAATCTCTGCTAAATTCTTAATATTCATACATATATCTCCAAAAAATCATGTTTATTCTATCATTCAAAATCTGGAAGTTCTTTATCTGCCTTACAAAGAATATAAGGATTAACATATGCACTACTTATATATTTACTTTTATAATTGCTAAAAGAAATATTAGTAATTTTTGATAAATAAAAAATAAGAATATATAGAACTGAGATTGCCATTGTGGCGTTCATATATGTCGCTTCTGTGAAGTAACTCTTTCTATTATGCTTTACTCTTTGATAGGCTTTCCACCAACAAGGTGTCTCTTTATCCCAACCATCAAATGGTTTTATAGTTCTCCCTAATCTATCTACAGCAACTTCAGCTTCAACAATCCGTGGATATGCTGTCAATATTGTTTCCTTATATTCACACATTCTTCCTTGAACATGTTCACCTTTAATCTCAAAACAAATAGCTTTAAATACTGCTTCTACTTCGGTACATGCCAAGATTAACAATTTAGCAAATTCAAATGAATAAACATTCTCTTGACCATTCGGTTCTATGAATTGAGAAGTGTCGGACAAATCATTCTCTATACTTAAATAGTAATTCCAAAAACTATTCAATTCTGTTTTTTTCATTTTCTCACCTCAGCCAAAATATTCTTGCATTAAACTGTCAAATAAGGTTTGTGCTTCATCAAGTGCTTTCTGTACGACAAATTTTGATTTGTCGACTTCTTTTACAAAGTTTGCGAAATCGTCTATTTCAGACATTTCAGGTAATGGCAAAGTAATTTTATTTAACATATTACCTGTGATTTGATTTATTGTTGTAGTCGCACCAGTTTTTATTTGTCTTCTAAAAGCATCCGTTTGAAAATAAGTCATTAAATACGAATAATATGCACTTCTAATAATCATCATGAATGCACCAAACGACATTGGTTCAGAAATTTTTTTTATAAGTGCAACTTTTCCAACCAATCTCGCACTACCATTTCTTGAACACATAAGAATGTCATTATCTCGCACATAAAGTTTTTCTTTTATCGCACAATCCACTCTAACCGTATCAGCAAAATCTAACTGACTGTTTTGAATATTACTTGACCGAAGAACAATTGTGCCATCTTCCGAAACATTATCAGGCGAATAGGTTAAGCCATTATAATATTCTGCTATTTCTGACAGCATTACAGTTTTATAGTTTTTAGTGTTAGTTTCAGGGTCACCAAAGAGTTCGACAAATCGGGCTTTGACTAACTCATCAAGTTGTTCTAATTCTTTCTTTCTTAAATCTATAATATTTCTAATTTGGTCGAGTTTATATACAATACTTCTTTGTTCTTCAATATCTCTAACATTAATTGGGAACTCATAAAGCATTGATAATTTCAAATTATCTCTAACACTACCTGAAGCAACATTTCTTATACGCTGCAAGGCGACATCACTTTTTAAATAATAATATAAATATTGTTTGTCAAGATTATCAGAAACCGTAAAAACATTATATAAAGGACTAACAATTACTTTATCTTGATATCGTTGATAATCGACTGAACCAACGTTGATTCTTGAAGGATTATATGCAAAGCAACCCCTTGGCACAATCTTGTATGTTGTTTTATCCTTACTTGCTACTTCTTTTACAAAATAGTCTTTACAAAAACCTTGAGTGTTTGTAACACTATATACTGGAATGTCTTCACCATTCTTGTTTCTAACAGAATATTCCTGTATATAATTTCCAAGTCTTTCTTTCATAAACATCCCTACAAATCCGAATTTGTCTAACTAAAATTTTCAAAAACAACTTTATATTATGCCTTTAGCATAACCTACTACTGCTACAACTAGTGCAGCAAAAGCAACTACTGCAGAAAATACACTTATTATATAATTCCTATCTTTTTCTTTTGCTATTTCATTAGCAATACACCTGAATATAAAAGCAATTGTTGCAGCAATAATAACAAAGGCAATTGTTAGCACAGCTAAAGTAATATCTAACATAATGGAGTTCATTGTTAGTGCAATCTCTTTAATAACAAGCACACCCATAATTCCTCCAAGAACCATTACCACAACGCTCAATATCGCAAGAATATTAAAGACAATTGACATTACGCCACCAAGGAACCCCGATGTCATAGTTCCGTTTGATTCAACTTTATTAATAATTACAAGCCCAATTAGTTTTAAAGTTTCGCAAGCAGAAAGTTTCTCGGTGTTATTCTCTTCTTGTTGCCTTTCTATTTCTTTTTGTTCTTCTGCCTCTTGTTGAGCTTTTACCATTGCTTTTGCAAGTTTATCATAATCAATTTCAGTAGTTGAACGAAACACATTATGATAGTGATTTGTTATATTCTTCGGTTGTTTATTAAACATCTAACATTTTCTCCAACTCATCAAAACTGATTGATATCTGTTTTTCTAATTCACGAATA
>CALFTO010000045.1 GCA_937916195.1 uncultured Clostridia bacterium
GCAATCCCACATGCAAAAACCAAATCGTCAATTTGGTAATATTAGTATGATAGATGTGCAGCGTTTTTGCATAGCAAAACTTTTTCAATTCGTCAAGAGAAAATTCAATTTTAAGGTTGACAAAATACAAGTCGTTCTGTTATAATTAGTCGAACGATTTGGAGAGGACATACTCCTTCAAATTGTAGCATAATATAAATCGGCTAATTTACATCTCGAATGGGTACATTTCGGGTACATTTTAGTAAAAAATGTTAGAAAAAAGCCGTGAAAACGTTGATATAGGGGTATAGCTCAGTTGGTAGAGCAGCGGTCTCCAAAACCGCGTGCCGAGGGTTCGAATCCTTCTGCCCCTGCCAAAAATGCACCTGCTACTTTTGTAGCGGGTGCGTTTTTCGTTTAGAGATAGAGAAGGATGAGAACCCGTGAGGGTTTTGGCGTTAAGAAAATGATATAGTATATCATTTTTAGCCAAAAGCGGTCGGCGGGTACCGAATTTCGCGAGAAATTGGGTCGCCGAGCGGTCAGTATGCGAGGCGAAAGCTGAAGCAGACGGTCGAATCCTTCTGCCCCTGCCATAACAAAAGCCTTGAAACTGCGTGGTTTCAAGGCTTTTTTCGTTGTTTTAATTGTCGGCACGGGGTCAATTTGTGTATCAATTTGAGCGTCAAATGGGAGTCAAATCGCAAATATTTTTTCTGTTCTGAAACATTCCGTCTGCTACATCATCAAAATAGCATCAAAATAATATTGAGAACGTTGTTTTTTATGATATAATAATTACCATAAATATTGGAGATGGTATGATGAAAATATTTCTTAATGGTGGCGGTGCAGACATACAGACAATAGATGTTTACAGAAGATTAAATCAAATTATTGACAAATCAAAACCCTGTCTGTATATTCCTTTGGCTATGGCACAAGAAAAATATAATAGCTGCTATGAATGGATACGCGGTGAGCTTAAATCTATTGATGTTCCCAATATTGGTATGGTAAGAAGTGCCGAAGAACTGTCAACAAAAAACTTGAATGATTATAGTTTCTTATTTATTGGCGGTGGTAATACTTTTAAATTGTTGCACGATTTGAAAAAATGTGTAGCTTTTGAAAATATATTAGATTACATAAATAATAATGGTATTGTTTTCGGCGGAAGTGCAGGTGCTATTATTTTCGGCAAAGATTTAGAAGCGTGTAAAATTGCTGATAAAAATGAAGTTGATTTGAAAGATATAAACGGATTTGATATATTGAACGGCATTTCCCTCCTCTGTCATTATACAAATCAAACTCCTGAAAAAGATGAAAAAAGCAAACAATATTTATTAGAATTATCAAAATACAGAACATCAGTTGCATTACCTGAAGAAACTACACTTTATATAAATGATAATGATATTGAGGTTATTGGAAGTAAACCTTATTATATTTTTGATAAAGGACAAATACTTACAAAGAATAGACAGTGATAGGTACCACTATGAAAGTAGAATTAAAACAGTTAAACATTAATATGGCTGAACAAGAATATGTGATGTTACAGGGTATTCTTGATATAGAAAACGGCTTTACGAATCCTGCGTATAACTTATCCTACAAGAAATATCAAAAATGGTTACAAGAAGTGGATAATCATTCACGAGGCACTGATTTGCCAAAGGATTGGATTCCTTATACTACATATTTTTTGTATATAGATGATATCCCGGTAGGCTATGGCAGAGTACGACATTCATCATCTGAATATTTGGAAACTGTTGTTGGCGCAGGAAACCTTGGATACGGTATTTCAAAAGAATATCGCGGAAAGGGTTATGGCGATATCCTGTTTAAAGAATTGTTGAAGAAATGCAAAGAACACGGTTATAACGAAATCAAATTATTTCCTTTGAAAACAAATGACGCCACTGTGAAGATAATGCTAGAAAACGGCGGAAAGATAATCGGTGATTTCAAAGGCGAAAAGCATATTATATCGATTCCGTTAAAGTGATACAGAGGTGACGAAATATGATTAAAATAGATGCTGGAGATTTCTTCTTGGTTGAACCATGCGAGGAATATGCAGAACAAATAGCTGAATATAAACAAGCTTGTCTGGATGCAGTTTCTTCAATGGATGGTTGTGGTCCTCTCCGTAAAAGTGAAAACTCAACAGCATATATTGCAGAATGCAAAAAATATACAAAACCTGAAACACTCCCGAAAGGATTAGTTTTAGCAACACAGTTTTTCTACATACGCAAAGCGGATAATCGCCTTGTCGGTATGATACAGGTTCGACATTATTTCAATGATTATCTTTCTAAATACGGTGGTCATATTGGATATTCGATAAAACCGAACGAAAGAAGAAAAGGTTATGCAACATCAATGCTAAAAGCTGTTCTTCCGTATTGTAAAGAAATCGGTCTTGATAAAATACTAATTTCTTGTATTGACAGCAATATCGGTAGCGAAAAAACAATCCTTAATAATGGCGGCATTTATGAATCAACTGTTTATGAACGGAAAGAAAAATGCCACTTAAAGAGATTCTGGATAACTCTTTAATAATATAATTGCATACTGACTGCCTCCACATCTGCGAAGGCAGTTTTTTTGATTGAATTACGGTCAGGCACGGAGACCTGACCCTACAAAGTGTGTTTATTAAATTTGAATTATTTTTTCCTCACATCTCAAACTCATCTGTTATTCCATTAAGGTAGGTTGTGTCTTTTTTGACATAGTATCTTTCGGTGATTTCGGAGGTCGAGTGTCCGAGTAAGTCTGCGACCTGACGAGGCGTTAATGATTTAATGCTTCCGTCAGGTTGTTTTATTCCGTTGACAAGTTTTGTCGCGAATGTGTGTCGGAGTGCGTGGAGTCCTTTGGTTTCTATTCCTGCACCTTTCAGTATTCTGTAAAATCTTTTGCGGAAGTTTACAGGTCTTGTATAGTTTCCATTCTCGTCACAGACGAGCGGTGTATCTTCACCGAAGTAGAACTCATTACGGAGTTCTTTTATCATTTCTATTGCGGTGTTGTTTAGTGGCACATCTCTTTTACTCGATGCACTCTTGAGTTTACCTATTGATATTTCTCGTCCTGTTTCAGCAGTTGTTCCATCGCGTTTGTATATTTCTTTCACTCCTCGTTGTATGTGCATTACTCGATTATCAAGGTCAATATCGTTATTAAGTAATCCTAACATTTCGCCTGTTCTTATGCCTGTATTGAGCATCAAGATATATGCAGCAGATTGCTGATACAATCTTTTACCTGTTCCCCAGGTTTTGAAACATTCTTCTTTAAGTTTTTCTATCTCCTCATCAGTGAACACTGTTACTGTTTCATTGGTGGGGAGGTTTTCTTTGCCTTGTGCTGACATAAAGTTGTGTCTTTTAATCATAGGTGCACTTCGCATTGGATTTTTATCTATGATTTCTTGTTCAGTAAGATAACGAAAATATTCATTGAGCAGACTATGTATTTTCTTAACTGTTGTGTATGCATATCCTTGTTGCATACGAGAATTTAATATCTTCTTAATGTCAACCGCTTTGATTGTTGAGATTACTCTATCACCGATTTCAGGATAGATATGATGTTTTGCGGTACACTCTAATCTATCGTATGTTGAACGCTCAACGGATGGATACTTAAACACCTCTAACCAAGTTTGCATACTTTCACTTAGGGTTTGATTGCTCTCATTCGATGCTATCAAATCTTCTTCAAACTTGGCGATATACTCAGTCATCTTTTTATTGACTTCGGTTTTGGTTATGCCTGAGAAGCTTTTTCTTCTTCGCTCTCCAGCTTCATCCATATACCACACGACTCCACCCCAACGGCCATCTGTTCTTTTAAACGCATTACCATTAGTCAACAACTTCTTTTCAGACATAATTTTCACTCCAATACTCTTTGTTAGCAACACACATTACCACAAGAGTTTGCAGAAGTCCAGACATTTTTTTGACACTACTTTTTCATTCTTTGTTTATTGCGTGGTATTTTTTACACAACTACTTTAATATTTTAAATACATATCTACTGTTTTGTGTTATATGAGTTATGATATTATCTTTAATTTCATATTCTCCATAACCTGTTGTTAGGTATTCTTTTGATTTATTAAAATGTAGATACCTTTTGTTAGGGTTTTTATTCTCGCTTTCTAATATACTAAGTGCGCCGATATATCCTCCAAACATTTCTCTCCACATCCACTTTTGATATTCCATATCTGAAAGTTTTTCAACTGATATAAGTTGAGCTTTTGGGTATTGTTTAATAATTTCAGGCATTTAATCATCTCCTTTTTTCAACACACAATATCACAGGAATTGAGAGAAGTCCAGAACTTTTTCTTACCCTAAACATTACATAAAATACCATTTAACATAACAGCAACCCTGCTATAAATGGCTAAATAGCGTGGTTTCTTGATTTGGCAGTAAAATTGTGACACAAAAGTTCTTTTAGCAACCCTGTTTTGACACCACTTTTGAAATGCTCATAATCGTTGAAACAGCGCGCATTGCGAGCTGTTGTGTTCGAGGAAGAGGCACTTTGTGACCCTTCCTCTTTTTCCTGCAACAAAATCGGACAAGCGATTTTGAAGTGGAAATACGAGTTTTCATATTTTTTCAATAATTAAAAGCATCTTTTGAATTATTGCTTCTTCCCCTCACATTCGCTCACAAATTGTCCTAAAACCGTTTTTGCTCTCAATTTGGGTTGTTTCTTTATTTCATTGTGAAAGCCTCACAAATCGATATTAAATCGCCTTAGTTTTTCTTCAATTTTTCGTCTTAGTTTCTCATCTGCTATCTCGCGGAACTTTGTTTCATAATAATATTGCAATGCATCTTTCATGGGAAGGATTGTGTATAGCAAACTGCCATTTCGTGTGCGACCATCCT